>JANNOF010000236.1:0-6775 GCA_031398925.1 Gloeobacteraceae cyanobacterium SOY_34_metabat_371 | reverse complement strand
AGGAATAGTAATGATTTGCATCTTTAACTCCCTCACGCTACAGGCTCAAGTTCGTGTTCCTTCGCCTAAAGATGTTCCGCCCGGGATTTATACTTTTGATAGTGTAGACTTAAAGTTCATAGGGTTAAATCGACTTCTATTAGTTCGGCATTATCAAAGTAAAAAACAGAATGGTGCGCCAATTACGAATGGTCCTTTTGGCTATGGAACAAGTCTTGGGTTATATAGCCTCAAGGCAAGACGCATAAGTGCTGATCGGATAGCGTTCATGCTTCCGACAGGGGGAACGCAGTATTTTATTAGTACGGATCAGATTACCTATAAAAATGAAACTAGAAATGATCCTTTTCAAGGTATTGTTTCAGTGATGAATAATCACCTAATCTTTAAAGACTCCAGCAACACCAAGTTAAAATTTAATCGCGGGACAGGTAATTTAGAGGAATTAATTAATTCTTTCGATGAAACATTATTTACCCTATCTTGGAACGATCAGAAACTCCTCAAAGTAACCGAAGCCCTAGGAGCTGCTATCCACTTTGTTTATGAAGATACCCATTATCCTGATCAGGTCAGTATGGCTTATCTAACCGTACCCAATAAAATATCAGAGACTAAAGTTTTTTATACCTACGATCCGCTCACAGGGGATTTGACACGCTTTAAAGATGCTATGGGAAAGAGCACTTTTTATACCTACAGTAATCATCAGATGAAAACGGTGAAGACCCCTGATGGCGCTATAAAAACCATTGATCTTGATTGAAAGACCCTGTGTACCTTAGGAACGATCCCTTTCAGTCATGGGATGTGTGCAGGACCCACCAAAATACGTCATGATAGACAACCAATAGCTACGCAAATGCATGGAAGTCTTTGATGCGCTCGTGATCGGCAGTGGGGCGGCGGGGTTATATACAGCCCTTAAGCTCCCTGTGGATTGGCGCGTAGCGCTAATTACCAAAGAAGACCTGGTCATGTCCTCAAGTGATTGGGCACAGGGCGGGATCGCAGCGGTGATCGATCCGACGGATTCCTTTGGGCTACATGTGGAGGATACCCTAGCCGCGGGAGCCGGGTTATGTGAACGTACAGCCGTCGAACTGCTTGTGGAAGAAGCCCCCGCCTGTATTGCAGATTTACTACGTCTAGGAGTCGGCTTTGATCGCTATCAGGGGCATTTGGATCTAACGTTAGAGGCTGCCCATTCGCGTAAACGGATCCTCCATGCCCGTGATGCCACGGGTCGTGAATTGGTCCGAGCCCTGTTGGAAGAAGTCTTGGCCCAGCCCAATATCACCGTGTTTACCCAAACCCTGGCCCTAGACCTTTGGGCGGATCAGGAACGGTGTTGGGGCGTTTCTGCCCGGTACCGGGGCGTAGTTACCTATTTTGGTGCCCCCGTCACGATCTTGGCCACGGGTGGAGCCAGCCGTATTTTTGCCCACAGCACCAATCCCTCCGTTAGCACAGGGGATGGTTTAGCGATGGCTTGGCGGGCCGGAGCGCAATTGCGCGATCTGGAGTTTGTACAATTTCACCCAACGGCCCTCGCGGTCCCTGGTGCCCCAGCTTTTTTGATCAGTGAAGCTGTCCGGGGCGAAGGGGCCAGGATCTTAGATCAGCAAGGGGAATATTTTTTAGACCGTTATCATCCTCAAGGGGAACTAGCCCCCCGCGATGTGGTTGCCCGAGCGATTTATTTACATCTCAAGAGTCTGGGTCAAGACCGGGTTTATATCGACTTTCGGCCCATTGGTTTAGACCGGATCCAGGCCCGGTTTCCGAATATTGTGCTCCTGTGTCAGCGCTGGGGTCTGGATGCCCTTCAAGACCTGATCCCTGTGGCTCCGGCGGCCCATTATTGTATGGGAGGCGTTCGTACGGGGCTAAATGGCGAAACCAGCTTAGTTGGTCTTTTTGCCGTGGGAGAAACGGCCAGTACTGGCGTACACGGGGCCAATCGATTGGCGAGTAATTCGCTTTTGGAATGCTTGGTTTTTGCCCAACGGATCGCGCGCTTTGCCCCTAAGCCCACCCTTGATTACCCAGATCCCCCTGAGGTCAGCCCTACGCACCCTGCGCCCCCTGAGTTGATCCAGGAGATTCACCGCGAATTACCCCTACTTTGTTGGCAAGCCTGCGGCATCGTCCGCACCAATGCCGAACTCTCAGAAGGGCTAGAGCGCTTATCTGCTTGGCAAGAAGCCCTGGATCTGGGGGATTGGAGCCTGAACCGTGAAGCGCTAGAAGCCCGCAATGAAGTGATCTTGGCCTATTTAATGATCCGCTCAGCCCTATGGCGTAAAGAATCACGGGGTGCCCACTATCGGGCTGATTTCCCCAGCCCCCACGCTGATTGGCAAGTCCATACCCTGATCCAGCACCAACATTGGTCGGCCCAACCCCTAGGACAGATCCCCAGTCCGATATCTGCGGATCCGGGTAGTTTGTAGGGCAAAATAAAAGACTATGTCCCTCACCGAACGCATTGCCCAACTCCAAGCGGCCCCTGATCTGGAAGCCCTACGCCACGCCATTGACGCGCTCGTAGCCAGCCAAGACCCCGCCGCCCTAGTGCCTTTAATGCGCGCCTTGCGCTGTACGGATAGTGGGATCTGTGACCGGATCGTGGCGGGATTGGTAAAATTCGGCCCCGTTGCCGTTCAGCCGTTGATCGATCATTTAGATGATCATGACTATGCAGCCCGCTTTCAACAGTTCCGCGCCTTGGTACAGATTAACGACCCGGCTAGCTTTGATACCCTGGTGTGGGGCTTAACCAAAGACTTTGCCCCCAGTGTGCGGCGGGTTGCCGCCAAAGGCTTAGGACAATTGGCCGATCCACGGGCGATCCCGGTTTTGCTGGGGGTTCTCTCGGATAAGGATTGGGCCGTGCGCTATGCCGCCCTATTAGCCCTCGAAGTATTTCGGCATGATCCTGACGTCCGTGCGGGTCTAAGTGTCGTGAGCCAAGATCCAGAGCGGATCATTCGGATCAAAGCCACGGCACTCCTCCGTGATTAACACGCTGGCTGAATTTTTGCGCCAGACCACCTCCTGGCTCCGTCTGGGCTGCTTTTTGGCCCTTTTAGTCCTACTATGGCTCCCCCAAGTAGCCCTGATCCTCTGGAGCACGGGTTGGCAGTGGGGTTTAGACCCTACCAATTTGCAAAATACCCTGGGGGCGGTAGGGCTTTATCTCAGTTTTATTGCCCTGCTGGGTATTTTTAGTCGTATTGATGGCAAGCCCTTTAGCCAGTATGGTTGGCGGGCGGATGCGCCGGATTGGGGCTATTGGCTCCTGGGCTTGGGCACGGGCTTGGGGGGCTTAGCCGTCCTCTTTAGCTTAGAGGCGCTTTGGGGCTGGCTGGTCTTTACGCCAGAAAAGCTACTCGGTCCCACGGGGATCGAAATTATGCTGACGGGGGTGGGGGTGGGTCTAGCCGTTGCGGGGATCGAAGAATTACTCTTTCGGGGCTTTTTAATCAATATTTGGCTCACCCCCTACGGCAAACTGGGCGCTTTGTGGACCAGTGCGTTGATCTTTGCGATTGCTCATTTTCTAAAGCCCCTAGAGGCAATTTTAGCCAGTTGGCCTCAATTTCCAGGGCTTATAATCATGGGCTTGCTGTTAGGCGGGGCTAGATTTTGGACGGGAGACCGTTTGGGATTGGGCATGGGGCTACATGGCGGTTGGGTCGCCGGGATCTACTGGGTCAATGTGGGGGGATTGATCTCCTACACCGGTGCCATCAGTTCTCTTTGGACAGGCATCAATGGCAATCCTTTAGCAAGTCTTTTAGGGCTATTTTTTCTGGGCTTAACCGCAATCATTGTGCGCCTATTAACTGTGCCCTGGGTATTAAGAGCCTAATTGAATCCTCCCTTAGCTAGATATGCGCGCGCTATGGCGATCTTTATAATGTACCTATCCTCATTGATCAAGCCCATGAAAACATATCCCTTGCTTTTGACCGGTCTACTTGCTGCATTAATGATCCCTGTACAGGCCCAGAGCATTAAATTTTTTCAAGATACGGCTTTTGAAGGCAGATCTTGGACGATTAAAAACCCCGTCAAGCGGTTTTCTAAAAATAATGACACTGCCTCTAGCCTGATCGTCAAAGGGACTTGGGAAGTTTGCAGCAACGTAGAGTTTCGCAACTGTATTAGGGTTGAGCCCGGTAGCTATCGTAATCTTAAATCCTTGGGAATTAACGATAAAATCTCCTCAGCTCGTCCCCTCCGGAATGTTGCTGCTAATGATAATTTCTTTGAGGATGATGGTCGCCCTGTGATCAGAATGTTTAACAATACCAATTTTCGGGGCAATAGCTGGACCTATGATAAACAAGTGATCCGCATGGAAAACACCAATGATAAAGCCAACAGTGTGATGGTTAAGGGTTCTTGGCAACTGTGCAAAGATCATTATTTTCGTAACTGTACCCAACTCTCTACAGGTTCCTATCGCAATCTGCGTGAACTGGGGCTGGCTGGAGATATAAGTTCTGTACGTCCGACGGCTTATATTGATGCGGACCAAGGGGATCTTCAGGGAAATCGAGAAACGTATCCAGATGCTACGGTCCAAAATCGCTTAGTCCTGTATAAAGATACAGGGTTTAAAGGTGAACGCTCGGTCTTTACCAATACGATTCGTCGGCTTGGGGCTAATAATGATCAAGGCAGTAGTGCGGTGCTTGATGGTACCTGGGAGATCTGCCGGGATTATGAGTTGCGCAACTGTGTTCAGCTCAATCCTGGTGCCTATCCAAATCTACAAAGCTGGGGACTTAACGATAAGATCAGTTCACTGCGACCCGTCAATTAATTAATGCTTCGTGCGGAGTGTTGATGATCCACCCAGAGATAGAGCTGGCTCAATTTTTAGAGCATACCTGTTTGGCTATCGCTACTACGGTAACAACGGTGGAACAGACGTGCTGGGAGGCAGACCGTTACCGCTTTGCGGCGGTGTGTGTGCCTCCTGTACATTTGGCCCTAGCCGTAAATACGCTACTCAAAAAGCCCATAGAGGTTTGGACCGTAGTCGGGTTTCCCCTGGGGCTAGATAGTCCTGGGGCTAAACTCTATGCGGCCCAGCAGTTGGTCGAACAGGGCGCACAGGGTCTAGAAGTTGTTCCCCACCTGGGTTGGTTTAAGGAAGGGGATCCCAATCGGGTCTATCAAGAATTGGCTGAGATCGTCCAAGCAACGCAAGTTCCGGTCCGGGCTGTGCTCGAGCTTTCCAGTGTGCGCCCGGAAGATTTAAAACTTGCCCTCCAAGTCTGCGGCGATAGTGGCGTCCGGGGGATCAAGACGGTCACCGGCTGGGAACCCATCTCCCCGGATCTGGTACGTGAAGTCGTTAGTTTGACCAAAGGCCGTTTGCCCATTAAATGTGCAGGCGGGATCAAAACCATCGCCCAAAGTGTACAACTGATCTTGGCTGGAGCTTCGCGCATTGGTACCTCCCGGAGTGTTGATCTACTCCAACAACAGGCTCAGCGCCCGTCCTAAAGGGGTTCTAAAATAATCCACCCAATGCGTGATACTGCTCGATATACTTACAGGTAGCCTCCAGCCAGAAGGAACCCGTGTATGACGACGGAAAAGGCTTCCAAGACCTATAATTTGGAGCTATTTCATAAACTCAGTCCTGCTTCTATGCAGTTGATCCAAGAGTCCATGACTGAACGGGCCTATAAGTCCGGTCATATGGTGCTATTTCAAAATGACTGGGGCCAATCGGTATACTTTATTTTGGATGGCTGGGTCAAGATCCGTATGTTTCATGGGGATGGACGGGAAGTGATCCTCAATATTCTGGGTCCTGATGAAGTTGTCGGCGAAATGGCAGCTTTGGATCAATCCCCCCGGTCTACCGATGTCATGGCCCTGACCCAAATTCGGTTAGGGAGTTTGCCCCGCAATATTTTTATGCATTTGCTCAACCATGAACCCCTCTTTTGTCAATCGCTGTTTATGGTAATGGCCCGTCGTTTACGACAAGCCAATCAACGTCTGATGGTTCGTGAATCCAACAGCGAAAGTCGCCTAGTCGATACCCTTTTATTTATTGCTGAAGGCCAGGGGCGCACCAGTCGTGAAGGGGTCACGATCCCGGCTTTTCCCCATCGTGAACTTGCGGCTCTGAGTGGCTTAGCCCGTGAAACCGTTACGCGGACCCTTTCCGATCTGCACAAACGCGGTTTGATCGAAAAAGATGAGCATACCTTGCGCTTTAGCCTCACTAAATTGGAGCAATTGCTAGGCTTCTAGTGGTTATCCATGTGATCATTCCCACCTACCAAGAAGCCGGGACGATCCGGGCCTGTTTAGAAATGCTAAATTTTCAAACGGGCAATTTTCAGGTAGTCATCATTGATGGGGGTTCTACGGATGGGACTCTGGATCAAGTCCAAGCCGCCCAGGTGCGCTATCCCTTAAGGTGGGAAACCGCCCCCCGTAAAGGCCGCAGTGCCCAAATGAATTGGGGTGCCCGGACTGTTCAAAACGGAATCCTACTTTTTTTACACAGCGATACGCAGCTTAGCCCCGGTGCTCTGGCTCAACTCGAACAACTGGAGCCTGAAGTGATCGGGGGGCGCTTTGACGTACAGCTTGACAATCCAGCTTGGCCCTACCGGATCATTGGGCACTTAATTAATTGGCGGACGCGGTGGGCTAAACGTTTTACCGGCGATATGGGAATCTTTGTGCGCCAAGAAATTTTTGTAGGTCTTGGCGGATTTCCAGACCAGCCCCT
>JANNOF010000217.1:0-1538 GCA_031398925.1 Gloeobacteraceae cyanobacterium SOY_34_metabat_371 | reverse complement strand
AGCGGCCGACGCGTCCGTGACGATTATCGAGGGCTATGAGGGCTGATCGCATTGATCGAAGATGAAGAGCCATTCCGGGATCCGAGCGTGCGGCGGCGGCGGCGGTTGTTGTTTCGCGAGCGCAAGGTGCCGGTGCGCCTGCTGGTGCCGAACTTTTTCACGCTGCTCAGTCTCTGTGCCGGCGTCACTGCCATCCGCATGGCGATCGAGGGCCGCTACGAGCTGGCGATCGGGCTGATCGTCGCCGCGGCCATCCTCGATGGCGTTGACGGTCGCCTCGCCCGCGCACTCAAGGCCCAGTCGCGGTTCGGTGCAGAGCTCGACAGTCTCGCTGACTTCATCAATTTCGGCGTGGCGCCGGCGATCGTCCTGTTCACCTGGGGACTTGGCGGGCTGAAAGGTTTCGGTTGGCTGGCCGTACTGCTGTTCGCCTGTGGCATGGGGCTGAGGCTCGCGCGTTTCAATTCCATGCTCGAGGTCGACAAGCCGAAGTGGCAGTCGAACTATTTTACCGGGATGCCGGCGCCGGCAGGCGCGATCACGGTACTGCTGCCGTTCTATATCGATGGTCTCGGCATCGTGGCGGTGAAGCAATTTCCGCTGTTCACCGCCCTCTACACGCTGGCGATGGCATTTCTCCTCGTCTCGACGATCCCGACATTCTCGGGCAAGCTGATGGGCGAGCGGATACGGGGCGAGCTGCTGCTGCCGATCATGACTGCGGTGGCGGCGCTCGTTGGGTTGCTCGTGACTTATCCTTACGGCACATTGACGGTCGTCACGCTCGGCTATCTCGCGACGATTCCGATCAGCTATCGCCGCTTCCGTTTCCTCCAGCGCGAGTGGGAAGTGCTGCATCCGACAGAGGCGGCGAAGGAAACCTCTCCTGGCGTGGGCAGCAGTGCAACGTCAGGTACGATGTCACCTCCGGTCGCTGCCAATGATGCCGAGCCGGATGCCGATAAGCGAGGCGGGAGGACGTGAGGGCGAAAGCTATGTGTCTGCGCGGGTCGCCCTGAGCGACGACATCCTGCTTTCAACATTTCGGGTAGTGGAAGCGGCTGATGATGACGCTTCCGGGAATGGTGGTGAACGCCTTCGTCTCCATGATCTTGTTGGCGATGAGATAGCTGCGAAGCGCCGGCTTGTAGGAATCCAGCATCCGCTTTGTCGCATCCGGCGTGTTTCCGGCGTGAAACAACAGGCTTGCGCCCGGTTCGACGCACACCTTCCTCGCCGCGAGGAACATCGTGCACGCGGACTGGCAATGGCCGACAATGCGCATGCGTTCGCCTTTGGCGTTGAGCCTGGCACGATCAGCGGCGAATTTCTGAGTGCTGCCGCCCTTGCCCCAATTGGTCGACTCGGCGCCGAAAGCGGGTGCCGCCAACAGTGCCCCCAACGCAACCGTGATCGACAGTACCCTGATCCGCATTAAACGCTTCCTTCCGCCAACTGCTACAGTTCCGAACTCACTTCGTCTCGTCGGCTGCGCGATGGTAGATGTCGTCGGTACGCTCGATGTCGTCCTCACCGAG
>JANNOF010000204.1:0-4408 GCA_031398925.1 Gloeobacteraceae cyanobacterium SOY_34_metabat_371 | reverse complement strand
GCCCTAACACCACAACAATGCCCACGAGCAGTAAGGCGACTAGGGCCAACTTTTTCCCCAGGGCATCCAAACGATCTTGGAGGGGGGTATGTTTGTTCTCCATAGTTTCGAGGAGCTGGGCAATTTTGCCTAATTCCGTATTAAGGCCAGTGCCCGTCACAATGGCTAGCCCCCGCCCATAGGTGATGGCGGTGCCACTAAAGACGAGATTATGCTGTTCTCCCAAGGACAGATCCGACCCCGTCAAGGTCATTGGTTCTTTAGGCACAGGTTCTGCTTCCCCGGTCAAAATGGATTCCTGGGCCTGAAGGCTCATCCCCTCGACTAAACGCCCATCGGCGGGAACTACGTTTCCTGCTTCTAAAACCAAAATGTCACCGGGAACTAAATGATCGGCGGAGATCTCTTGGACCGCTCCCTCTCGGCGGACTTTGACAGTGGGTACAGATAGCTTTTTGAGGGCTATGATTGCTTTTTCGGCCCGATAATCTTGCGTAAATCCGAGTAAGGCATTGAGAATAACAATCGCAAAAATAGCAATAGTATCCTTCACATCACCTAGTGCTGCTGAAATGATCGCGGCGACAATCAAAACTAAGACCATCGTCGAGGTTAATTGCTCCCAAAGGATAAACCAGGGATTTTTAAGCCCTTGCTCTGGTATACGGTTAGGGCCATAGGTATCAAGGCGCTGTGTTGCTTCGGCGGTCGTTAACCCCTGCTGGGGATCACTACCCAGTTCGGTCAATACTTTAGATAGCTCAAGACCATACCAAATCTTGACTTCTTTTGAGACTGGCTTCTGCTGTGTCTGTGCCACAAATCTTAAACCTCTTGTATTACTTTAAGGAACAAAGAAAACCGATAGCAGTCCCCAGCCTGTATTCAACCCTCTACGTTTGCGGAGTATATAACCTCTATCAAAGGAATGAACATTGTAATTTCCTAAGAGTAGAAGTCCTGATCTTTTCTTTACATAGAGCCGTTGTAGAAAATAATTTATGAAACTATAAACTTTCAGTCTATAGATAGAGGATCATCAGGCTCTGTGACGCAATGATCTGGGTAATGTGAACTATAAGGAGATCAGGTTTTCAGCAGCTTTAACTTAGATAAACCACAATGAGGAAGGATTCCCATGATCCATAAAATTGACGTTAACGCATCTGTACCCGTTGAACAGTGGGGTAAGTTCTTTGATCGGTTTTCTGAGACTAATCGTGGACGATATACTTCGATAGAAGTAATAGATTCAGAACAGGGGGATCAAGAATTAATTAAGAATACACCTTTACTCGCAATAATCTATGATCGTCCTGGCAAGGGAGATAACCTGATGATTGAATTGGGTCAAGATGAACTGACCTACGCACACACGATACATTCTCCCACTGAAGTTTTGACAGCACAGGATGCACATGGCTTAACGATGGCGGTTTCAATAACGAGTACTGACGGGATAAAAACCTTAATCAAGCTACACGCGCGTTGATAGATCGCTACAAATTTTATTTTTTATTGGATTTTTGAACTTTACCTTCAGGATGCAATTTATTGTCTTATTCTTGAAACTGAGGAATGTTTTTATGCAGTTTCAAATTTCAAACACGAACGCTCAAGCAAATCCGGTCGATCAAGCAATGCGGCCCTTTGGGACCTTACATAATCTATCTAGTCCACAGGGGTTGCTCTTGGCCCTGCAAGAACTGCGCCAACTTGTGGAAAGCGAAGGACAAGAAACTTTTAAGCACTGGCAAGCCCATATTCAGCGTCCTGAGTTTCTGGCTAGCGCCTTAAATTTAGCGGAGTATCTGGCTTTGCGTCGTCATGATCTACGCGCTCTTCAAGCGGCCTTGATGCCTTGGGGTTTATCTTCTTTAGGGCGGATTGAAGCACGGGTAATGCCCAGTCTTGATGCTGTAATTGCCACATTACACGTCATTTGCGAATCAGCCTCTGCTCAATCCCGCAACCGACCTCCTATTGATTTCTTTTTTGAAGGGAATCAGTTATTACAACAGCACACAGCAGCATTGTTTGGTTCGTCACCGTCTGCGCGTCGGGTTAGGATCATGGTCACGCTACCCACCCAAGCCGCCACGGATTACGAGATGGTACGAGAACTAATGCAACGCGGGGCAACCTGTGTACGGATAAACTGTGCCCATGACACGGCTGAATCCTGGCAGAATATGATCGATCATGTGCGTCGCGCCGAACAGGAAATAGGAACACCATGTAAAGTCATGATGGATCTAGGCGGACCTAAAATCCGCACGGGAACTGTACGTGCCCCACTAGATAAAAAGCGCGTATTTCGAGGGGATCATATTGTGTTATTGCGATGCCTACCTGATCTCCCCGGTGAAGCCGTAGATCAATTTCAAACATGCTGTACGGTTCCCGAAATGCTTGATGTATTAACCCTTGACATGCCTGTATATATTGACGATGGCAAGATCCAGACGCGCGTGATTGATACCCAGTATTCTATACCCGATGGACAAGTGGGAATATTACTCGAAGTAATTCAGGCTAGTCCTAAAGGCGTTAAACTCCGATCTGAAAAAGGATTGAATTTCCCCGCTATAGTTTTACACCTCAGTCCATTGACTGAAAAAGATCTATCAGACCTAGATTTTGTCGCCACCCACGCCGATATTATTGGTTACTCTTTTGTACAACGACCGGCCGATATGGAGTTACTTCAACACGAATTGGACAAACGTTTAGTTGGACAGTTATTTCGCCCTGCTCTTGTCGCTAAGATTGAAACTGCAACCGCAGTTGCTAACCTGCCAGAACTCATTATTTATGCCGCCGGGCGGCAAGCCTTTGGGGTCATGATCGCCAGAGGTGACTTAGCCATTGAGATCGGATATCAACGGTTAACCGAGATCCAAGAAGAAATGCTTTGGATCTGCGAAGCGGCGCATATTCCTGTTATTTGGGCAACACAAGTATTAGAGCATTTAGTAAAAAATGGTATCCCTTCGCGAGGGGAAATGACCGATGCGGCTATGGCTGAACGCGCAGAATGTGTGATGTTAAATAAAGGGCCGTTTATTGCCGAAGCAATCACGATTTTAGATGATGTTTTAACCCGTATGGAAGCCCATCTTTTGAAGAAAACACCACAATTACGGGCCCTCCATTCATGGTAAAGATCCTAACCAGCACCGACTATCTACGGATCTGCGGCAGAGGGCGCGTTTTTTCAAGCTGATTACGTAGTTTTAACGAACCTAGATCACAATGGGATCTAGCAGTACTGGTAAGCCGTTATGCAGACTTTGATCGCCCCCAATGAAACCCTGGTACGGCGTAAGACGCGCCCTGTGCCCGTGGGTGCTGTCACCATTGGCGGTTATGCTCCCGTCTTAGTGCAGTCGATGATCAACGAAGACACCCTGGATATTGCGGGTTCGGTCAGGGCAATCCGAGAATTACACGAGATCGGTTGTGAACTCGTCCGAGTCACTGTCCCCTCCATGGCCCATGCCAAAGCTTTAGAAAAGATCCGCAAAACCCTCGAAGACACCTACCAGCCCGTGCCCTTGGTGGCGGATGTGCACCATGACGGGATGAAGATCGCCCTAGAAGTGGCTAAGCACGTCGATAAAGTACGGATCAATCCGGGGCTATACGTGTTTGAGCGCCGTCGCACCAGTGGCGAATATTCTGCTGACGAACTTAAGGGAGTTCATCAAGCCGTACGCGAAGCGCTTAAGCCCCTGGTTGAGAGTCTACGGGATCAAAATAAAGCCATGCGCATTGGGGTAAATCACGGCTCCTTAGCGGAGCGGATGCTCTATATGTACGGCGATACGCCCTTGGGAATGGTGGAATCGGCCCTAGAATTTATTCAGATCTGTGAAGAACTGGATTTTCGGAATCTGGTGATCTCAATGAAAGCCTCTAGAGTCCCGGTAATGCTTGCCGCCTATCGTCTGTGTGCCCAGCGCCTAGATAGCCTCGGTATGGAATATCCCTTTCATCTGGGCGTGACGGAAGCGGGTGATGGGGAGTATGGTCGGATCAAGTCTACTGCGGGCATTGCGACGCTTTTAGCCGAAGGCATCGGTGATACGATCCGGGTTTCATTAACCGAAGACCCAAAAAAAGAGATCCCCGTGTGCTACGGGATCTTGCAAGCCTTGGGCCTGCGTAAAACGATGGTTGAATACGTCGCCTGCCCCAGTTGTGGACGGACCCTATTTAATCTCGAAGAAGTATTGCACGAAGTCCGTTCTGCCACCTCGCATCTGATCGGCCTAGATATTGCGGTTATGGGCTGCATTGTCAATGGACCGGGGGAAATGGCGGATGCGGACTATGGCTATGTAGGCAAAAGTCCTGGGATCATTGCCCTTTATCGGGGTAAAGAAGAGATCCGCCGTGTCCCCCA
>JANNOF010000199.1:0-17841 GCA_031398925.1 Gloeobacteraceae cyanobacterium SOY_34_metabat_371 | reverse complement strand
CGTTTTAAAGTACTGGACTCCCGCAGAATTTGATCATTTAGGCGCTGTGGCCCGGGACTTAGGCTTTAGTGATGTGCGCTCCGGTCCGTTGGTTCGTAGTTCCTACCATGCGGGGCAGATGGCTTAGGTACGTTAAGGATCAAGACCCAGATCCCGTAGACGGGTACGCAATAGCTCAAGGGCATGTTGGGCATGATCCGCCCTTTGGGCTTCCTGATCTGCCCTCTGGGCTTCCTGATCCGCTCTGAGAGACTCCTGTTCAGCCCTCAGTTCAGCAGCTACTTTTAATTGCGCTAGGGCTATGGAACTCAAAAACTTGGTTCCATCCGGTCGGTAGATCTCTAAAGTCTCGGCTGTCAAGCTAAAGCGAATACCTAAACGGGGACTCACCCACGTATTCATCTCATCAATAACTTCTAGACCCTGAACGCTACGTAGCCAACCGCTTAGATCATTTTTTTCGGGGTCATAAAGATAATATTCCTCTACCCCATAGCGTTGGTAAAAATCAAATTTCTTCGCCATTTCTTTGAGCGTATTGTTAGGAGATAAGATCTCAAAGACAACCTGTGGGGGGATATTATCTTCTTTCCACTGTTGATAACTGCCCCGCTTACCTTTAGGTCGTCCAAACACTACTAGGGTATCGGGGGCTTGACAGATATAATTTTTCTCTACCGGGTACCAAAGTAAATCTCCAGCGATAAAAACCTCTGGATCTTGGGCAAAAAGAATCTCTAAATTCTCTTTGATCAGCACGATCCATTGGAACTGCTCTGTATTGTCAGCCATGGGTTTGCCGTCAGACTCAGGATAAAAAGTTGGTGTGTAACGCACAACCATAGTTAAGCTCCCAGCTTGCTTTGATTATAGTGCGATCCTCCTAGCCATTACTAAGAGGACCGACGTATTAAAGCAACGCTCTAGCGCCCGCCAACCACCACATTCTTAATCCGCACATGGGGCCCGCCTACGGCTACCGGAAGACCGGATTGACCGCCTTTGCCGCAGCCTCCAGTGGCCCAGATCATGTCCGATCCAACCGCATCAATATCTTGGAGTGTTTGAAAGACATTCCCGGTTAGGGTGACATCACTCACGGGTTCAGCGATTTTGCCATTGCGGATCATAAATCCTTCGGCGGCGGCAAAAGTAAACATTTCACCGTTGGTTTGGCCCCCGAGCATACGTACGGCGTAGACCCCTTCTTCAATGCCAGCAATCATTTCTTCAAACGTCTGATCACCGGGCAAGATCCCCGTATTGGTCATACGGACTAGGGGCGGATGGGTGGCATCTAAAGCTCTTGCATTGCCCGTGGGTGCCTCACCCAATTTCCCAGCAGTCTCTAGATTATGGAGTCGTTGATTTAAAATCCCATCTTTGATCAGGAACTTTTGTTGGGCCGGGACCCCTTCATCGTCGTAGGCATAGCTCCCTGGTTGACCGGGCACGGTGGCATCATCCACAACCGATAACGAGACATGTCCCAAGGGCCGCCCCATGCGCAGGAGATCCTGCATCCGGGGATTTTCGTAAATAAAATCAGCCTCCGAAAGATGCCCAAAGGCTTCGTGAATAAATACTCCAGCCAAGTACGGATCAAGTACCACAGCATATTGTCCGCCCTTGACGGGTTGGGCTTCTAATTGTCGGATCGCTCGTTGGGCCGCAGACTGTACTTCGGCATCCAGATCTTCTAAAACGTCATAGCTACTACGGGAATGAACGGAGGTAAAGCCTTGGCGGACAACCCCACCACTACGGGCAATGACACCAAAACGCCCACTCACATCCATGCGCTCTTGCTCTAGAACTGTGCCCAGGCTGTTAACCAGCCAAGTGGTGCGAAAGCTATCGGAAAAACCACTCATCGTCGTTTGGATGCGGGGGTCTGCCGCTAAAAGCAGGCTATTGTAATGCTCCAAAAGGGCGCGTTTCTCCGCTAAAGAAACCATGCGCGGGTCTTTCCCAATGACGACGGGGACCGTTGCTACGACCGGATCAGGATGGGCGAGTTGGGTGCTTTCGGAGCCGACTAAATGGGCTTGGGCCACAGCCTGACCGACGCGCTCCGGGAGTTCTTCTAAAGAGTTAAAGGTAACAAAGCTCCAGCCCCCCCGATGACAAGCGCGGACCCCGCCAGCTAAGGACAGACTACGGGCAACCCCATCCAGCAAAGCACCCCGAAAACTCAAGCCCGTATGTTCACTTTGCTCAAGGCGGATCTCTAAAAAATCTACCTGATCTTGGTAGCGATGGAGGGCATCGAGCAATTGATCTTGCATAGTAGGGTCCTAGATGATCCTTCCATTATGGCGGATCTTGTCGAATGCCCAAGGGAGTGCCACACTGATAACCAGATCCTGCCCACGGTAATGAGTAATGCTTCGTGCGCAATATTGGGTTAGTTTGGCACTTTGGATCAGCCTGGGTAGTGCGGTAGAGTCTGCTCCCAGTGCCTACATACTCAATAGCACTAAAGATCAATTAATCCCGATGGCCTTAGATACGGGAACCCTAGGCAAACCCCTAGCAATTGCTTTAGATCCTGCTTTTCATAGTGTTATCGAAACCCAAGAGGGTCTTTTGGTTTTAGGATCGGGGCAAGCAATCACTTTTTTTGATCCGCAAACCAAGCTTATTTTAGGTACAGTACCTATCCCCCAGCCCGTGGCAACGCGCACTGGAGAAGATCAAATTACGGTATTAGAGGGGAGCAATAGTTCTTCAGCGCGGACTTTATTTGGTTTAGGCTATGCCCGTAATAACAATCGGATTTATGCCGGAGTCCGTGATCAGCAAAATAGTTATATTTATCAAATCGACCCGATTATCCGCGAGATCCGCCTGCTCAGTACGTTAGAAGGGATCCCCCAGCCCCAAGATCTAGTGGTCAGTGCCGATGGTCTACGTATTTATGTTTCAGCACTACGTTATGTTCCAGAGCCAGCATCCCAGATTTGGGTGATCAACCCCCTGACTGGAGTTTTGGGAAGTCCTTTAGCCGTGGCCTACGACCCTGCGCGCCCCCAAATGGCCCTGAGTCGTGATGGAAATCGCCTTTATCTCATTGCCGCCGATGAGAGCATTATTACGGTCAATACCCGCAGTAATACAATTCAAAGTCGTTGGAATCTGCCCCAGGGTCGCCTGCTGCATTTGGCTGGGGCTGCGGATAATCGTCATCTTTGGCTTACCTTGCAGGAACCCAATCAGGTGATGTATTGGGATAGTTTAGCGGGCAAAGTTACGCTTACCCAAGCCTTAAACTACCCTGCTTTGGATGTAGCTGCCCCCTCAGATGAAGGACAAATGGTTTCTTTGGGCGCGAGCCAGATCCAACTCTTCTCCGTTGCGGACCCAGCGCCGAAACTAAAGTTTAGCCAGCCCCTACCTAGCGGAAACACCAGAGTTGTGATCCCCGAAGGGGCGCAGCCCTCCGCCCTAAAACGCTCGGGACTAGAGCGGGTAGCGGTCTTGGGCTTTGAAACGGAGCATCCCCAAAAATTAAACCTCCCCGATCTCGCGGCGGTGGTGGCGGGCGATCTCCTGTGGACCCGTAAATACGAAGTGATCCCGCCGATCCAGGTCAATTCAGTCCTCCAAGCCATCGATATCACACCAGAGCAGGTCAGGACTAGCCCAGAAATTGCGCGTCAGGTGGCCCAAGGATTGGGGGCAGACGTACTGATCGTCGGTGAACCGGTCAAAATTGAAATCCCCAGCCGGACTATAGAATCGTTATTAACTCTTTTGGGCGGTGCTTTTTTAGGGGTGCCCCTACCCATTGGACAAATTTCTACCCCCCGGATCTTGACTAAAGCCACCGCCTATAATGCCCAAGGATCAATTGTTTGGCAAAGTGATGCCGTCAACTTTGATACGGCGTTACTCCAAGGTAAATCCGATATTTTATTAATCAATAATGGACTGATCATTGCGGCCCATGATATCGCTAATCGTTTTTCGCAAGGGGTCTACAACCAAGTTAAAGATAAAATTCTGGCCACTAATCCGCCACCCTTGATCCACAATGCTCCAGCCCTAGCCAAGATCAAAAGTATTGCGGTCATTGGGCCTGATGCCAATATTGCCAGTACTGATCCAAATCAACCCCCAGAAAGTCTCGGTGCCCTCCTCGCCCAGCAAATGCAAGCCCAATTGAATTGGGAGGTTTTGACCCCCGATGAGTCGCAACGGCGTCTCCAACAAGTGGGTATTGAGACGGCCCAAGTGCTCTCTACCGATCCGCGCCTTCTGGCAAGCCTTCTAGGGGTCGATGCTGTCTGTTTGGGCATGGTGCGTGGCAGTACATACTATACCGGGAGCATAATCAATTTTGGTACCGGGACCACTGCGGATGTAGTGATCCAATATGCGATCACCAACCGTCAAGGAGAGTTGGCATGGCAAGATATTCAAGTCACCAATGTGTCTGGTTTTGTGGTCGATGAACGGACTACCGCCGCTCGTAAAGCCGTAGATCTGATGATCACCAAACTCAAAGGAATGCCTCCAGTAACGGCAATTTGATGGATTTTTAGAGAGGGTAAATGGCCGTTATTTTAGTTGAAGGCTGGCGGTTTTTACCCCATTCCTACGCCATTGTGAATCAGTTCCAATGTCTAGAACTTCTATCTACAAAACATACCCTTTATCACCGGGATCTGCCCTACTATAACCCTACCTGGAAGCCGGTGCGGGGGCTTTTTACCCGCCCCCAAGAAGCACTCCTCGAAAAAATTCCCCCGCCCCCTGCGGATCAAAAGATAGATGGCCTGCTCCGTATTGGCTTTCCCTATGATCTGCGCACGACCAATATCCCGAGCGTAGTATTTGGAACCTCAGAAGGACGCAGGATCACCCCCATTAGTATTTTGGGTGCTGTGCCCTTTGCCCAAGCCTACCAAGATTCAGAAGCGACCATCATTACCCCCTCTAACTGGTCCCGCTTGGGTTTTCTGGATGCAGGGGCTGATCCGGCACGGGTGCGGGTGGTTCCCCATGGGATTGATCCGCATCTGTGGAAACCCATCAATGCCTACAAGAAAAATAAATTGCGGCGCACCCTCGGTTGGGAGGGCTTTGTATTTCTCCATATCGGTGCCATGACGGGAAATAAAGGTTTAGATCTGATCCTAAAAGCCTTTGCCCGGATTGCAGAACAATACCCAGAGGCGCGTCTGGTACTTAAGGGACTCGATGCGCTTTATCCTTCAGAGCAATTTCTAATGCAGACTTTTCACGCGCTGACGGGTGCTGAGTGTGAACGGGTTGTATCCCGCCTGATCTATTACGGTGAAACCCGGTCCTTTGAGGAATGTGCCCAACTTTATCAAGCTGCGGATGCCTATATTTCCCCCTATCGGGCAGAAGGATTTAATATGCCCGTGTTGGAGGCAGCAGCCTGTGGTTTGCCGGTGATCTGTACCCAAGGGGGGCCGACCGATGACTTTACAACCAAAGATTTTGCGTTCTATGTCGAAAGTACCCTCACCGAAGGTGTGCTAACGGGCATAGGCAAAGCCTGGTTTCTAGAGCCTGATTTGGATCATTTGATCTGTCGTATGGAAGAAGTACTGCACCGTACCCCCAGCCCCGAGATAGGTTCAAATTTTGTCCGCCAAAACTTTACCTGGTCCCAGGTGATCCCGCAGCTACTCCAGGTAGTCGCACCTAAGACTTTTTGATCAAGACTAAAGCCGTACTCAAGGGCCGGTCAGGATAGGCACCGGAACGGACAGTGCCACCCAAATAAAATCCAGAGGATCCACCGCCATCTAGATTTAGCCCGTCTACGCAACCCAGGTCTTGGAGGAATTTGGTTAAGGTAACGAGGGTTAATTTTTGACCCACCACCCAAACTAAGGATCCGTCAGCGCGCCGCCCCACGGCTGTACGCGTGGTAGCACTGTTTTTAACATCCGGGCGAAACTGTTCGAGGTCCGCATCCAAGACCACCGCGCCATTTTTTAGTAAAAGTGGCCCTGCCCCTAGGATCTGGGGCAGCGTAGACCAGGTGGGTAAAGAAAGCTCCAGATCCACACTGACGGGGGTGGGATTGGCAAAGCGCTGGGCTAGCAGTTGCTCACCATAGCCCCGACCCACGATCAAAAAGCCCTCACGCGGGATCTGAATCGGGGTTCCCCCTTGGACCCGTAGGGGGATCTGGGAAATACCACTTTGTACAGAGAGGAACGTTTCTTGGGTCTGAAGTGCTTCATAGCGTTCCCCCCACTCCGGGGTATAGACACTCAAGCCCCCACGGGCAAAGCCCGTATTCCAGCCCACAAGGGCCAGACGAGCCTGGGGCAAGACTAAGACCCCTTGCCAATCCAGTCGATCAAACAAAAAAGAGTCTCCGTCCCACGCCACGGCACCCCGTTGGAGGATCGGCCCGGATTGCCATTGACCATTGATCCGAACGGCACCCAAAGGATGTCCATTGTTGACATTAAAAAAGCCCCCACTGAGGGCGGCTAAGGCTCCAGCTTCTTGCGCAAAGGTTCTCAGGGTCTTTTTGGCTGGGGAGCGGACCAATTGCCAGCTAAAGCGTTGATCCATGATCAAGACATGGCTTGGGTTTGCCCCTTCCCAACGTTGATAGGTCAAGCCTGCTTGCCAGACCTGTTCGATGCGGCGCCTAGGGGGCGCAAAATCTAAAATAATCCGGGGCGGGTTACCCAAAGTTTTGATCCCCACTGGGTTGGACGTAGTTAGATCAAACCGGACTTGGATCAAGCCATTTAAGGGTGCTGAAGAGATCTTCGTTACGGTACTACCGATCCTAGGGGGTAAACCAGTAACCTGTTGCATGGGTAAACTTAGACGGGCAACAGTCCCCTGTTGTTCTAACGTTAACGGGGTCGGGCGGTCTAGTTCGAGGATTAGGGTTTCTGCGGCAGTGCGTAAAGCTTTGAGCGTGCTCTCGGCAAAGACTAAGCCTGATTCTTCGACCATGATCCCCAGTATTTTCTTGAGGGAGGCTAGGGCTACATAGCGCCCTGGAAAAGGGGCAGGCCCAAGGGTGACGGGCAGACTTTGCACTACCCCAAACCAATTGATCCGCTGCTCTAACGGATCGGTGCCCCCCAGTAATTCAATGCCCAACTGTTGCTCTAGCCACCAGTCAGGAACTAAAACTTCTCCTCCGGGTGTAGACCACGAGCCTTCTACAACCCGCAGGGTATAGGCCCGTACCCGGTCTCCCCCTAGGGCCAACAACAGGGGCAGACCCAACAACGTACGTCGTGAATAGTTCATGCGCCAACGATAAATCCCCACGTATGATAACGCCCCCAACGGGGTTCTATGGTATCGTTATTTCGATAACGAGAACAAGAATGATTCTCATATCTAGCTGGGGCATTCATGAACGCAAAACTGATCCTGATCGCTTGGTGCTTTGGAGCAGTAGCCACCTCTGCTCAAGCCGAAACGCTGCCGATAGCCGCCCAAGACTTGGCGCAGGTTTCTACCCAGGCTGATGATCTTGGTCAACATTTGGCGCAAATAATGCAAGACCCTCCCCTAGCGGGAGAACCCACGGTCGATAATAATTCCCTTGATCTCTTAAATGAAGTGACGGTGACGGCGACCCTAGGCCGGGGGCAAACGATCCGAGAGAGCACCAGTAGTATTTCGGTGATTACTACTCCAGAGATCCAACGCAAGGGAGCGCGACAGGTAGGCGAGGCCCTGCGGGGTGTCCCAGGGGTGGTGAGCAATCAATATGGGGCCGGTCAAGATGTCCACAGTACGTACTTTATCCGGGGCTTACCTACCACGAGTACGGCACTTTTGATCGATGGCAGGTCACTCAACAATATCAACCAAGAACATGTGGATCTAGCGGAATTACCCGTTTATGAAATTGAACGCATTGAAGTGTTAAAAGGCGGAGCGACGACCCTGTACGGCAGTACGGCGGTGGGCGGCGTAATTAATGTCATCACCCGTCCTGCACCCAAACAATTTACCGGTTCCAGCGAAATCACCTATGGAAGCTATGGCTTTAGTGAATATAGTCTGCGCCTAGGGGGGCCTTTGACCCCCAATTTTCGTTTTAGTGCCCTAGCCACCACGTTTAATAGCAACAATGACTTTATCTATCGGGTGGAACGTCCTGATGGCTTGATCCTGAGCGATAGGCGGCCCAATGGAGAAGTCAATAGTAGCTCGTTTGGCCTTAATTTTGACTGGGACCTCGATGAACGCTCGACCCTAAGATCCAGTTCTTATATTCGCAAAGGGAACCGGGGGATCAGTTTGTATGCGCTACTCGATAACCGCACTGCGATCCCAGTATTGGATGACTCAGGCTGTGGGGCTCAAAACGGCACCTGCAGCGCCAATGAACTCGGGATCAACGAAGAAGTATTCCCTCGGATCCGGTTGGATTATTTTGGCACCGCCCTAGATTACCAGCGTAAGTTGGGGGCCGGGGAAGACTCTAGACTACAGATCAAATTAGGTTTTGATACCGGGTTCACCACCGAAAGCGAAGTGGAAGATGGTACACCCGTTGAAGATGGAACGACGGAAGTTTCGATTTTTAATCTGCGTGCCCTACACGACTGGCAGATCAGCCCTAGCTACAACTTGACCTATGGTTTGGACTTTGTACGCGAGTTTGGGCGGTCCTTTGCCATTGATCTAGTCGAAGGGGTTTTTGAACCCATTTTTGAAGCCGGGGTAAGTCGTCCCTCGCTCTTTGCCCTCAATACGGTTAAGCTCAGCGATACATTGACGGCAACTTTAGGGTTTCGGCAAACCTTCACCAATACCTATAACTCCAGCTTTAACCGCACCGATGGCAGTTCTTTTGATCCCAGCTTTGGTTTGGTGTGGCAAGTGTCCCCCGACTTGACCCTCCGCACGTCTTGGGCACGGGTCTATAAGACCCCTAACTTCAATGATGTTTTTGGGCGCGGTGAGATCTCAGGAAATCCTGAAGTAGTCCCAGAATCGGGTTCGACCTTTGATCTAGGGGCCGATTGGACCCCAACCCCTGCAATCACGGTCCGGGCGGCTTTTTTCTCCAATAGTATTGAGAACTTATTAGGTTACAACCGCATCAGCCCAGCCGGGAGCTTTGCCCAAGATGATGATCTGCTGGCCCGGGGTTTTAGCGAAGGCGATCTGATTCGGGTCAATGTTCCTGAGGTTCAAACTTCGGGTTTTGAATTGAGCTTTGATTGGCGGTTTGCCCCTGGGTGGAGCTTTTTTGCCACCGAAACCTACACCGATGCCCGTGTGCGCCAAGGCTTTAAAGCCGAAGCCGACCAGACCCAATATCCTCTAGTGCCTTTTCATAGCGGTCAATTGGGGTTGAGCTACACGAGTGTCCATGACCTGCGCGTTTCCCTTTTTGCCAACTATCAGGGGGCACGGTCCGTTGATCCCTATCATATTGGGCCAGGCTTGGCCGCGGATCCGGGAGGGAACCCCGTGGCGAATATTGGTTTTCTGCCCGTGGGCACGTTGCTACCAGGGTACTTGACCGTAGACCTTTCTTTTCAGGTACCCCTCACCCCCAATTTCACGATCAAAGGCTTGATCAATAATCTTTTGAATACCCCCTACGAGCGTAACTACGGAAATGGCGGGCCACCGATCAACTTTACCGTCGGCTTAGAAAGCCGATTTTAGGCTAAAGCGAGGCTAGACAAAGCACCTGTCATGGCGCACACTAACGGTGAAACCCTGGGAAGTGATCATGGCAAAGGAAAACGGTGGATTGCTCATTCTGGGTCAAACCCTACCTGAATTTGCAATTACAGTGCTCATGACCGTTGTTTTAGCACTGTCTTGTATTTTTATGTCCATGTTTTTGGTCTTTATGCTCTTTGAACCTGTTTTGACAAAATCCTGATTCCACAAGGTTTTTAAGCCCTTCTTAACCAGTTTTTAACCTTCTCTTGATGATTTCTTAATCCTCTGCCCCTACGATCACTAACGGACACAAAGCGAGGACAACACAATGTTGCGTCGTACAAGCTTGAAAGCGGTTGCAGTTTCTTTAACGTGCGCCATGTTACTAGCTCCCATGGCCCTAGCTGGAACCATTACCCTCAAGGGTTCCGATACGATGGTAAACATGGCCGCCAAATGGGCCAATGCTTACTCCCGTAAGAATCCTGAAACCAAGATCCAAGTGACCGGTGGTGGTTCTGGTACCGGGATCAAATCCATGATCGATGGTCAAGCCAATTTAGCTGCCTCTTCCCGCGAAATGAAAGCCAAGGAAGTCGATGGCGCCAAGAAAAATGGTATTACGCCCGTGGAGATCAAGACCGCCATTGATGGTCTCGCCGTAATCGTGAACAAGAGCAACCCGGTCAAAAAGCTGACCTATCAACAACTTGAAGCGATCTTTACCGGACAAGTTACCAATTGGAAAGATGTGGGCGGCAAGGACGCTCCGATTTCTCTTTATGGACGGGAAAGCTCCTCTGGTACCTATGAGTACTTCCGGGAAGAAGTGCTTGAAGGTAAAAATTACGCCGCTTCCACCAAAGTACTCCAAGGAACCGCAGCTTTGGCTGACGCCGTCACCAAGGATGTCAACGGTATTGCCTACGGTGGGGTGGGTTACTTTGCTACCCGCAAAGACCTTGATACGGTCTCGGTGAAAAAGAAAGGTGACTTTGTTGATCCGATTGTCAACGGTCAGATCAATGACGCTGCCATCGCCAGTGGTCAGTATCCCATTGCGCGTTTTCTCTATCTCTATTCCAGTGGCAAGCCCAGTGGCGAAGTCAAAGCTTTCGTAGAGTGGGTCCTTAGCCCTGCTGGTCAAAAAATTGCTGGGGCTGAATACGTGCCCTTGAATGCTTCGACCGCTAAAGCTGAACTCGGCAAGCTCTAAACTGTCTGGTGAGGGGGTCAAAGGGCCCCCTTTTGCAATACTAGGAACCCACCCACCTATGGCTGTTTCATCCCAATCAAAGGGCAATAATGCCCTACGCTCCGACAAATCAAGCGCTAAGTACACCCAAGAGCGAGTCATTGAGACAGCGTTACTCACCGTTGCTAGTCTAGCCGTAGCCTCCATTGCCCTGATTTTTGTACTTTTGCTATACCAAGGACTCCAAGGTCTGACATTCTTCGGGGGCGATATTCAGCCCAACCAGTTTTGGTCTATTACCACTGAAAAAGAAGATTTGGTCCGTAACCCTGATGGTTCGATCAAGACCGATAGTGAAGGGGATTTTGTCTATGAAAAAAAACAAGTCATCAGTAGTGATTGGCAGCCCACCTCCAGCCAATTACCCCAGTATTCTTTAATTCCTTTACTTATTGGTAGTCTAAAAGTCGCCCTGCCCTCGGCGATCCTGGCGGCATTGATCGGCGTATTCGTCGCGATTTACTTATCAGAATTGGCCTCAGTCCGGGTCCGCGAAGTGGTCAAGCCGATCCTAGAGTTACTCGCCGGAGTCCCTTCAGTTGTGCTGGGCTTTTTTGCCCTCGTAACCATTGCCTCCTTTGTCGAATGGATCACCCATATACCGGTTATTTTTGAATTTCTCTCCCAAACACCGGTTTTGAATCGACTATTTTTCCCGGCATGTACCTTTGCTGAAGGCAGCGATCTTCAATCAGTTTGTTTGTCGCGTTCCCAAGCCTTGGGGGTCACTGGGGGGTATCTCAACGTCATGGTCGGTGCTCTAGGGGTTGCGCTGGTGATCATTCCCGTGATCGCCACCATTGCTGAAGATGCCCTCCGGGCAGTGCCTGACTCGATCCGCGATGCCAGTATGGCCTTGGGGGGTTCACGGTGGCAGACCGCCTTCAGCGCGGTGGTTCCTGCGGCGGTTTCAGGACTGGCGGCGGCGGTGATCTTGGGGCTGGGACGCTCTTTGGGTGAAACCATGATCGTTTTGATGGCAACGGGCAATGCCTCGATTACTAATCTAAACTTGTTGGATTCCGGGCGGGCCATCACCGCTACCATTGCGGCGGAATTGGGTGAATCTCCAGCAGGTGGGGATCATTACAACGCTCTATTTTTCATTGGTGGCGTGTTGTTTATCTTCACCTTTGTACTCAATATCATTGGTGAGATCGTCATCAACCGTGCCCGTCAAAAAGTCCGGGGAGGGAGCTAACTATGGTCATGGATACCCCCTTATCAGCTACCAGCCAAGGGTCTGACCCCCAGATCCAAGCCTTCAAAAAAGCCCGCGAGAATTTCCTGGCCGGATTATTGAGTGGCATGTCCTGGTTGTTGGTTGCTTTTATTATTTTATTTTTGTTAACGATCACCATTAATGGCTGGCCTACCGTCAGTGCCAATGGGTTTGAATTTCTCTACACGTCTCCCGATAAGGGTCTAGACGAGGGCGGCGTTGGTCCAGCGATCTTTGGAACCATTGCCCTGGTTGTCCTGATGACCTTTTTTGCCCTGCCCGTGGGTGTGTTTACCTCGATCTACCTCGTTGAATACGCCGGGGGGAAGCCCTTTTCGCGGATCATCCGAGCAGCGGTAAACAATTTGGCGGGGGTGCCCTCCATTGTTTTTGGGCTATTTGGCGTAGCTTTTTTTGTACTGTTTATTGGGCGCGGCTTAGATGGACTGTTGGGTTATAGTCTGGCCAATCCCTTGTGGGGTAAGCCCGCCTTGCTCTGGGCGGCTTTGACCATGGCCTTGCTGGTTTTACCCATTGTCATCGTCAACACTGAAGAAGCACTACTTGCGGTCCCGGTTTCGTTGCGCTCAGCGAGTCTGGCTCTGGGTGCTACCCAATGGGAGACTATTTCACGGGTTGTATTACCTCAGGCGATCCCTGGGATCTTGACCGGATCAATTCTTTCGATTTCGCGGGGGGCCGGTGAGGTAGCGCCCATTCTCTTTACAGGAGCGGCGTTTTTACTACAGGACCTCCCGGTTTTTCCAGGAACGGTGATCATTGATCCCAGCAAGCAGTTTATGGAATTGGGTTACCATATCTTTATCCTGGCAACCCAATCTTCAGATGTGGAAAAGACGCGTCCGGCCCAGTACGCCTCTACGTTTGTTCTATTGGCCATCACCTTCTTTTTGAACTTTGCTGCCATCATTCTGCGTTCCCAATTTCGTAAGCGAGCCATCAGGTAATTTGCCATGAACAGAACCACCGAAGTCCAAAAACAACATGCTGTCACCGTCCGGGGCGTAAATTTTTTCTACGGACCCAAAAAAGCCATTGAGAACATCAGTTGTGACATGCCCGAATGCCAAGTAACAGCGATCATTGGCCCCTCAGGGTGTGGGAAATCGACCTTTCTCAAAGCGCTCAACCGTATTGGCGAAACCAGTGGTTCGAGCATTAAAGTAGAAGGACAAATTCTACTTTTTGGCGCGGATATTTATGACCCTGAGGTGGATTTAACCATCCTCCGCAAGCGGGTGGGCATGATCTTCCAACGGCCCAATCCTTTTCCCATGACCATTTTTGATAATGTCGCCTACGGTCCCCGGCTGTTTGGTGTTCGCTCCAAGTCAGATCTAGAGGCTGCGGTAGAGCGTTCTTTACGTCAGTCCGCCCTCTGGGATGAAGTCAAAGACCGGCTTAAGACTTCGGCCTTGAGTCTTTCGGGCGGACAACAACAACGGTTGTGTATCGCGCGCGGGCTAGCCGTAGAGCCAGAGGTCCTCTTGATGGATGAACCCTGCTCGGCTCTTGATCCCATTGCTACCCTCAAGATCGAAGAATTGATCCTGGAGCTACGCAAGGACTTGACGCTGATCATCGTAACCCACAACCTCCAACAGGCTGGACGGGTTTCTGACTATACACTCTTTTTCAATACCGATGAAAGTCGGATCGGGCGGTTGGTAGAGGCGGGTTTGACCCGTGAGATCTTCTCGGCCCCCAAAGATAAGCGTACCGAAGACTATATCACCGGGCGTTTTGGTTAATCCCTTTATTGCGCTGACGGCGCTGTGTACGCTGGCGGGACGGTTTGGGGCGCGTTATCCCTACGCGGAGTTAGCGACCCATCCCCGCCTTCAGTACACCTACTTGAGTGGTTTAGGCTTAGCCTGGGCGATAGCACGTGGCAAACCCTTGGATGCCGGGATCAGTGCCCTATGCTTAGTGATCAATGGGAGCGAAGTTTTAGATGGCTATCGCCAACCTGTACCCCGTAGAGGCCAAAATCACTTTAGGACCCTTCATCTCAACGTTCTAGCGGGCAATCCTCAGGTACAAAGTATTTTAGATCTAGTCCGGCACGAGAACCCTGATCTGGCGGTCTTTCAAGAGGTAGATCAAAGCTGGGTTGATCGGCTACGGACCCTTGGCTATGGCTATGCTTTAGAAAATCCCGGCCCTTCGCAAACAGGAATTGCCGTCTACAGCCGTTTTCCCCTAAGCAATACCGCTATTCGCGTCTTTGCTTCGCCCCAAACCCCGGCCTTGATCATGGATGTGTGCCTCCCAGGGGGTATAGTCCATTTGATTGCTACCCACCCCCTCGCCCCCCAATGGGGTATTCAAGCCCGCCAAGGGGAGTTTGCCGCCCTTGGCGACTACGTAGCGACGGTGACGGGCCCTCTGGTGCTGATTGGGGACCTCAATTCAACGGTTTGGTCCCCCTATTTTAAAGATTTACTCCAGCGTTCTAAGCTGCACGATAGTCGCCAAGGTTTTGGCGTATTGCCCACTTGGCCCGTTTTACCCGTTCTAAATGCTATTGTTCCTGGCCTCGGTATTCCCTTAGATCACTGTTTGGTGAGCCAGGAAATTCAGGTTTTGAATCTCCGCACCGGGCCAGCCGTGGGGTCCGATCATTTGCCGTTGATCGCTGATCTTAGCTTTGGGTGATTTGGTTTAAACTTTCCCTAACACAGAGCTTGGGCCTAGGAGCGCATCCCTTCGGATCGGGTTAACAGGGGAGGATGTGTCAAAATACAAAAGATCTACCTGTGTCCTATGGAAGCCCTACCGCAACTGATCCAACAGATGTTACGGGCGGAGTTTTATCCGCACCCCGTCGCCCATCTTGAATTGATCCAGACCCATATTTCCTATGTGATCTTGACGGGAGCTTGGGCCTATAAAGTTAAAAAGCCGGTGAATTTCGGGTTTCTTGATTTTTCAACCCTCGAAAATCGGGGGTTTTATTGCCAAGAAGAATTACGACTCAATCAACGGCTGGCCCCTACGGTTTATGAAACCGTACTGCCGATCACCCAAATCGATGGGCAGTATCAGTTAGGGGGGGTAGGGGAACCCGTTGAGTACACCTTACGTATGCATGAGTTTTCCCAGAAGGGGCTATTTTCTGAATTATTTGACCAAAATGCCGTCACTTTAGAGCAGATGACGACGTTGGGTAAGATCCTGGCGACCTTTCATCAAAAGGCTTTGGTCAATGACCATATTTTAAGTTTTGGTAGCCCTGAACAGGTGCGCTATCCCATTGATCAAAACTATATTCAGACCGTGGGATTTATTGGTCGGGCGCAACAGCAAGATTGGTTTGATCAGACGAAAGCCTTTACGGATCGTTTTTATGACGAGCATCCCCAGTTATTTCAGCAACGGGTTTTAGACCAGAGGATCCGCGAAGGACATGGCGATCTACACCTCGGTAATATCGCTGTCATCGACGGGGCACCGGTCATTTTTGACTGTATTGAATTTAATGAACCGTTTCGCTTTATAGATGTCCTTTCGGATACGGCTTTTTTGATGATGGATCTCATCGCTAGGAAGCGCCCGGATCTGGGTAATCGCTTTTTGAATACCTATTTAGAGGGGACGGGGGATTGGGGTGGTTTGCCCTTATTGCCCTTATATCTAAGCTATCGGGCCTACGTCCGGGGCAAAGTCAACTCTTTTGTACTGGATAGTGAGACCGTGGGGCCGGAGCAAAAGGCTGAAGCTCAAAGTATTGCTGAGGGATACTATCGTCTGGCTTGGGAATTTACCCAGCCTAAAACCGGGCAACTATTTATAATGCAAGGGGTCTCTGGGAGTGGCAAATCGACCCTTGGTCAGCAACTTGCGCTACAAACCCAGGGCATTCAGATCCGGGCTGATGCGGTACGTAAACATCTAGCCGGTTATCCCTTAACTGAACGCCTCCCGGATCATTTTTATACCCCAGCCTTTAGCCAACAGGTTTATCAAAAACTTTATGATCTGGCTGCCTTACTGTTGCCCTTGGGGTTTACGGTAATTCTCGATGCCAAGTACGACCGCGCAGATCAGCGCTTGCCCCTATTGGCCCTGGCCCAAGGCCTCCAGCTGCCTGCTCGGATTCTGGCTTGCCGGATCGCTGAAAGTGAACTGAGAACGCGTCTGGTTAATCGTCAGGGGGATATTGCCGATGCCACCGTTGACTTGCTCCCCCAGCAACTGGCGGCCCAACAGGACTTTACTGCCGAAGAAGAAGCCCAGGTCGTCTTGATCAATACCGCTGGCGCTAAAGAAGACCTCAGTACAGTAGTGCGGATGATCTTGGGAGCTACGGCATGATCACGGGGACTTTTATTGATGAAATTAGCCACGATATTCCCAGCGCCAACTGGGGTGCAGAGCAATGGGCGCAAGACTTTCGCGCCATGCGCGCCACCGGGATCGATACGGTGATCTTGATCCGCTGTGGCTATCAAAATAAATGTACGTTTTATTCCAAAGTACTAGCCAAAGAACACCCGGTGCTCTTAGTACAAGATGACTTGATCGAATTATTTTTGACCCTGTGTGACCAGTTGGATTTGAAGTTTTTTTGGGGAACCTATGACTCTGGCCTTTATTGGCACACCGGACACTACCAACGGGAGGTAGACCTCAACCGGGCCATTGCTGATGAAGTCTGGACCCGCTATGGGGCGCACCCTTCCTTTGCAGGGTGGTATCTATGCCATGAGATCAATACCTTCGATGAGGGCGTGATGCAGGTCTATGAGCAATTGGCCCAGCATCTGAAGGGTTTACAGAACCTACCCCTTTTGATCTCTCCCTATGTGCGGGGGATCAAACAATTTCAAGAGGCCATTACCCTGACGGATCATGAGCGGCAATGGGAACAGGTCTTTAGTCGGATCCAAGGATTAGTCGATTGTGTGGCCTTTCAAGATGGACAGGTAGACTTTGCCGAACTCCCGGATTATTTAGCAGTTAACGCGGCCCTAGCGCGCCGTCACGGGATTCAAGTCTGGTCTAATGTGGAGAGTTTTGATCGGGATATGCCGATTAAGTTTCCACCCATCAGTTGGCCTAAGTTGCGGTTTAAAATTGAAGCGGCCCAACGGGCTGGGGTGGATAAATTGATCACCTTTGAGTTTTCCCATTTTATGAGTCCTAATGCCATCTATCCAGCGGCCCATAACCTCCATCAGCGCTATCAAGAGTGGCGCTTAGCCCAGATCCAGCGGATTTCAAATCCTTAAGTTCTGCACCATAATTAGTCCTTTGTGTTAGTTTGACAACGGGTAAAACAAAGGAGATCACCATGCAATTTACGTTAAAAACGCTGATGGCAATCTCTTTAGGAGCCATGATCCTAAGCGTTCCAGCTCAAGCCCGTCCCTTATTTGCTGTTCTTAGTGGGGCGAGTGAAGTCCCAGGTCCAGGGGATGCTGATGGCTCCGGATCTGCCACAGTAACGATCAAACCCGTGCAAGGTCGCCTATGCTACGCCATCCTAGTGGCAGATATTAGCAGTGCGACTTTGGCCCACATCCACCAAGGGGCCGCTGATGTCAGTGGTCCAGTTAAAGTTACCTTTATGCCCCCTAGTTCCGGGACTGTCAGCGCTTGTCTAACAGGTTTGGATCCAGCACTTTTAAAAGATATTCAAGACAACCCCAAGACCTACTACGTCAACGTTCATAACAATGAC
>JANNOF010000193.1:0-2414 GCA_031398925.1 Gloeobacteraceae cyanobacterium SOY_34_metabat_371 | reverse complement strand
CGATCTTTCGCTGCGCGCACCCAACATTGCCTTCGGTGACTGCCGTGCTCCCGATGTGCGTTTCGACGGCGATTTCCTGTTAGAGTGGCGCCGACCGAGGCTATTAGGGCCGATGACCGCCGACCTGTTGGAATGTAAGGCAGCGAAGCTGGCGGTCGATGCACCGGTGCTGCAAACCGATATCCGGCTATCCGAACGGTTCGACAAATGGTTCGGCGACGTCGGTTTTGTCGCGCCTAGTGTTGCTTATGGCGATCTTGCGCTGATCAAGCCCGCCGGAACGATTTCTGTCGATGGCGGGTTGGCACGGACCAATTTCAATCTTGCGCTCGACCGCACGGGATTGCGCAGCAAGCCGCTGACCGTGAAGCAATTGGCGCTGAACGCCAAGGGCTATGCCGGCTGGAATAATGGCAGCCTGACGGGCTCTGCGGATGGCAATATGCGGGTCGGGGGCGGGGCGCTTGACAGGGGCACGCTAGGCAACCTCGATGGCATTGCACGGCAAACACGCGACACACCGCTCGGCCCATTGCTCGCCCGCATCGCTCCGGCATTCGAGCGAGCAGGGGACAATTTCGACGGACGGCTGTCTTTCGATGCCTATCAGAACGCGTCACGCAACACCGGTCTGGCGGTCAGCGACCTTGCGCTCAATAGCGCGTCAGGCGCGCGGTTGCGGCAAACGGGGACGCTGGTTCTGCAAAGCGGGGCAACCGGATTGACGCCGGGTTCGCCGGTGGAATTGGAAATTGGCGGTCGCGGTCTCCCTGACGTGAGGCTGACGATGCGGCAATCGGGCGGCGGTGTCTGGACCGGTAATGCGGTGGTTGCGCCTTATGCGGCGGGCGGTGCCAGCCTTGCTGTGCCAAAACTTGCATTCAATGGCCGCGTGGGCGGAGCGTGGCGCTTCGACGGGCAGGCAAGACTGTCAGGACCTCTGCCGGGCGGTTCTATCAGTGGCCTTAGCCTGCCGATCAATGGCCGCTATGATGGGGGCGGTCTGGCGCTTTACGATGCTTGCCAGAATGTCCGGTTCGATAGCGCGAAACTCTCGTCGCTGACGCTGCGTGGACAAAGTCTGCGGCTGTGCCCCGATCGCGGACGCTCGATGCTCGTTGTCCGCGGTGGCGACACCCGCTTTGCCACAAACATCAGCAATCTGGCGGCTTCGGGCACGTTGGGCGGATCGCCGATGACCGCGAACAGTACAGCCTTTCGCTTCAGCCTTGGCGACGGCTTTACCGCGCGCGATGTGAAGCTTACGCTCGGCGAGGCATCCGCGCTGACGAGGTTCGATGTGGCCATGCTCGCCGGAAAGTTCGGCAAAAACATCAGCGGCACATTGACCGGCGGCGAAGGCCAGATTGGCAATGTGCCGTTGCTCATCGACGAAGCGGCAGGCAACTGGCGCTACCTGAACAACATTCTGACTCTCGACGGAAGCTTGCGCGTCCTCGACGCAGCAGCCACCGACCGTTTTCAGCCGATGGCTGTTCCCGATCTGATGCTGACTTTGGAAAACAATGTCATCAGCGCAATCGGGCAAATTGCCGAGCCGAAGACTGGTCGGAAAGTCGCCGATGTCGATATCCGGCACACCCTCGGCAACAGCACAGGGCGCGCTTTGCTGTCGGTTGACGACGTTCGCTTTGACGAGACGCTGCAACCGGAAATGCTCACGCCGCTGAGCCTGGGTGTGGTCGCAAATGTCGATGGCACCGTGTCTGGAGACGGCAAGATCGAATGGGACGCAAACGGTGTCCGCAGCAGCGGGCGATTTGCCACGCGCGGCATGAACCTCGCGGCAGCTTTTGGCCCTGTTGAGGGGCTAACGACCGAAATTGTCTTCACCGACTTGCTCGGACTTGAAACAGGCCCAGCCCAGCAGGCGCTGATCGCATCGGTCAACCCCGGCATTCCTGCGCTCAACGGCACCATCGGTTATCGGCTTCTCCCCGGTCAGCGAATCCAAATCGAGGCCGGACGCTGGCCGTTCGCCGGGGGCGAGCTCATCCTCGAGCCCACGATTCTCGATTTCGGAGTCGAGGCCGAACGGCGGCTGACCTTCCGTGTGGTCGGGGTCGATGCCGAAAAGCTGCTCGGCGAGTATGATTTCGAAAATCTGCGCGTGACTGGCGTTTTCGACGGGACACTGCCGATGATATTCGATCAGGACGGCGGTCGGATTGTCGGCGGCGCGCTGGTCTCGCGTCCCGGCGGCGGTGAGGTCAGTTATCTTGGCGAACTGTCATACGAAGACATGGGCGTGTTCGCCAATTACGCATTCGATGCGCTCAAATCGATCCGCTACGACCGCCTCACGATTGGTGTCGGCGGCAATATCGACGGCGAGATTATCACCGACATAAGCTTCAGCGGGCTTCAACAGGGCAGTCTCGCCAAGCGCAATT
>JANNOF010000186.1:0-16616 GCA_031398925.1 Gloeobacteraceae cyanobacterium SOY_34_metabat_371 | reverse complement strand
TGATCTTTGATCGTCAGACCTTGACCCGTAAGCCCGCCCTGCGCTTTCGTCAATCTTTTAGCCAAATCACCGAATTTGCTAACCGGATCTATATCCCTTTTCCGAATTCGGGCGTCGTCACCGTAATCGAAGCGGGCAAAGCCCGGAGCATTACCGTAGGCGGTACTCCGATCCAAGCCATCGGGGAGTGAGCTTAGTTGATGCGCAAGGTATATACCCACGCACTAAGGGCTGATCAATTCCAACGCCGCCGAACCACCTTCAATCAAAGGCGTAGCGATGCGTTGATCCAGAGTCGCCAGCTTGCCACCTTTATAAGCAGCTAGACCGAGCAGAAAAATATCCGTGATCTGGGAATGGGGAATCAGCACCTCAGGTTTGAGCATGGTGCGAAGACTTACCTCCCCAGGCCAAAAATGATGACCAGGCACAGCGCAAAACTGGCGGAGCATCGCCAAAACCACCGGAAAATCCCCTGGTCGATTGGGATAGTTGGGGTGACTCGCAATACGAACAAACCCATTCTCAGTAATCGGACAGGTAGCCCAGGCTCTCTGTCCCGTGCTTGCGAACCAATAATGGACGACATTATGGTGAATATGCATCGGATCACTCAGGGCGATCAACACATTCACATCCAAGAGGTAAACCGTCACAGTTCATCCCGCAGTTGATTCACTAGTTCCAGAGTGACAACGCTGGGCTTAGAAGCCACCGGAAAAAGTGGCACCCCATTACGAGATTGAGAAACTTCTTGGCGGGATAGGGCTTGACGCGCCAGATCTGAAAGCACTTTCCCAATAGAAACGCCCCGTTGGCGGGCAAGTTCCTTAGTGGCAAAGAAAATATCTTCTTCAAGATTGAGCGTGGTACGCATCGTTGGCTCCATAGGAGGATCAGGTAAAAAGTAGTCTCGGTAGTTTGATGCTAACGCATCAATTTGATGATGACAATGCATCAACTTGGGTGCTCTGCTTCCACCTACTCCCAAGGATCAGGGTTTATAAGGTTTCCTAGAGTATAATCAGTCTTTGGGTTACCAATCCTGTCACCGGAAGTGTGCTGTTGGTAGACCGCGATCAATTGACGGTGCTTAAAACCATCCCCTTGGGTACAGGTACGTACTTGATGCCCCTTGCGGTGCGCGACAATCGGGTATATGTGGCCCTAGGATCAATACTTTATGTACTCAATCTCGAAGGGGAGGTCTTAACGCAAATCTCCCTAAAAGACCCCAAATTTCCCGACCAAACGGTAGTGATCAATCAACTGATCCTGACAGAGCAGGATCTTTATGCCGTAGAACCCAACACAGATCAGGTTTTGATCTTTGATCGTCAGACCTTGACCCGTAAGCCCGCCCTGCGCTTTCGTCAATCTTTTAGCCAAATCACCGAATTTGCTAACCGGATCTATATCCCTTTTCCGAATTCGGGCATCGTCACCGTAATCGAAGCGGGCAAAGCCCGGAGCATTACCGTAGGCGGTACTCCGATCCAAGCCATCGGGGAGTGAGCTTAGTTGCTCAAAGCTAAGCCCGCTTGGGCTACGGGGGTATAAGCATTTTAGACACCCCCACAATGGGGGGATGGGGGGCGGATCAGCCGAATGTGATCTCACCCTAGAAAAATCCCGCTTTCTAGTATTTAGTCCATAACTCCAAGGTTAACAAAACCTACTTGACGCTGGATTGTCCAGAACGATAAGGTCAAAGCGTTTAAGGCTTGTTACTCTGTAAAACCGTTAAAAATTCCACATCTTTGAGGCATTCGGCGTGACTAAGTATTTAAGTGGCTCCTTATCCATGACCCAACTGGTGCACCGTATCTCTTTATTAAGCGTTCTGATGCTCTCCTCTCAATTACTGGGAACGGGGGCTGTGCACGCTCAATTTAGCTTCAGTCCTGAACAAACCTACGCAGTGGGCAGTTTTCCGCGTTCCATTGGCACAGGGGATCTCGATGGGGATGGGGATTTAGATCTGGCCACAACCGATCCCTCCTCCGGGACAATCTCGATCTTAAAAAATAATAGTGATGGCACCTTTGCCCCCGCCCAGGCAGTCCCTGCGGGTGAAGGACCGCAATCCATTGCTTTTGGTGATGTAGATGGAGACGGTGATCTAGATCTGGCTGTGGCCAATTATTTTCTTACCGCCAACCCTATTTCTAACAACGTCTCCGTACATAGAAATAATGGCGATGGCACCTTTGCCCCTGCTCAATTCTTTCCCGTAGGAACCAACCCTAAATTCGTTGCTATCGGCGATCTCGATAACGATGGAGATTTGGATTTAGCCGCCGCCAACGCTAATTCCGACAATATTTCCATCTTAAAAAATGACGGTACGGGTACCTTTAGTGCCCCTCAAAATTTCCCTGTGATCAATCGTCCCTTGTCTATTACCGTCGGTGACTGGGATCAGGACGGGGATCTTGACTTAGCCGTGTCGAATTCGAGCTATACCAATTTCGTCTCGGTGTTTACAAACAACGGCGATGCTACTTTTGCGACCCCACAAAACCTTGGCACAGGTACGGGTACAGGTCTGCGCTTTGTGACCAGTGGGGATTTAGATCAAGATGGGGATCTGGATCTCGTCACCACCAACTATTACACCAACGACGTCTCGGTCTTAAAAAATAATAGTGATGGTACTTTTGCCGCCGCGCAAAATTTTTCTGTAGGGAGTGCCGCCTACGTTGGGCCTTCCTCTGCCACCCTGGCTGATTTTGATGGTGATAGTGACCTAGATCTGGCTACCAGTAACGAAAATGCCCCTTCTGTCACTACCTCAGTCCTGAAGAATAATGGCGATGGCACGTTTGGCACTCCCCAGACTTTCCCGGTCAGTGCTGAACCTACGTTCATTACCTCTGGTGATTTTGATAACGATGGCGATGTGGATCTGGCGACCTCCAATAATTTTTCTAATAGCGCTTCGGTGTTGAAGAACATCACTTCAATCCTCAGTGGCGTCACGGGCTTTTTCCCCACTAAAAGTACGGTTGGCGCGCAGATCGCTATTTTTGGTTCTGGTTTTACCGGAGCCACGGCTGTTACGTTTAATCAAAAAAATGCAACCAGTTTCACGGTGGTTTCCGATACCCAGATCACGGCTATAGTCCCGGTCAATGCTAGCTCAGGCCGGATTGGCGTAACGGTCTCTGATGGTATTGCGACCAGTTCTACTAACTTTGGGGTGTTACCCAAGATTCAGAGCTTTAGTCCCACTCAAGGGCCAGTGGGTACGACGGTAACCCTAGTTGGATCTGGATTTGTTGGCGCTACCCAAGTAAGATTTAACAATACCAACGCGCGCAGTTTTACGGTTTTGTCGCCCAATCAAATTCGGGCCACAGTCCGCAGTGGCACCCTAACCGGGCCAATTACAGTGATCACGCCCTTAGGGCTGACAACCAGTGCCACTAACTTTACTGTGATCCCTTAACCAGGACTAGGTATAAATCTGTAGTCTAGGATTTTTGCTTAGGCTACAGATTTATGGAGCTAAAAGAGCGCGGATGAATCAAGGCTGGATCTATCGAGACCGGATCGGGCACACCGAAGCCGGATGGACGCTGTTAGCTTTTTATGTACAGCGCTATCCGCACTCTGATCAAGCCGCGTGGCAGCATCGGATCGCCACAGGACAAATTTTGATCGATGGTCAGCGCAGCACGGCGGAAACGATCCTGCGCGGGGGGCAAAGGCTGACCTATCATCGCCCCCCTTGGGTAGAACCTGAAGTACCCCTAGAAATTAAAATTCTTTTTGAAGATACGGATCTATTGGTTATAGCGAAACCCTCTGGGCTTCCGGTCTTGCCGGGGGCCGGATTTCTCGAACATACGCTCCTGTATCAAATCCAGCTCAGGTATCCCCAAGAAACTCCAGTCCCGATCCATCGTTTGGGGCGGGGAACTTCGGGTTTGATCTTGCTCGCCCGTAGTTCTTTAGGGCGTTCTGTACTCAGTAAGCACCTCCGAGAGCACCGGATCCGTAAAATTTATCGGACGTTAGTGGGCCACGGCCTGCCCCCTGAACCCTTTATGATCACCCAATCCATTGGCAAAATTGCGCACCCAGCCTTGGGCTATATCTATGCTGCTACTGCTGATGGGCTGGAGGCCCGCAGCACCGTTCAGGTACTTCACAATACGGGGGTAGGTACTGTGTTAGAAGTTGAAATCTATACAGGCCGTCCCCATCAAATTCGGATTCATTTGGCAACGGTGGGCTTTCCTTTATTAGGAGACCCGCTTTATGGACCGGGCGGCGTTCCCTTACCCCTCCTGGCGGATACAAAAATCCCGGTTCCTGGGGATGGGGGTTACTGGCTGCATGCCCATCAATTGATCTTTACCCATCCGCGAACGGGACAACCGCTGCATATTACCTGCCCACCACCCAAGATCTTGGCCTTGGTTGACGATGGGGTTTGACGGTTTAACGCATCCAGATCAGGATCAGCTCCGTACTATCTATGAAGCTTTTCAAAAGGATGATGACATGCAGAAGCAACTTCTTGGGGTAATGACCGTGATCCTGCTTTCCCTAACGCCTATTCCCGTTCACGCCCAAACCCCTTCCATTGTTATTGCCCAAGCCTCTGATTCTATTGAAGTGGATGCGGCTGCTGCCAAACTGGAAGAGGAGCTAACCGTCCTGCGTAGCCAAGTTACGGTCATGAAGCAACAGGTTGCGGAGCTAACCAAAAGCTTAAACTCCATGTCAGCTATGATGGATTCCATGAGTACCACCATGACCAAGATGAAAAAGAGCAACCGTAAGGGCTGATCTTTGTGTTAGTTAGCTTGTGTCCGTTAGCTGACTGATTGGAGCTTATGGCGCATGGTGAATAATCCTTGACGGGTCCAGCTCTTAACCGTGCCTAATGGGATCTCGATAGCAGAGGCGATCTTAGATTGGCTTAAGCCCCCGTAATAGGCCATTTCTAAGACCTGACGCTGGCGATCAGGCAGTTGTCTGAGGGCTGAACGTACGGTCAAACTATCTTCATCCTCTATCACTTGCTCTAGGGGGATAGGCGCCATTGCGTTGGCTATCCCCTCATGCCATTTATCGAGAAATTTGGCGGTAGCACTCCAGGATCTGAGGCGATCTATAGCACGAGACCGGGTTATGAGATTTAAATAGCTGCTGAGCCCTCCCCGTCCCGGATCATAGGTACACCGCCACAGGGTCAAAAATACTTCCTGCGTCAGGTCTTCGGCATCAAAGCGATTGCCTAATATCCGGTAGGCCATGCGGTAAACCTGAGGGTAATACCGATGGTAGATCGTACCCAGAGCGTCTTTTTGCCCTGCTTTGAAGGCTTGGAGGAGTGCTAGATCTGAAATGGAATTGCTCACAGTCATGGAACCTTACCAGGATTGGTACTACCATGGATCGAGAAGCTGAATTTTCCTGGAAGTGCACATGGCGAAAAACTAAAGATTGAATGATATTTTTTTCAGTGTTCCTTCAGCTAAACTTCAGGAAAGCCACGAGCCAGTCATGAATTCCTCTGGCCCTTCTACTTGGCAGCAGGCCCAACAGACCCTAGACATTTTATCGGCGCTTAGCTATCGCACTGGGGATCTGGATACCTATTTGCACACCATCGCCGTGGGCGTGAGTCAGCTCCTGGGCATTCACTGGACGGTAGTTACCCTCTGTGAAGCTGGGTTAGAAACTGTTTTAGCCAGCAGTATCCAGATGGGAGATACGCGTACGTTTGCGCTCCATGGACGATTGGTGGGTACAGTGATTGCCCTAGGCCATGCCTTGATTGTAGAAGATGTCCATCAACACCCAGAATATGGACGGGCACCCACGGGATATCAGTCTTACCTAGGGATCCCCCTGCGTACCCCCCAAGGTCAGATCATTGGGACTATTTGTTCTTTTCATCAACAGGCACGGCACTATAGCCGCGAAGAGATTCAACTCGTAGAAATGTTTGCCGAACGAGCCGCCACCGTACTCGATAACTATCGACTTTGGCAAAAAGAGCGGCAGTTTCACATGCTTTTAGAGGCCGAAATAGCCCAGCGCACCCAAGAGTTGCACAATGCCCACGCTGAACTGGTAGAACGAGAACGCCTAGCGGCCATTGGGGAGTTTGCCGCCATGATCATCCATGAAATTCGCAGTCCTCTGACGACCATTAGTGGTGTTTTGCAACGCTTTAAAACCCTTGAGATACCGATGATCTTTCAGGAATATTTAACCCTAGCGACCCACGAAGCGGAGCGTCAAGAACGGCTTTTGCGAGAAATTTTGCTGTATGCCAAGCCCCCATTGCTCCAACGCACCCCCCTTGATCTCCATGGCTTGATCGCTATGCTCCTCCCTCAGATTAGGGCGATGCCCAGTGCCCAAAACCGGGTGATCACCGTTACCCCCCCCACAACCCCTGCTTGGGTCTTGGGGGATGTGGATAAGCTAAAACAAGTGTGTTTTAATATTTTTGCTAATGCCTGTGAAGCGGTTGGAGCAGGGGAAGAAGTCCTTTGCCAGATCACTTTAGCGCCTCCCCATGTATTGCTTGAGGTGCAAAATGGGGGCAAAGTTATTGACCCTGAGGTGCTTCCGCAGCTCACCGATCCTTTTTATACGACCAAACCAACGGGGATTGGCTTAGGACTGGCCCTTGTCAAACGGATTATCGTCGCCCATGGCGGCGAGCTGCGGATCCGTTCGGCGGTGGGTAAGGGAACTACCGTCACTGTGGCCCTCCCCTTTGTGCAATCAATGCTCCCGGAGCACATAGCCGATCCCACGGATAGTTTGGATTAAACGTTTTTCCTGCTGTTGCTCTAACTTAATCCGTAAATTACGCACATGAACTTCGATGACATTGGAATTTCCCATGAAGTCAAAGCCCCAGATCTTTTCCAAAAGCAATTCTCGGGTTAGGACTTGACGCGCATTAGCCAACAAATATTCCAACAGATCAAATTCTTTAAGGGTTAACTCCAGTCTTCGGCTCCCCCGTAGCACTTCACGGGTGGTACGGTTGAGGTGCAAATCCTCAAAATGGATGATCGCTCCATCCTGATGTTGTCCTCCCCGCAAACGGGCACGGATACGGGCAAGCAGTTCTTCTATGCTAAAGGGCTTGGTCAAATAGTCATCAGCCCCACTATCTAGTCCCTGGACGCGGTCTATTACTTCATCTCGTGCCGTAAGCAGAATGATCGGCAAATGATTCCCCGTAGCCCTGAGGCGACGGCATATCTCTAAACCGGAAATCCCCGGCAGCCCCCAATCCATGATCACTAGGTCCGGTGGAGCTTCCCGTAGACTCGTTAATCCAGCAATGCCATCGTAGGTCACACGGACCTGGTAGCCTTCACAGGTCAACTCCAATTCGATAAAGCGCGCCAGGGTAGCATTATCTTCAATCAATAGGATCTGGCGATTCACGGGTTGCCTTTCCTGAACTATTTGCCTGAACTATTTGCCTGAACTATTTGAACGTTAGCATCTGTTTTTGTATCAGATGAAGCTTAGCTAAAGAAACCCTAAAAAAAATTCAACAAATCCTCAATCTTACGTACCCCGTTCCTCAGGGGGTATTCAGCTTAGCCGCCTATAGTGCTAACAATTGAGGAACAAATCATGTCAACAGCAAGGCGATTAGGGCTTACAGCGTTACTTTTGGGCAGCTTTATGGCATGGACAGCGCACCCTACTACGGCCCAAGTGATCCGCCGCGGTATTGAGGGAATGCCCTATGGAGAAGCCCGTCCGGCGCCTGATTCTTTGCAACCTGATTTCAACATTGTGGTCGCGCAGCCTTCTCCATCTGAAGTTAACCCTTCTTTTTTGGGGCCTGTTTTGTTAATGCGTTCGGCCCAAGTGGATCTGGTGGCAGGTACTGCCAAGTTGCCTTTACACAAAGGCAAACTAGCTTCCGGGGAAACCGCGTGGTTTGTGATCACCGATACGACTGATGAAAATCTCTCGGATCTACATGGCGTAAATTATTCCCCGAAAATGGCCTATGGTTTTACGGGCCGTAATCAACGTACTGCCGCTATTGCAAAGGACGGAACTTGGGTATTCAATCGAGGCCGCGTGGATTTTGCACCCAAATGGAGTATTACCCCCGGACCCGCCAGTGCTCCTTTTCCGCCCCAGGCTGCTCAACCCGGATCTATTGGGGACAATGGCTACACGCCTTTAGTAAAAATTACTAACGCGACAAAGGACGTTTTGTTTAATGCTCCGATGGTGGCTTTTAACCAGACTGAAGAACAGCTCAACGCCTTCTGTGATGGCAAGGTCAATCATGATCAGGTCCACGATAAAGTATTGGCGATCTGCCCTAGGGAGGGCACCGTTACCCTAGCTTTGACCCTGGGTTTTACTTTTAGTAAACCGATCCTTTATCTCTCTACGGAGGCCAATGATCCAGGGGTTTCAACCTTAGAAAAGGCTACCTATGCCCCTGCCATGGAAGACTTACCCTTTGCCCATGAGGATGCCCTACCCGGTGAATCGGCTGAGCGGATCTATATCTTCGTGAATGGCCCGACAGGATTGGACAATCCCCATCGCCAAGGGCTGTATAGCGCCCTAACTGATGGTCGTGGACCCCTCAATGTCTTGGGTGGGATCCCTACGATCAACTTAGACTACAGTCCTTTATGGAGAGCCTTTCCGGCTGTGTGGAGTCCAGAGGCGGTTCAAAAGGGCTATCGCGCCCGCATGAGTGATGCGATCCACATCGAAGATATGGCGGCTAAGGGTTTTATCCAATCTCTCGATGGGGGTAAACTCCGGGCGGTGGGTTTTATCATCAATTGCCCGGTGGTCTATCGGGTTAACTAAGCTGATCTAAGGGGCTGACTATGGTTGGCCCTTTAGATCAAAGGTTAAATTTAAGTTATGTAAAATAATTGCCCTCTTTAGGGGGGTTCTCCTATGATAAATACATCGCAAGTAAGCCTGATTCGACCGTTACACCATTTGGACTACTGGATTATTTCCTGTCTCGCCCAGAGTTTAGATCGTGTAAGCCTTCATTTCAATCACGCACAGTGTTCCTACCTTTTTAAATGCTCTTTTCTTTCCTCAGCCCACGGGCTGAATGTTTATCTGTGTTTTCGATTGTCCTGCGTCTATCTCGCTCTAGTTTGTTGCTTACTTTTGCCCTGGCCCGCTGCCGGGGCTTTTGATTATTAATAGTTGTTCATTACTATAAATGGCTAGAATCTAATATTTTAAGACTTATTAAATAACTGATCTCTAATTTGAGCGTGGGCTAATATAAAGGAGTCGCTAGTAAAGAAAAAAGCCCAAAAGTTGAATCCTCACAAGTCCTGGAACGTCTCATCTTTTCTCTACCAGCAGTTGATGATCTCAACGCACAGTGTGCCTCCTTATATCCGCATCTCTGTGGCTGATACGCCTCGAAGTGTGACATGGGAAGATAACCAACATTACTTGTTGGGCTTCCAGAACGTCAAAAAAATAACCGTAGGTGTGCCTCAGCTACAAAGCTGGGGCCACTGTGTTTTTAGGAGATCTTTTTAACTTAATTACTTTATAGATAGAGGCTTTAGTGATCCGGGCATCAAAAAATGGTACTGAAGTAAAAAATAAGTCTTTTAGCCTTGATGCTAGCGATTGACACCCTTGAGCCCCGTTGTTAGCTTAAGCGTAGCGATCAGCAGAAACGCTCTACCCTATCGCTACATCCTGGACACTGAAATGAAAATGCCCTTCGCCTCTGCCCTAGTCCTGACCTTGCTACTGTTTGCTGCGCCTGCAACCAGCCAAGGCCCCGAATCCATCATCCCATCAGATCTTGTTGGCACTTGGAAAGTGGATCTGAGGCCAACGCCGAAGGCTGATCCCTATTACCAAGAATTTGTTGTAAAGTCTGTTGAAGGCAAAACATTTGCAGGCTCATTCTACGGTTCCCCCATATCACAGGCAAGAATCAACAACGATTGGGGAAGTATTCGCATCGCCTTTGTTACATCGGACAACTCTGGCCCATATAACCACTCTGCAGTACTGCAAGCAAGCAAGCTTGAGGGCCTTACCAACTCCACAGGCAGAAATTTTCTTGCCTACTGGAGCGCCGAGAAGCAATAGGACAAAATCAGGACCTAGCCAGAGATCCCCTATTTTGCTTAAGATCGCCTATACTCGCAAAAAATGAGGAAAACTATGAACCTCACCCGCAGAACATTGCTCGGTGGCCTATGCATGGCAGGGGCAGCCTTAGGCTCTAAAGCTTGGGCGCAAGAAGTCCGACAGCTGGCCACGGTCCAAGGAGTCGGTGTTCCCCAAGGGATTGTCCAGATCCTTTATAACGAAAATCCCCTAGGCCCTTCACCCTTGGCGATCCAGGCGGCCCAAGAGGCCCTGGGTATGAGCAATCGGTACCCGATGCTAGGCACAGTCCAACTGGTAGACGCAATCCATAGCCAATACGGTCTTCCTTTTGAGGCGCCCCCCAATGCCAATAATCTAGGGGCTTTATTTGGAGCTTTAGCTAAAAGTAATGTGATCCTAGGGGTGGGATCAACAGAAATTTTGCGGGCGGCGGCCTTGGCCTACGGCATGGACGGGGGCGAACTCATCGAAGCAATTCCCGCCTACGGCGAAATGGGTGATGCCGTAGAAAGTATGTTGGGCGGCAGGGTCAAACGGGTTCAAGTGCCCCTTACTGACGACTATAGGCACGATATTGACGCGATGATCAAGGCAGTGACCGCCAAAACGCGGATCGTAGTCGTAACGAATCCCAATAACCCCACAGGCACCGCGCTTCGTGCTGCTGAGATCACCAAGCTTGCGGATGCCCTTGATCCAAAAATTCTGCTGGTGATCGATGAGGCCTATATTGATTTTGCCACCGACCCCCTGGTCAAAAGTATGGCGGCTTTAGCCCTGCAACGGCCCAATATTTTAGTGACCCGGACTTTTTCTAAAATTCACGGCATGGCGGGTTTGCGGGTCGGCTATGGACTGGCAAGTCAAGCCTTGATCCAAAAGCTAGTCCCCTTCACCATGAACCTGCTCAATACCAATACCCCGGCGGTGGCGGCGGCGGTGGCGGCCCTCAAGGACCAGGCGCACCAACAAAAATCCCGTGCCATGGCGAATGAGGCTAAAGAGCAGATCATGAAGCGCTTTGGGGCCTATGGTTATCAGCCCGTGGCGAGTCAAGCCTCGTTTGTGTGGATCAAAGCACCGCAAAACACCGCGCCCTTAGTCGCAAAGCTGGCCCAACAAGGGGTGTATATCGGGGGTGGAGCCCGTTGGCAGTTGCCCAATTATCTGCGGATCTCGGTGGGCTTACCCACAGAAATGACCGCCTTGTTCACAGCCATGGAACGGGTCTAAGTTTGCGGTAAAATAACCACGCTGTCTGCTGGGAAGGATCATGCGCGAAGTTGAAATGCCCGCCTTAAGCTCTACGATGACCGAGGGCAAAGTTGTCGCCTGGAAAAAAAATGTCGGCGACCGGATCAATAAGGGCGATATTTTGCTGGTGGTAGAATCTGACAAAGCAGACATGGACGTGGAATCCTTTGATGCGGGCTTCCTCGCTCAGATCTTGGTTGCCGCGGGCGGATCGGCGGGGGTCGGTAATACCATTGCCCTGATTGCCGCCAATGAAGCGGAATTAGCCCAAGCGAAAAATGCCCCGGCCCCTACCCCAGTTGCAGTAGCTGCCCCTAAAAAAGTTGAAGAACCCGTAGTCGTAACCCAGAGTGCTGCACCCACTATTCCTAAAGCGGCAACGGTCCGTGAGGGCCGGATCCCCGCATCCCCCCGCGCCCGGGTGGTGGCCCTAGAGTTGGGCGTAGATCTAAGTACCGTACCTATTACCAGTATCCGGGGCCGGATCGAAGAGGCAGATGTCCGCGCCGCCGCCGCCGCAGTAACGGTGCCTGTCGCGGTGTCGGCACCCAAGACTACACCGACCGTAGCTGCCCCCCTTAAGACCAGCGCTGATGTCGTTCCCCTGACCACCCTCCAGCAAGCGGTGGTACGTAATATGGAAGCTAGCCTGCTGATCCCCAGCTTCCGGGTAGGCTATACGATCACCACTGATCCCTTAGATGCGCTCTACAAGCAGATCAAGGCCAAAGGGGTCACCATGACGACGCTGCTGGTTAAAGCCGTTGCCAGTACCCTTAAAAAGCATTCCATGGTAAACAATGGTTACGCCCAAGGCGGGATCAAACATAATCCCCAGATCAACATTGCTGTAGCAGTGGCGATGGAGGATGGCGGCTTAATTACCCCGGTACTTCAACGGGCTGATCAAAAAGATATTTACCAGCTCTCGCGGGAATGGAAAGATTTGGTAGACCGGGCCCGCACCAAAAAACTTACGCCCGATGAATACACCACTGGTACCTTTACGATCTCCAACTTAGGCATGTTTGGCGTTGATCGCTTTGATGCTATCGTTCCTCCTGGTACGGGGGGGATCTTGGCTATTGGTGCGTCCTTAGCTCAAGTCGTCGTTCTGGAAGATGGCACGAGCTTTGGTATTCGTCGTCAAATGCAGGTCAACCTGACGGGGGATCATCGGGTCTTCTATGGTGCTCATGGGGCGCAATTCCTTAAAGATTTGGCCCTATTGCTTGAAAAAGACCCCCAACAGTTGACGCTTTAGCTGGAGGTTAGATCCTAGGGGCAATGGCCCTGCCCTAACTATTAGTCGGCTTGCGCCGATGGATAAACGCCTGATCTAAAGGATGCTCATCGGCCACTAGGCGCTTGCCCTCATCTAAGAGGTAGTCCAAAAAGGCTTTGGCAACCACCGAGAGGCGCTTGCCCTCGGGGTGGACTATATGCCAATGGCGCAGGATCGGAAAGCCCTCCACATCAAGGATCGCCAATTTCCCAGCGGAAAGCTCTAAACCTAAAGTGTGATGGGAGAGGATCGAAAGGCCCAACCCCCCCATCACCGCTTGTTTGATCGCTTCGCTGCTCCCTAGTTCCATTTTGACGTTGGGGGTAAATTTATGGGCATCAAAAAAATGCTGAACCGTCATGCGGGTTCCTGAGCCGGGTTCACGCATTAAAAAAGGCTCTTCTACAAGCGCTTTGAGGGGGATCTGATACCGATTTCTTAAGGGATGATGGACGGGTGCCAAGACGACCAAGCCATCTTCTAAAAAAGGATAGCGCTTGACTTCCGCCTCAGGCGGCGGTGTGCCCAAAATATACAGATCATCGAGATTGGCACCAAGCCGTTCGAGTACCCGTTCGCGGTTGGTCACTTTTAACGACACGTCGATGCCTGGGTACTGTTGGCAAAATGGCCCTAAAAGTCGTGGGGCAAAATACTTGGCGGTAGATACCACCGCAAGTTTCAGTTTTCCCTTAGTCAAACCCTGCATTTCTGAGATCGTCATTTCAAACTGACCTAGACGATTAAACATCTCTTGGCAGGTATTAAGTAGTTCCTGTCCGGCTTCCGTAAGATATAGTTTTTTACCAATTTGCTCAAAGAGCGGTAAGCCTACGGCTTTGGTCAATTGCTTCATCTGCATCGAAACCGTGGGCTGAGAAATAAATAGCTCCTCCGCTGCACGGGTAAAACTCCGATGACGGGCGGTGACCTCAAAGACTTGGAGCTGATGCAGAGTGACGTATTTCATCTCATTTTGCCCAGGGATCATAGATCATTATCTATCAGCGTGATTAGCAAAAAAACTGATCCTCTATATGAAATTGCGTGTACCATGACATTGTGCTGCTTTATTAAGCATTTTTTAATAAATGCTACACAGGTTAAACCAGTGGTTTATGGGTTGTTCCTGTGTTTCTTACCCCACTAAACATACCGTTGCGGGGTAAGTTTTGCTGTCCACTCTGAGTTCCTAGTGCCATGTCTGAGTTGATCTACAGCAGTTGGTGGATTCCTTGTTATGGTCTAATTGGTGCGGTATTAACCTTACCTTGGGCAGCAGGCCTCTCTAAGCATTCAGGCCCCCGTCCAGCGGCCTATTTCAACCTTTTTATGACCCTACTGGCTTTTGGGCATACCTTATTTCTATTTAGAGCAATCCTAGGGCAACCTGTTTATGATGTAATTATTCCTTGGTTAAAAGTCAGCGGACTTGATCTACCGCTAATCTTGCAAGTTTCTCCCCTCAGTGTTGGGGCGGTGTTGTTGATCACTTTCCTCAGCCTGGTGGCCCAATGTTACGCCCTGGGCTATATGGAAAAAGACTGGGGCATGGCCCGATTTTTTGCCCTAATGGGCTTTTTTGAAGGAGCCATGTGCGGTTTGGCCCTAAGCGACTCCCTATTGTTAAGTTATGCCCTATTAGAACTACTTACGTTATCTACTTATTTATTGGTGGGTTTTTGGTATGCCCAACCGTTAGTGATTACAGCGGCCCGTGATGCCTTTTGGACCAAACGTTTAGGGGATCTGTTCCTGTTAATGGGAGTAGTAGCCCTTTCTACCTTGGCCCCTAGTCTGCGTTTTTCGGATCTAGCCCTATGGGCCGATGGCCCGGCACAGCAGCTACCCCCCCTAGTCTTAACCCTGTTGGGACTGACCTTAATTGCTGGTCCTACGGGTAAATGTGCCCAGTTTCCCTTGAGCCTCTGGCTGGATGAAGCCATGGAAGGGCCTAACCCAGCCTCGATCATGCGTAATTCCGTGGTAGTTGCTACGGGAGCCTACGTGTTGATCAAGCTGGAACCCGTGCTGTCCCTTTCCCCCATCGTTAATGCCACATTAGTTGTGATCGGGGCCATTACCGCTGTGGGGGCGTCTTGGGTAGCCCTAGCCCAAGTCGATATGAAGCGGTCCTTTAGCCATTCCTCCAGTGCTTATTTGGGTTTAGTTTTTATTGCCGTTGGCATGCAACAAATCCAAGTTGCACTTTTACTGTTATTTGTTCATGCCTTGGCCCGGTCTTTACTCTTTATGAGTGTGGGCTCAGTGATCTACACCACCAGTTGTCAAGATCTGCGGGAACTGGGAGGGCTGTGGTCGCGCATGCCCGCTACGACGGTGGCCTATATAGTTGCGGGCACTGGATTGGTGGGCCTTTTTCCTTTGGGGAGTCTTTGGGCTATGACCGCTTGGGCCGATAGCTTGGGTGACTATCTACCCCTTTTGATTGTGTTGCTCCTGGTCAATGCCCTCAATGCCTATAATTTGATCCGCATTTTTAGCATTGTATTTTTAGGGCCAAGCAAGCCCAAAACTCGCCGCGCCCCGGAAGTTCCGTGGACCATGGCGGTACCGATGGTTTCGATGTCGGTGGTGACGTTGTTAGGACCTTGGATGTTGGCCCAGTGGCAAGTTTTGCCCCCTACGCTACCCGGATCAATGATCCCGGTGATTGCCAGTGGCTTGGCGGGAATTGGCGCATACTTCGTCCAGCAGTCTATGTTTCCCAAAGTGCGTGTTTGGCAGGGGATCTATACCTTTTTTGCCCAAGATCTCTATCTAGATAAGCTCTATCGTTTGACTCTGGTGGCCCTAATTCATCTCGGCTCTAAGGTCACGGCTTGGGTAGACCGTAAACTCATTGATAGCGTAGTAAATTTAGTGGGTTTAAGTTCCCTCTTTGGGGGCCAACTCCTGCGTTATACCAATTCTGGACAATCCCAAACCTATGTTTTAACGATTATGGTCGGCGTGATCTTGGTGGCGGCAATGGAAATGATGAACCATAGCTTTTAGGATGTGTGATGCTGAGTGCTTTGATCTGGATTCCCCTGCTTGGGGCCTTGGGGCTAGCTTTATGGCCTGGTTCCTTGGGTTCAGCCCAAGCGCGACACCTTGCTTTGGCAACGGCGACGGCGGCCCTTGGTGTAACAGCAGTACTGCTGGTTCAATTTGATCCCCAGGGTGTCACGGGGCAGATGGAGGAATATATCCCTTGGCTGCTCCCCATAGGGTTAAATTATCATCTTGGCGTTGATGGGCTTTCTTTGCCCCTAGTTGTACTCAATAGTTTTTTAATCTGGATCACCATCTACAGTACTGATCCCAATATCCAGCGTTCCCGACTTTATTACGGTTTGATTTTAGTGATCAGTGCGGGGGTAGCGGGGGCTTTTTTAGCTGAAAACTTACTTTTGTTTTTCTTGTTTTACGAAGTGGAACTGATCCCCTTATTTCTGTTGATTGCTATTTGGGGCGGCCCCCGGCGTGAATACGCCGCTACTAAGTTTTTGATCTATACCGCCCTCTCAGGGGTATTGATGCTGGGGGCTTTTTTAGCCATGGCTTGGCTGGCGGGGACCCCCAACTTTACCTATAGCGATCTACAACAGGCGGATTTTTCCCTTGGGGCCCAAACGTTTTTGCTGATCACTTTACTCATCGCCTTTGGCATCAAGACGCCCCTGGTTCCCCTGCATACCTGGCTCCCGGATGCCCACGTCGAAGCTTCGACCCCGGTATCCGTTCTCTTGGCAGGGGTTTTACTCAAGCTCGGTACCTATGGCATGTTGCGCTTTGGCCTGGGGCTTTTTCCTGAGGCCTGGGCCCAAATGGCCCCTTGGCTTGCGGTTTGGGCCGTAATCAGTGTGCTTTATGGATCTTTTATGGCCATTGCCCAGCGGGATATCAAAAAGATGGTGGCCTATAGCTCCGT
>JANNOF010000169.1:0-1511 GCA_031398925.1 Gloeobacteraceae cyanobacterium SOY_34_metabat_371 | reverse complement strand
GGCTCGGTTTCTGGCAAGTTACCGTAAGGCAAAAGAATTGCACATAAAGCGGGAGTCACCGTCAATGCTGTAACGCTAGAAGCGAGAACTGCTGCTAAATATCCCAACCCCATAGGAATAAAAATGCTTCCTTCTACGCCACTTAAAGCAAAAATTGGCGAGAAGACAACTATGGTAATTATCGTGGCGCCAAATACTGAATCGCGCACCTCCTGACAGCCATCAAAGACAACATCTAGAACAGGACGCGGATGGGGAGAATATTTATTTTCTCGCAGGTTACGAAAGACATTTTCAGCATCAACGATCGCATCATCAACAGCTGAACCAATTGCAACTGCTAACCCTCCTAAAGTCATTGTATTTAAACCTTGACCCAACCAATTTAGTGCCAGTACGCCTAACAGTAAAGATAAGGGAAGGGCAGTTAAACAAATAGCCAAGTTGCGCCAATTCATCAAAAATGGGATCAGGATAATAGCAACAATAATGCTACCTTCAACTAAAGCTTCTCTGACATTTTCAATCGAAGAATCTATATAGTTTTCCTGACGGAAGGTAGCTTGTACCTTAATATCTTTTGGTAAGCTTGCTTTCACTTCTGTCATCGCTGCTTCTATGGCACGAGTGACGGTGGGAGTATCGGCTTGAGGCTGTTTATTAATCATGATAATAATTGCCTTTTGACCATTAAAACTTCCATCGCCCCGTTTCACAGCTGCACCAATTTGCACATCAGCAACATCTGATAATTTGATGGGCGTGCCATTGCGGGAAGTAATGACTGATTGCTGTAATTCTTCGATAGATTCAATCCGCCCAATACCCCGAATCAACTTTTCTCGGTCAGGAGTTATTAAATAACCACCAGGAGCATTAACATTAGAAGCTTTAGCTGCCTCCACCACGTCTTCTAAAGTGACATTAAAAGCTTTCAACTTCTCTAGATCAACTAATACTTGATATTGGCGACTATCGCCACCATAAGCCACTACTTGACTAACGCCAGGGACAGCCAAAAGACGGTTTGTCACTTGCCAATCAACAATACGCCGCACTTCCATTAAAGGAGTGTTTTGGGAAGTAAAAGCATATTGAAGTACAGTGCCAATAGGGGAACTGGTAGGGGAAATTTGTGGCGTTTCTACCCCCGACGGAAGCTGACTTTGAGCTTGTTGCAATCGCTCTGTGACTAGCTGGCGAGCTTGATAGATATCGGTTCCCCAGTTAAAAATAACTTTGACAACAGAAATGCCTGCTGCACTCGAAGAGCGTACCGCAGTGATTCCCGGAGTCCCGTTAATTGCACTTTCAATTGGTAAAGTGACCAGGGATTCCAATTCTTCGGGAGCAAGTCCCGGTGCTTCAGTTTGAATTTCGACTTGAGGAGGCGCAAAACTGGGGAAGACATCCAGAGGCATTTGGATAATTGTGCGGAATATCCAAAACGTGATCACAATTGCACCAAGAATGACCAGCCAACGGCGAGCGATCGCCCACTTAATAATGGC
>JANNOF010000125.1:0-16401 GCA_031398925.1 Gloeobacteraceae cyanobacterium SOY_34_metabat_371 | reverse complement strand
TATGATACACGACAAATTTAGGGCTAAATAGGGTATTTCTAGTCTTTCCAGATCCTCTTAAAGGAGGCAGAGAGAAAGCGAAAAAGCCTAGCTGCATATGATCTATCAGGATCGGAGAGGGGGGGATTCGAACCCCCGATACCTTGCGGCATACCTATTTTCGAGTTATAGATACCGTGTGCTGTAATCCTCGCCAACAGGGCATTTCAACAACTAAGCCAATAAACTGTACCCAAAAACTGTACGCACCTTTTATTAAAAAATAGTAGCTAGCCGTGGAGTAATAATTATTTGACCGCAATTTTTAGACAAAGGTAATATATGCGGCGCACCTATGGTCAGGTCTATCTCAATAAGATTATATAGGTAACAACCCTTACCATCCGCATTGAAATTCTTTCTTGCCCAACAGTGTTGCCTGATGAGAACCTGAGGGATATGAACGCTTCCCCACTCCTTGTGTTTGGCTACCACGGCACCAGCCTCGCCGCCGCCCAGTCCATTCAAGCCAACGGCTTTGAGCTGAGTCGTCAACCCTATGATTGGCTGGGGGATGGCGTTTACTTCTTCCAAGATGCTCCTAATCGAGCTTGGAATTGGGCCATACAACGCTTCCCGGACTCTCCCGCCGTGGTCGCTAGCCAGATCCGCTTAGAAAACTGCGTCGATTTATTGGATGTAGATTGGGTTGATGCCCTCAACACCATTCACAACAACCTTCGCCAAAGGTTTTTACAAGAAGGCCGAAAACTCCCCAAGCAAAAAACTGGTGCCCATAACCTGGATCGTGAAGTACTTAATCTCTTGGTACAAGTTGCTGCCCGCCAAGGAACCCTCCTCAAAATCATTCGTGGCGTTTTCCAAGAGGGTGTTCCCGTATATCCTGAATCTGCACTATTTAACCTCTCCCATGTCCAAATTGCGGTACGAGATACCCTACTCATTGAAAAAACCTGGATAATACAAAGTAAGGGAGGAACATGGCAATGATCAAAGCACAGGACATCGTTTCGCTTTTTGACAACTATCTAGCCGAGACCCCTAGTGAACAGTTTCTAGAGGATGTTCGCCAATTTAGTCCTGGCTTATTAGAGCCTTCTGAGCCTGTAGAGGCCGATAAAGTATCCAAGCAATCCGCGAAAGCTAAATCTGTAAAAATTTACCACTCCCGCAAAGTCTCTCGTCCTAAGACTGACCTTGCTCCAAAATACTAGACTCGCACCACCGTCAAGATCCGGTGAAGCCCGCTTACCTGTTAGAGGCCGAGGCGTTGCTGGCAGATAATGCCTATGAGGCGAAAGCCTGTGTGGAGCTAAGTTTTAGGATCGGAGAGGGGGGGATTCGAACCCCCGATACCTTGCGGCATACCTATTTTCGAGACAGGCGCGATCAACCACTCTGCCACCTCTCCAAATACACCTGCGACGCCGTTTTACCGTTGTTCGCGACCTGGAATAAATCCAGGGTGGAAGACGTAGTGGAGGCTTTAGCATTGCTGATCGAGTCAGAGTACGCACCGCCGCCAACTTTTGCCTTCCTAACGCGAAGGGTATAGATCGGAACAAGTTGGCAGTCACCAACGCCACAGGCTGGGGTCATTCTAGCTGTTTTCGCTCTTAGATCCAATGTATCCACCATTACCTAGACTTTACCTTGGGCATTTATTGTAGAGGGGTATTTCCCAGGGATCCCTATGCCTTTGCTCCGCCCATCCCACCATTCTTGGCTTGAGGACTTATACCGTGAGCGTACGCTTATCCCCTACAAAGCTGGAGAACAGATCCGCCTTAAAACGCGTGAACTTTTGGTGGTCTATCGGGGAATTGTTCAGCTGCTCACCTTAGATCCCTCAGGAGATGAGGCGCTACTTGGTCTTTTAGGGCCTATGATGCCCTTGGGTTTGCCCCTTACCCTACTGGAAGCCTATCAAGGGGTAGCGTTGACCAATTGTGATCTTTTACGCGTATCTTGGGATGATCTACAGCAATCCCCGCAACTTGCCCAGGAAATGAACTTGCAAATGGCCCGTAGATTACAACAAACCGAAGCACTTTTGGCTTTAGTAGGTAAGCGACATATTAATGACCGTCTACGGGGCTTTTTATTGCTGTTGTGCCATGACTTTGGGGCTCCAACGGCTGACGGGGTGCGCTTGGAGATCCGATTGACCCACCAACAAATTGCTAACGCCCTAGGTACCACCCGCGTTACCGTGACCCGAATGCTGGGAGAACTGAGAGAACAGGGCTTGGTAACCGTTGATCAAGGAAGGTTCCTTTGTTTAACCAAAGCCCTCATTCCTGTAAATAGCAACTAACGCAGAAAAGCCATAGGGTTAGTGGGGCGACCATTAACCCTGACTTCAAAATGAACATGGGGTCCAGAGCACCGTCCCGTACAGCCTAAGAGCATCACTGGCTGTCCCTGCTCTACGCGCTCCCCAACCCGGACTAGGATCTTGCTACCGTGACCGTAACGGGTCACAACCCCGTCTTCATGGCGAATGTCTACCATATTGCCGTAGCCACTATATTTACGCCCAGCGGTAAGAATAAGTCCCCCACGGGAAGCAGCGACTTTAGCACCCACAGGGCCATCAATATCTACGCCTGCATGGAGCCTTCCCCCCCGTGGACCATAGGGTGAGAGGATCACGCCTTGGACGGGCCACATATAGCCCCGGTTACTGCGGCGATTACTGATGGTAACCAAGCTAGTATCCATCACCGCTTGACGGCGGGCCTCTGCGATCTGCTGTAGAGAATAGGATTCATCGTCAGGGTTATAGTCTAAAAATTCTAGCTGTAAGGGGTCTTCAGTATCTTCGGCACTTGCGTTAGCTGTGGTCATACCCAGGGCTAAGCCAAGACCAGTGAGCAACATGTTACGACGGGAAAAAGACTGTTTGGAGTTCTCAACGTTCATGCTTGTGAAAAAACGTAGAGCAGCTAAGCTGTCCTTCAGGGAATTGGGTTTCATTGCGTTAGCCTGTATTCGAGGACACGTTGAATTGCTATTTGGTATGCTCAATGAAACAAAAAAGTTCATGAACAACCATTAAGCTCTGTTATCTACGAGGTTAGCTGCCGGGTTCGGGCTAGAGCTGCCCTATTCAGGACTTAGCCTGAAATTCACCCCTTCATTGGTTCCCCCGTCCCTTTCGGGTTCGACATTTGCAGAATAAACTGTTTTGTTACTTAAAACAACCTATCTAGTAGATTCACTGATGAATGGATTGAGCTAGGGCAAAAATTGCGTAGGATCTACAGCAGCACCCGCAACGCGGACTTCAAAACGGATGTGGGGACTGCGGCATTGCCCAGTACACCCAACGCGCAGGATGGGCTGTCCTTGGGTTACGCGTGTGCCAGCACGTACTAGGGTTTCACTGCCGTGGGCATAGCGGGTTATGACGCCATCTTCGTGGAGAATTTCGATCATTTGACCGTAGCCGTTGTACTTAGTGCCACTGGTGATCACAGTCCCAGCTTGGGCTGCTACCACTGAGGTACCCATGGGGGCTGCAATATCCAAACTAGTGCGCGGTGCCGCGTTTAACTGAGGCAAGGGCTGGCTGGGTACGGGCCATGTGAATTGTTTTTGTTGGGTAGGCAAATAAATTGTTTGCCCAGGTTCTAAAAAATCGACGGATCCAGGGGTAGTTTGCAGGATCTGTGTAGGGGTTAATCCTCGGCGGGCAGCGACTGCTTCTAGGGTGTCGCCATTTTGAACCACGTAGGGTTCAGCACCTTGGGGAGGTAGGACGGGTTGGCTGACTAGGGTCCGGGCCAAATATTCTTTATAGGTAAAACTTTGTTGGGTAACGCGGTCCACACTTGGCTCTGTGGGCTGTGATTGTGATGAAACTAAGTGCCAAGGTTGGGCCAAAGCAACCGCTAAGACAAGTCCCATGCTTAGGAAAGCCATACCCGATGGGGGTAAGGGTTGAGGGGGATTCAGTTGGGGCAAAACCTTCACTGGGGGTGTGAGCTTACTATCCTTCAACGTTGACCTCCTTAAGCAATGTAAAAGCTTGGGTTAAAGATACCCTACGTGATTTATCTCACTTACGCAACCCGTGATCCTTACATATCAATCTTTATCAGGGATTCATCGTTCTTAGGTAATGAACATTTTGGCGTAATTAGCGCCAAACCCGGAGTGTCCGGTCCTTGCTACCGCTGACCAGGCTACGCCCATCCCGACTGAGGGCGAGGGCATTTACTTCATCGGTATGACCTTGGAGGGTAGTGATTAACTGTCCCGTTACTAAGTCCCAGATTTTGATCAAAGTGTCGCCACTGGCGCTAAATAACAAACGACTATCGGGGCTGATCACTAAAGCGCGGACCCGGTCCGTATGTTCCACAAGGGTAAATAAACAGGTTCCCGTGGCAAGTTCCCAAATCTTGATCTGATGATCCGCGCCGCCGCTGGCAATCAGGCGACCATCGCCACTGATGGCTACGCTCGTGACACTGCCTTCATGCCCCCTCAGGGATTGAGATAATTTTTGCGTACGAAGATCCCAAAGTTTGATCGTGGCATCCCAGCTACCACTGACCAACCAATGATCCTGAAGCGCAAGGCCATTGATCTCATCACGGTGCCCGGTAAGTGTTGCTTGGGGAATCATGCGACTACGAAAATTTAATTCCTCAAGATTCCATAGTTTGATGGTTTGATCTTGGCTGGCACTGATCAGGAGTTTACCCTCGGCACTGAGACACAGGGCTTTAACCGGCCCTTGGTGGCCCTCAAGGGTTTGGAGGAGTTTACCGGATTTGAGGCTCCAGAGTTTGATCGTGCGGTCAAAGCTGGCACTAAACAGGGTTTGTCCATCGGGCCTAAAGGCGAGGCTTAATACGGCTCCCACATGACCTTTCATCAGATCCGTCAGGGCCATCACTCCTTGGCCCGTATGCAGGTTAGAAAGATGCATCATGCCATCAAGGCTGCCACTGGCAAGTAATTGTTCATCAGGACTAACGGCAACCGTGGTGACCGCATCGGCATGGTCAAACAGAATATGAGCCGAACGCGCCGACTCCCAAAGAAGATTAGCACCCGTAGGAACCGCTACCGGAGGGGGCAGTACCGCCATGGTGCGGCGCAGGGGCCAGAGTTTGATCGTAGTATCCCAACTGCCACTAGCGAGGAGGGGGCTTGTTTTACTCAGGGCTACGGTTTGAATTAAACCTTGGTGGCCGCCTAGGGTTTCAAGTAATCGCCCGGAGGCTACTTCCCAAATACAGATAGTTTGATCACGGCTACCGCTGACTAAAATCTCACCATCGTGACTCAGGGCTAGGGCCAGCACTTGATCCGTATGCCCATTCAGGGTCCGCAGGACCTGTCCTTTGGCAGGATCCCAACATTTGATCAGGCCATCGGCACTACCACTCACTAAAACCCGCCCCACCGGGCTGGCGATCAGTGCCCGGACCGGGCTAGTATGCCCGGTTAGGACGCGAATTTTACGTCCACTGCTACTATCCCAAACCCGGATCGTAGCATCCCAACTACTACTCGCCAGGGCCCGACCATCGGGGCTAAAGGCTACCGCATGAACCCATCCGGTGTGCTCGATCAAAATAGCCAATGTCCGTCCCGTGGCAAAATCCCAAATACGGACGGTGCGGTCCCAGCTTCCACTGGCAAAGGTCCGTCCATCAGGACTAAACGCCACACTATCAATACTTTCGGTATGTCCACTCAGGCTGCGCAGCAACCGTCCCGATTGCATATCCCAGATCTTGAGCGTGGTGTCGTAGCTTGCACTGATCAGGGTTTGTCCATTTGGGCTTAGGGTCAAACTGCTTACTAGCGCCTCATGACCGATCAGGGTACGGATCACCCGTTGTTCATTTATGTCCCAAATTTTAATGGTGTTATCGCCGCTAGCACTGATTAGACGCGTACCATCTGGCGTAAAGATCAGGGCATGGACGGGTCCGGTGTGCGCAGAAAGCGTAGGGTGGGGCGTGACCATGTATTGTTTGTTACCTGACATCATGATTTCGGGGTTGATCACGATAGCATTACCGACTTGCTGCCTTTAGCATCCACTAGGTCAATTATTTTTCTGGTACGCAAGAATACATCGGTTCTTAAGCGTGAATCCGCGAAATTACGTAGATCCCCCTTGCTGAGGACCCGTGGAAATCAATTTTATGGTTTTAATTTGAGTTAACGGGATCTAGGGGCAAAGCTACGCCCCGGATCGCGTAATCCAACAACTCAATGGGATGAAAAACGGCAACTGTATGTCCCTGCACATGTAGATGCTTGGTGATATGTAGTGCACAGCCCGGATTGGGTGAAGCGATCACTTGGGCACCGGTAGCCAGCAGATTGTTGACTTTTTGGGTGCCTAGTTCTTCAGCAATTTCTGGTTGTAGGAGATTGTAAACCCCAGCGCTACCGCAACATAGGGCATTATCCAGGGGTTCTTTGAGCTTGATCCCTGGGATCTGACGCAGGAGTTGTCGGGGTTGGAGGCTGATCTTTTGTCCGTGCAACAGATGACACGCATCTTGGTAGACTACCGGGAGGGGCTGCGTACTTAGGCTGCTGAGGGGCGTAACCAGGGTAATTTGGGCCAAAAACTCATGAATATCTTTGACTTTTTTCACAAATAGCTTGGCTTTTTCACCGTAGGCCGGGTCATCCGCCAGCATATGCCCATACTCTTTGAGGGTATGTCCACAGCCCGCGGCATTAATGATCACCGCATCAAGTTGATTGAGATCAAAAGCATCGATCATTTGACGGGCCAGATCTTGGGCTTGCTCAAGTTGACCCTGGTGGGAGGGCAGCGCCGCACAACACCCCTGATAAACGGGGATTGTCACCGTACACCCATTGGCGGTTAAGACGCGGACTGTGGCTTGATTCACCCGGTCAAACAAAAGTTGCTGAACACAGCCCAAGATCATCGCTACCCGATACCGTTCTTTGCCCTGAGCCGGGATCACCCCTGGAGCCATCGGCCTAAAGGCACTGGCGGGAATATCGGGTAAAATCGCTTCCATGGCAGCTAAACGGGGGGAAAGACGTTGGAGCAAACCCGTGGCTCGGACTACTTTGCGTAGGCCCAACTTTTGGTAGGCCACCAGGGGATAAAGCATGGTCCGTAGGCGTTTCGGATAGGGAAATAGCGAAAAGATCAGCCCCCGGATTAACCGATCCGGTAGGGTACGGGAGAAATTACGTTCAATTTGGGGCCGGGTTGCCGCGAGCAACTGATCATAGGCCACTTCTGAAGGACACGCGGTAGTACAGGCCAAACAGCCCAAACAGGTATCAAAATGACTGACTGTGGTAGCCCCCAAAGGGATCTCGCCCTTACTGAGGGCGCTCATTTGATAGATCCGTCCGCGCGGTGAATCGGTTTCCTGTCCCAGCACCCGATAGCTCGGACAGGTAGTGAGACAAAAGCCACAATGTACGCAAGCGCTCATCAGCTTAGGATCAGGCGGGTGCTGGGCATCAAAGGAACTCATGGCAAAACCGGGCGTGTAGCTTCACTTTGACATTCTCTCTAGCATTTATGCCACACATTGCTCATCAGACTTTTTAAGCCCTAGATCCGAGGAAGGACCATCAACTCTTGTAAAGCCGCCCCGGCACGCCCCACACTCCGGTAAGATAACCCCAGCATTAGATCTAACCCATGGGCGAAGAGATCACGCGCTGTCAGTTTGAGAAGCAGGACTTTATTCTGTTCCAGCAGCACCTTGAGCAAGAATCAGACCTCCTCAAACACTGGTTTGGCCAGGGTAGTTTTGCTGCGGTTCCAGAGGTAGGGGGGTTTGAGCTAGAAGCTTGGCTGGTCGATCCCAAGGGGTACCCCGCTCCCATTAACGAAGCCTATTTGGCCCAATTAGCGGATCCTTTGGTAGTGCCAGAGTTGGCAAAATTTAACATTGAGCTAAATACCCTACCCCGTACCCTAGGCAACGATGCCCTTCAGGAGATGCATCGGGGGTTAACCAAGACCTGGAACCACTGCTGCCAAACAGCCCAGAGCATGGGTGCGGATCTGGTAATGATCGGGATTTTGCCCACCGTGGACCCCGAGGACCTGACCTATGCCAACATGACCCCCAGTGACCGTTATCGGGCCCTCAATGAACAAATCCTGCGCCAAACCAGTACTCGTCGGCTCCTGATCCAAGGCCGCGATGAACTGTGTTGCCTACCCCCCGATGTAACCATTGAATCGGCGGCGACCTCTTTTCAGATCCATCTCCAGGTCAAGCCCGAGCAAGCGGTACGTTTTTATAATGCTTCTCAGATCATATCGGCACCTTTAGTCGCCCTTGCGGCGAATTCTCCTTATTTGTTTGGGTATGATCTGTGGGCTGAAACCCGGATTCCTTTATTTGAACAGGCGCTAGCCGGGACAAATTTAGAGGAAACAGTCACCGGTCAGGTCCAACGGGTGAGCTTTGGGTCAGGTTATGCCCAGGAATCGCTCTGGGAGTGCTTTCAGGAAAATCTAGACCGCTATGAAGTGCTCTTACCCGTGATCAGTGCTGAAGATCCGCAACGCCTCCGGCACCTGCGGCTACATAATGGTACGATCTGGCGGTGGACACGGCCTTTGATCGGTTTTGATGAGAGCGGAACACCCCATGTACGGATCGAACAACGGGTCACTGCGGCAGGGCCGACCTTAATTGACATGATCGCCAATGCCGCTTTATTTTATGGATTGGTCTATGCTTTGGCGACTGATCCCCAGCCCCCTGAGGATCGTTTGCCCTTTAGGGTAGCCCGCAATAATTTTTATCAGGCCGCCCGTGGGGGCCTAGAGGCCGAGATTATCGGCTTAACCGGGACTACGCAAAAAGTCCGAGAATGCTTGGCGGAGCTTTTACCCCTTGCCCATCAAGGCTTACAGGCTTTGAATCTCAATCCTAATGATATTGATCAGTATTTGGGAATCATCGAAGCCCGTCTAGCTAAGGGACAAAACGGAGCGGTTTGGCAACGGGCTTTTGTGGCGCGCCATGGCCCGGATCGCAGTCAGTTGACCCTAGCCTACAAAGAACGGCAACACCATGGAGACCCGGTACACACCTGGGATCTTTAACTTCTGTACTGGATAGAATGGAAGAAAAAATGGACTCTTGGACCCCAGAACGTAAAGCTGAAAAACGCGCCCAGATGCGCGCCGGGTTAGCCTCGCCTTTTCGCAATCTGCGCTTGGGGCTGTATGTTTGTTTTGCCGGAAGCGGTCTTATCGGTGGCCTAGTGTTTCTGAGTCGCGCCCTAGGCGGATTAATTAAGGGTGATTATGCCTTGGGGATCGAGAATTTTTGGTTATTCTGTTTACAGATCACGATTTTAGTCACAATGGTGGTTCTTTTTCGCGCCGAACGGAGCCAAGAATCCCAAGCCACCCAGAAATTTTTAACCAAACAGCGCAGGATTCGGTGACCACAACCGATCTGGTACTGCTCAGCAATGGCCCAGGGGAACTCACCACGTGGGTCCGCCCCGTCGCAGCCCAAGTCCAGACCTGTCACCCGGAGTGGCGGGTCTCGGTGATCTTGGCTCCCTGTAGCAATGCCAGTGGCGATGAAGCGGATCTGGCCTTGAGTTTACCTGGGGTCCATCGTGTTCAGGGTTCTGAAGCCTACTATCGTTTACTCTTGACAGGCCGGACTGCCCACGGGTGGGATTGGTATGATCAGGGGGCGGTACTTTTTTTGGGCGGAGATCAGGGCTTGAGTGTTTTGGTGGCCCGTCGTTTAGGTTATCCCCTCGTAACCTACGCCGAGTGGCAGGTGCGTTATAGCCGTTGGATGGGCCGCGTAGGGCTACGCAATGCTCAGGTTCATCCCCAGCACAGTCAAGATCCGGTGAAATTTCGCCTGGTGGGTGATCTAAATGTGGATGGGATCAGTGCCGATCCGCGACGGATGCAACGGCTACGGACAGAACTCAATCTTCAGAACGCTACTCTGGTAGGGCTATTACCCGGATCAAAAGCGCTTAAGCTAACGCTAGGGGTTCCCATTGTACTCAGTAGTGCCGAAGTCTTAGCCCAGCAATACCCTGGACTAAAGTTTATTTTGCCCTTGGCCCCAACGGTCTCCCCGGAAAAGCTGGCTTTTTATGCCAGTTCCGCCAATCCCAATATTGCCCTGATGGGAGGAGCCACCGCAGAACTCGTTGACCGTCAAGGGATCTGGTATCTCGTCACGGCTAGGGGCCTAGAGATCCAGCTCTGGACACAATTTCCAGCCTACGATGTACTTTCGTTGTGTCGCGTGTGCATAACCACAGTCGGGGCGAACACCGCCGAATTGGGGGCGTTGGGCGTACCGATGGTGGTCATGGTCGCCCTCAATAAAGTCGAAGTTATGAAAGCCTGGGATGGTGTACCGGGACTGCTCATGGGCTTACCGGGTGTAGGGGATGTGATCGCCCGTTGGATCAATCCTTGGCTGATCCGCCGTATGGGGCTTTTGGCTTGGCCCAATCTTTTAGCTGGAGCCGAGATCGTACCGGAACTCAAAAAAGTCCTCACCCCTACGGATGTGGCGACAGCCGCGCTACCCTTTCTTTTAGATGATGCTTTGTATGAACGTACGCAAACCCTCCTCAAGGCAGCCATGGGCCGCCCAGGGGCTGCGGGGGCCTTGATTAATTTAGTAGAAGAAGTTTTAGATCAAAAATAATCTCGCTGAACTAAATTCTGGGGCGTTGCTTTTGATCAAGATGCTAAAGATCTAAAAGGTAGCTTCTAAACCAACGCGAAAGGTAACCCCAGGAGACTCAACTCCACCATTGGTACTCAAGCGTGCGTTGTTAGCCAAGACGTTGGTTTCCCCAAAGATATTAAACATACCGCCCGTCAGGGTAAAGACCGATCCGAGGGGGATCCGGGTAGTGATATCCCAACGGCTGAACCCTTCATTCCAGAAGTTGCCGAATAGCACAAGGCGTGGCCCTACAATTTGTCCCGTCAGGGAAGCCGAAAAAAGCGGAGAATCATAGGTCACGTTGATCCCGGTGGTGTTCCAAGGTACATCAATGGTTTGATATTCATAGTAAAACCCGGCTTGCACGGGGAAAGGACTGATGGCCAGATCCGCGTCCGCCGAGCCCAAGGGCCGAGAATCGACTATGGAGTGGGACAGATTCAAAGACCAATGATCATCAATTTCCCAGGCGAAGGTGAATTCCCAACCCGTGCTCAAAAAGGCTTGGGCATTGATCGTTTGGTAGGTGAAGGCATAACCAAAGCCGATGTCCTGGATCCCCACAAATGGACTACCATCGCTAATGGCGTTAGATAAGTCTGTGCGATAGTAGGTGACGCGCAACAAGGCTGAAGGGCTCAGGGCAATATCCAGCCCAAGGTCATAACCGACGCCTACTTCTGGTTGTAGCTCGGGGTTAGCTTTAAATTGAAAGTTATCTTGACCGCTAGTAGCAGTGGAAGTTGGATCAAACGGAGGATTAATGGGCCCACCATTAAACAGATCTGAGACCGATGGGGCCTTAAACGATTGCTGCCAGTTGAACTTAAGACCAAAGATCTCCTGGCCTTTTTCGCCTCCAAAGTTATACCGCAAGCCAGCACCAGACGTGGTAAAGGTGCCATAAAAGACATTGTTGGTCAAACGAGAACCAAAGTTGACGATTAAGGCGCCATCAAAAAATCTGAGGTCTTCGGTGATATAAATGGCCCAAGAGGAAATGGTCTTATCTAGTGAGGCTTGCTTGGGTGTACCGTCTTCCGCAAAGTCCACATTAGGGTCTTGGAAAGGCGTCAAACCAATAGCCGCAGCTTGCCTCGAACGGATATCACGGAGTTCAGCACCCAAGTTCAGGGTATTCCCAGGATAAAGTTCGGCCGTATAGCGGATCGAAGTATCGATAACACGGTCATTAATAAACCGCGGAGATCCAGGATTAGCAAAGGCAAGAAAAGTACTGTTGTAGGAAAACTGGGTCGTTAAGGTATTGAGTTCACTTAAATTCCACTCCCACACTAAGTTGACGCGGGTGCTGTCGTTCGTGTCATCTAGACCCGTAGCCGAGGAGGTTCCATAATCCCGTGATTGATCCGTTCCATAGCACTTGAGATGGGCTGGGTTTTTGGTGCCATACCCCTGATAACTTTGGTAGTTTTCAGCGTAATAAACACATCCGAGTCGATTACTTGCCGATCCGGTACGACGATTTTCTTGGTTAAAGAAAGCCGTGATCGTATGATCATCACCGGGCTTAAACATAAATTTAGCGTAGTAGAAATCGCTGAAAACATAGCCGCCAATCAATTTACGGTTTGCGGTAAAGTCACCTTTACGAAAGTTACCAGGATCAACATTCCCCGCATCATCAACTGAGGGGAAACAGGCTCCAGGCAAGTCTGTATCGCAATAACCTAGTTCATTGATCGGCCCGGCAGTGTAGGTATACACGTAGTCATTGATCGCTGAACTGCGTTGATAGCCCACTTGATAGGCAAAGTACCCAGCTTGCTTAGGATCAACACCGTTGCTTCCAGAGTAGTCCGCAATGTATTGACTGGAGCCATAGCTACCAAACTGCACGGAGGTAAAGAGTTTGGGTGGACCTGCGGGGATGGAGGTAATGACGTTGATAACCCCCGCCACCGCGTCTGCCCCATAGCGGAGGGTCGAACCCCCAAGGGAGACTTCGATGCGCTCAATATTGATAACAGGTAAAGTTCCAATCGTATCGGCGCGGCCGTTAGAGGCCCGTGATTGGGGTGCGCCATCGATCAAAAAGACAAAGCGTTGGCTGTTTAACCCGCGCAAATAGTTACTGGTATCCGAAACAACTCCCCCTAGGGTGTCGGCGAAGTTGAATCCCGGCACGAGTTTGAGGGCATCGGTAACCGTCCGCGCACCGAGGGCTTTGATATCTTCTTTACTGACTACATAGGTAGTCTGGGTGTTCTCCCGCTCTGTGGTCCGGCGGCGCTGGGCCGTAACGTTAAATTCACCTAAAAGATCCAAAGGATCTTCTTGCCTAGCGGCGGGTACTTGGGCAACCAAGGGGGCCACCGCTAAAGGGCTAAAAGATCCCGTAGCCCCCCTTAGATCTTGAGCATTACCTGTCGGGGTAGGGACTACTTCAGCCCGCACGGGGATCAAGAAAACAGCGCTTATTAAAGTAAGGCAAAATAACTGCACCCCAAATCCAAAGAGGCTCACAGCTTTACGACCAGGTTGGCTGGACTTGCTGCCAAAAACATCCACTATGCTGCACACCTTATAAGAAAAGGCACATGATGATAAGTTAATTCATTTTTATTGCCTTGGTTACACCTAGGGCATCATAAAAAGCCCCCCAGAAGATCCGGGGGGCTGAATTTAGCTGTAGTAGATCTAGAAGACAGCTTCTAAACCGACCCGGAAGGTAGCGCCAGGAGCTGAAACCCCACCGTTACCACTTAAGCGCGTGCTGTTAGCCAGGACATTTTCTTCCCCAAAGATGTTGAAGATACCACCGGTTAGGGTGAAGGTAGATCCTAGGGGGATGCGGGTAGTGATATCCCAACGGCTGTACCCTTCACTGAAGAAGTTACCGTAGAATACCGGACGTGGGCCAACGAGCTGCCCGGTCAAGGTAGCTGAGAAGGCAGGAGCATCGTAGGTCAAGCTGATCCCACTGGTGTTCCAGGGCACATCAATGGTCTGGTAGTCATAGTAAAAACCAGCATTGACAGGGAAGGGGGAATCCTTCAGGTCCTCTTCTGCTGATCCCAAAGGACGAGAATCAACAATCGAGTGGGATGCGTTTAAAGACCAACGATCATCAATTTCCCACTGGAACGTAAATTCCCAACCCGTGCTCAAGAAAGCTTGGGAGTTGAGGGTCTGGAAGGTATAGGCGTAACCGAAGCCGATGTTTTGGACACCAATCAAGGGGCTACCATCACTGATTGCGTTGGTTAGATCCGTCCGGTAGTAGGTGACCCGCAGTAAAGAAGAAGGACTAAAGGCGATATCCAAACCGATATCATAACCGACACCCACCTCTGGTTGGAGATCGGGGTTGGCTTTGAACTGTTGGTTGCCCGCGGCGTTACCAAACCCTGGACCAGCGGTTGGATCAAAGGGAGGGTTGATGGGTCCAGAGTTAAACAGGTCAGACAGAGAAGGCGCTTTGAAGGATTGAGACCAGTTGAACTTAAGACCAAAGATCTCTTTACCTTTCTCACCACCGAAGTTATAGCGGAAACCAGCTCCAGAGGTAGTGAAGGTCCCATAGAAGACGTTGTTGGTCAAGCGGGAACCAAAGTTAACGATCAACGCTCCATCAAAGAACTTGAGGTCTTCGGTGATATAAATGGCCCAAGAGGAAATAGTCTTGTCCAAGGAAGGCTGCTTGGGAGCGCCCTCAGCATCAAAATCCACGTTCGGGTCTTGGAATGGCGTCAAACCAATGGCCGCCGCTTGGGTCGAACGGGTATCACGGAGTTCAGCACCCAAGTTTAGGGTATTCCCAGGATAAAGTTCAGCAGTATAGCGGATCGAAGCATCGAGCACCCGATTGGTGATAAACCGCTGAGAACCGGGGTTTGCAAAGGCTAAATAGGCACTGTAGTAGGAGAACTGGGTCGTGAGGGTATTGAGTTCGCTCAGGTTCCAATCCCACACCAAGTTAACGCGGGTTGTGTCGTTGGTATTATCCAGACCGGTAGCAGAAGCCGTTCCGTAATCCCGTGATTCATCGGTCCCGATACATTGGAGGTAGGCTGGGTTTTTGTAACCATACCCCAGATACCCTTGGTAGTTCTCGTCGTTATAGACGCATCCAACCCGGTTGGTAGCAGAACCGGTACGGCGATTTTCTTGGTTCAAGAAAACGGTGATCTTATGATCATCACCGGGCTTGAAGACAAATTTAGAGTAGTAGAAATCGCTGAAGACATAGCCGCCAATCAGTTTACGGGTCGAGCTAAAATCGCCATCGCGGAAGTCACCGCCAAAACAGCCACCGGGCAAGTCGTTATCGCAATAGCCCAGGTCGTTGATCGCCCCAATGGTGGTGGTATAGACGTAATCGTTGATCACTGAACTGCGCTGGTATCCCAACTGATAGGCAAAATACCCGGCTTTCTCAGGATCAGTACTGTTACTCCCGGAGTAATCCAAGGTGTATTGGCTGAAGCCATAGCTACCGAACTGTACCGCCGCATAGAGTTTGGGTGGTCCTTCGGGGATGGAGGTAATGACGTTGATAACCCCCGCCACCGCGTCTGCCCCATAACGGAGGGTTGAACCACCCGTTGAGACTTCGATGCGCTCAATATTGGTAACGGGCAAAGTACCCACCGTATCGGCCCGGTTGTTAGAGGCCCGCGATTGAGGTGCGCCGTCGATCAAAAAGACAAAGCGTTGGCTGTTTAACCCGCGCAAATAGTTACTGGTATCCGAAACAAGTCCCCCAAGGGTGTCGGCGAAGTTAAAGCCCGGCACAAGTTTGAGGGCATCGGTAACCGTCCGAGCACCGAGGGCTTTGATATCTTCTTTACTGACTACATAGGTAGTCTGGGTGTTTTCCCGCTCTGTGGTCCGGCGGCGCTGGGCCGTAACGTTAAATTCACCCAAAAGATCCAAAGGCTCTTCTTCGTCGGCAGCAGCGGTAGGGGCGGGTTCTTGGGCAACCAAAGGAGCCACATCCAAAGGACTGATATCCGGCAGTACCGGGCTAAAAGATCCCGTTGCACCGGTTAGGTCTTGAGCATTACCTGTAAGGGCATCTTTAGCTTGAGTAGCGGTAGGGACTTCTTCAGCCCGCACGGGGGTTAAGGAAACGGCGCTCACTAAAGCTAAACAAAATAGCTGGACCCCAAATCCGAAACGGCTCACAGCTTTACGTCCAGCTTGGCTAGACTTCCTGACAAAATCACTCATCGCTCCGCACACCTTATAACAAGACATTGCACATTATGATAGGCCAGACCATCCCTCCTTAAACAGTTCACAATGAACAAAAAATAGTTTTTTTGAGAACTTTATAGAAATTATTTGCGTCTAGGGGTTAATACCTGTGTATATCCACCAATATCAGGTAAAAAAAAGGGTGGTTTATGAACCGACCCTTAATGTTTTGTTATGATTCCCCAGACTTTTTGCAAAAAAAGGGTCGGACCACAGTCCAACCCTTTTTCTTAATTCTTCCCAGCAAGAGATCCTTAGAAAGTCGCCTCTAGGCCAACTTTAAAGTTGGTTCCCACCGCAGGATAACCAAAGGAGGCAATGGCTGCGTACTGCTCATTAAAGATATTGAAGACCCCGGCCGTCAAGGTAAACGCTGAATTGATCGGGACCGCCAAGGTCAGATCAAAACGGCTATAGCCATCGGTGTAGAAGCTGGTGTTGGCAATGCGCCGTTCGCCGA
>JANNOF010000111.1:0-3618 GCA_031398925.1 Gloeobacteraceae cyanobacterium SOY_34_metabat_371 | reverse complement strand
CCAGGATCTTTTTGGCAACAGGCGCCAAGGGACTCTTGAGTAACCAGTTAGAAACCGGAGCGGTCGCAGACCCCACTTGGTTCACGAGGGCAATATTCCCCACCACCCGGTCCCGCAGGGATGTACCGTGGGCGGCATGATAATGACTTAAAAATTCCGACTTGAGTTTCGCCATATTGACGCTGGATGGGCACTCGGTCTGACAGGATTTACAGCTTAGGCACAGATCCAAAGCCTCATAAAGCTCCGGGCTGGTAAAGGTGATCCCCTCCGCTTGGCCCGCAAAAACCGCCCGTAACGCATTGGCCCGGCCCCGAGTTGAATGCATTTCTTCACCTGTGGCCTGAAATGAAGGACACATGGCCCCGACATCTTGTTTGCGACAGGTACCATTGCCATTGCACATTTCCACCGCTCGGGCGATGCCCAACTCGCGGCTAAAGTCAAAGGTCGTAACCAGATCAATGGTCCTATAGGCTGCCCCAAAACGGAGATTTTGATCCGGTTGGGGCGCGTGGACAATCTTGCCGGGATTCATGCGCTGTTCAAAGTCAAACGTCTTTTTAACCGCTACAAAGGCTTGATAAATCTGGGGGCCAAACATTTTTTCATTTAGCCAACTGCGGGCTAACCCGTCGCCATGCTCCCCACTCATGGCCCCGCCGTACTGAGCCGTGAGGTCACTAATAGCATGGAGCATTGATTTCATGCGGTCAATATCCCCCTGATCCTTCATATTGAGGGCCGGACGGATATGCAAACAGCCCACCGAGGCATGACCGTAATACCCCGCCGTAGTTTGATGATCGGCAATTACCTGTTGAAATTCCTTGAGAAACTGCGGCAAACGATCCACAGGCACCGCCGGGTCCTCCACAAAGGCCACGGGCTTGCGTTCTGTCCTGACACTCATCAGCATGCCCAAACCCGCCTTACGCAGATTCCACACCTGAGTTTGGACCGTCGGATCAAAAACAGCACTACAGGCATAGCCCAAACCCGCCCTGGTTAAACGTTGTTGGAGCTTTACAAGCTGGTCTTTGAGGGCATTTGCGCTTTCAGCTTGGAACTCAACAATCAAAATTGCCTGGGGATCACCGACTAAAAAGCCGACTTGATTTTTAAAGGCTTGGGAACGCGCCGCCGGACCCAAAATCTGATGATCCACTAGTTCCACGGCGGCGGGACTGAGTTCCAAGATCAAGTTGACCGCTTCAATGGCCTCGGTTAGGCCCGAAAAATGCACTACTCCCAGGGCCGTAGCAGGGGGCACCGGGATCAAACGAACTTTTAAGGCCGTGATCACCCCTAGGGTCCCCTCCGATCCGACCAAGAGTTTAGCGAGATTAAAGCGCTGATCCGGGTCCGGTAAGGGCGAGCATTCAGGGAATTCGGGTAGCAAAGCATCGAGATTATAGCCACTGACCCGGCGCAACAGTCTGGGATAACGGGCCAGGATCTCATTTTTGTACTGCTCTATCAATGGGGGGATCTGGCGATAGATCTGGGCTTCCAGGCTGCTGCCTTGGCTTTTAACCAGCCGTTCCGCTGCGGTCACTGGCCCAAAAGTCGCCACCGATCCATCACTCAGTACAACCCGACAGGCCAACACATGATCAATGGCTTTGCCATAGACAATGGAACGTGGGCCAGCGGAATTGTTGGCGGCCATACCCCCCAAGGTGGCCCGGCTCGAAGTCGCAGTCTCTGGGCCAAAGCGCAGGCCGTAGGGCTGGAGTAGCTGCTTAAAAGGATCTTGGACTACCCCCGGTTCGACCCAGGCCCAGCCCTCTTCGCGGTTGACTTCGAGGACGCGATTGAGATATTTGGCGCAATCCAGCACAACCCCTTCACCGACGGTTTGCCCGGAAACACTGGTCCCCGCACCCCTAGCTAAAACGCTGATCTTGGCTTGGCGGGTTGCCTGGACGGTGGTGATCACATCTTCTTCGGAGCGGGGGATCACGACCCCTAAGGGCTTGATGCGATAAAAACTAGCATCGGTACTATAGAGCACCCGGTCGAGTTCACTAAACCGAACTTCTCCCCGGATCTTTTGTTTAAGGTCTTGGATAAAAGCTTCCACTGCCGCCTTATCTAGCCTAACTATATTAACATTGGGGTTTTAAATCGGGGTTTTAAAGCAGAGGGGCAAATCTTTGCCCTGCCCCCTGCACAAACACCTAGGGGATCACAAGGGGATTGGTAAATTCTGTTACAGTGATCCAATAAGCGAGGAAGCGTCATGACCCTAGAGCACTTAGACCGTGGCCTGCCCGTCACGATCATTACTGGATTTTTGGGTAGCGGTAAAACTACCTTGGTAAACCATATCTTGACCAATAACCAAGGCATCAAAACAGCGGTCATTGTCAATGAATTTGGCGATATTGGCATTGATAGTGCCCTAATTGTCTCGACCGATGAATCGATGATCGAACTAGATAACGGCTGTGTCTGTTGTACGGTGCGCGATGATTTAATCGACGCCACCCTACGCATCCTAGAGCGCCCCCAACCTGTGGATCAATTGATCATTGAAACTACAGGTTTAGCCGACCCGGCCCCAGTGGCCTTGAGTTTTATGAGCCCCCAACTACGGCCTCTGACGCGCATTGACAGCATTGTTGGCGTAGTTGATGCTGTTGATTTTGCTCCAGACTTGTTTACTTCTGAAACCGCTCAAAACCAGATCATTTATTCTGATATTTTGCTCCTCAATAAAGTCGATGAAGTGAGTCCAGAGCGTTTAGCCCAGGTTAAAAAACGCCTACGCGAGATGAATCCTGAGGCTCCGATTCTCGATACCACCTTTGCACAAGTGGATCTGCGCCTGATCTTGGATGTGGGGTCCTTTAAAGTCAATAAATATTTTGATCAACCCGAAGCCGTGGTGCCTAGCCATGACCACGCCCATGGGCATCATGATCATGGGGACCATAGTCATTGCGATCATGATCATGACCATTGTGAACACGATCACGCCCACGACCCTAGCCCCCACTTTGAGCAAGAAGGCTTCATTTCACTTTCGGTCGAACTCAAAGAACCCCTAGCGGTCCGCAAGTTAGATAAATTTCTCCAAAACCTGCCCCAAGGCGTCTTTCGCGCTAAGGGAATCCTTTGGCTCAAGGAGCACCAAGACCGGGTAGTGTTTCACCGTGTCGGGTCGCGCCAACGCCTTGATTACGAAACATGGAAAACCCCACCGATCAATCAAATCGTTTTTATTGGCCGTGATTTTGATAAAGAAGCCCTCCGTAAAGGCTTTTTGGATTGTGCGAGCACCAAAACTAAGCCCAAGGGCTTTGGGCGCTGGCTTGACTAGTTTGTTAAAAAATATTACGATACCAAAAGAACTGTAAAGAAGGTAAAGTCATGGCTGTTTTCCCGGACACCCGTTTAGCGTCAGGATCCACCGTTGACATCGATCTTGAGTTCAAGACCTTCTTTGTGCGCTTGGTAGAAGTGGCCTGTCGGGATGGTTTGTCCCTTAATGAGATCGATGGCGAGATTGCCAAACTCAAAGAAGAAATGGTAATTCCCGATGCAGACCGCCTCCCCCTCAAAGAGTGGGCTACCCAAACCTATTGGGCCTTGCAAAATCAAACCCAACCG
>JANNOF010000088.1:0-3315 GCA_031398925.1 Gloeobacteraceae cyanobacterium SOY_34_metabat_371 | reverse complement strand
TGGCCATAACATCATACAAAACAGCCCACCCAAAATAAGGTAAGCCCCCTAAGGCTAAAGACACGGGAAACCCCAGGTAGCCCGTATTGCCCATGGTCGCCGTCAAAAAAAAGCTTCCCCGCGCCACGGGCTTTATAAATTGCCCCGTTGCCTTGATCCATAGCCAACTCAGCACCAGGCTCCAGGTAACGGTTCCCAGACCCACAACCCCTGCTAGCCAAACGGAGCCATTAAGATCCGCAATGCGCAGAAAATGAACAATGACTAGGGGTACCCCGATCCAAAAAAGGGCTAAAGCCAAATACCGGGGCACCCAGTCAGGAGCTACTTTGCTCACCAGAAACCCAGCTAAGCTCCAGCCCACAAAAGGGATATATAACGCCAACAATGTTTCAAATAGCGTCAAGGGTTGGACTAAACTACGCTACGTTGTGGTGCCATAGGACGACCAAATGCCGAGGCTTGGGCTGATTTTTCGTCCATTACTTCTAGCTCAATGTGATTAAAAAGTGTAGTCACAAAGGCAAAAAGTAAAAAAGGTAAAGAGGCTACCATGATCAAAGCCACGGTGAAATAAGCCATGGAAGGGTTGTTCGCGGCTAAACTAGCTAAAACCCCAGCAACACTAATGAAGATCACCGTCAGCCAAGCGAGAACTTGACCAGAAATATCTCCAAATGTGAGCGTACAAATAAAGCGAAACCGTTGCGGCGTTGGCATGGCGACCTCCAGAGAAAAATCTTTTTATGTTCCACAACTTTACTAAAAGAGTTGGCGGAATGTTTAAACTTACTTAAATTTTGACATAAATATTTATGCCATCTTAAGAAATGCAATGGATCGTAATGATATCCCAAAAAAATTGATCTCCCCAGATCCAAGAAAAAAGGGTCGGCCCTTAGACCGACCCTAACCCCACCAACGTGTTCAATCAGGTACTTAATACAATCGGAAATCCTCACGGATCACCAATTCCAAGGGCGTTTCAGCATCGATAACGACCACACTCGGAGCCGTTACATTCCCTGCCAAGGCGCCAAGGAGTACTCCGCCCAAGACTTCTTCGGTGGCGATCACCCGGTCCCCGGTCACGCCCGCCACAATCGCTCCGGCGGCTCCGCCCAAAAAGGCATCGCCCGCCACGGAGCCCAGAGCGGATTCACGGGGATCTTTAGTATCACGGATCACTTCCGAGCTGGCATTAAGGCTATAAATCCGCCCTTGGAGCCGGACCCCTTGGGCCTCAAAGCGCGTACCACCCCGTGCCGGGACAAAAGAGCCTAGGATTTCACTGCCCGTTGGCAATAAAACGTTGCCCCCCTGATCGCGCACGGGACGGTCCAAAATTAACGAATAGCCCCGACGCTCATTAGGAGCGATAAAGAGGGTTTCTTGACCTTGGATCTTGGTGATCAGCTCAGCTCCAGCCTGGACGACGCTAACGCGCGCATCGTAGCTAGGGAGGCTGTTACTTGCTTCTTGAACAGGAGGTGTTGCCCGACCATTGAGGGTCCGCCAAATAAAGGCGGCAACTTCGGCCCGAGTAGCGGTCCGGTTAGGAGCGATCACAGAGTTGTTGGGATAATTCACCGGGATCTGGGCGCTGGTGGCACTGGCTACGGCAGGTTCAGCCCAAGCTGGGATCAGCGCTTTATCTTGGTACTGATCGAGCACGGCTAAAGAGGCCGCTGGCAAGTTTGCCCCTTTGCTCAAGACAACTAAGGATTGGGCACGGGTCACGCCTAGTTCCGGGCGAAAGGTACCATCGGGATAACCCGTTACTAGGCCCTGGGCACTGGCATCTTGGATGGCGCTGTAGGCCCAATGCCCCATGGGAACATCGCTAAAAATGCGGTTACTCTGACCCTGGGCTTGAAAAACCTTGTCCGCCAAGGCAGCGAATTGAGCCCGGGTTACCGGACGGTCGGGCTGAAAGGTACCATCGGGAAAACCGCCCACGATCCCCCGCTGCGACAAGTTATTGATATAGGATTCAGCCCAATGATTTTGGGTATCGCTAAACTGGGCTAGGGCTGGTGTCGCTCCTAAGGTTAGCAAAACTAAGAAGGCGAGTGGCTTTAAAGGAAGATGCTTCATCGATTTATCTCACGCGGCATAATACTGTTATCCCCTGCCTAGACCCTAGGCTGGGAGGTGCTTAAGGGCAAGTTGGGTTGCCCATGGGCGCAAGTCTCTAAAAAACATCGGTAATTGTGTCACATCTGAACATTTTTTTGGTTTTATGTATCAAGTGCTACAATGCATTCTTCCGATTCAGTCAAACCTTAATCATTACATTGGTGTTTCGAGGAGTCCTTGGCTACTTCCTTTGATCAGCCGTTATCGGCATTATTTCGCCAGTTAGATTCTGGGTTTCTGCCTTCCACAGCGGAACACTACGAACGGGGCAAAACCGTATTTTTCCCCGGCGATCCAGCCGAACGGGTGTATTTTTTGATGCGGGGCGCGGTCAAACTCTCACGGGTTTACGAACGTGGCGAAGAGATCACCGTAGCCCTACTCCGGGAAAATAGTGTTTTTGGAGTGCTGTCTCTAATCACAGGGCATCGCTCGGACCGTTTCTATCATGCTGTGGCGTTTACCCCGGTCGATCTGGTCGCCGTCCCCATTGATCATGTTGAAAAAGCCGTACGCACCGATTCAGAGTTGTCGATCTTGCTTTATCAAGGGTTAGCGGCCCGTGTACTCCAAACTGAGATGATGATCGAGACCTTGGCACATCGGGATATGGGATCTCGTTTAGAGAGCTTTTTGTTGGTCCTCTGTCGCGACTTTGGGGTGCAAACCAAAGAAGGAGTCACCATTGATCTCAGACTTTCCCATCAGGCCATTGCTGAGGCCATTGGTTCCACCCGTGTCACGATTACCCGTCTGTTGGGGGAACTCAAGAAGAATGAGCTGATCTCCATCTACAAAAAGAAGATCACCGTCCGCGACCCGATTAAGTTGGGGCAACGCTTTGCCTAGGAGTGGGTCTTGCGTACTTTTGATCAGGTCAATGCCCGGATCGAGCAAGGTACTGCGGTTGTTTTAACAGCACGGGAATTTAAGCACGAAGTTGAACAACAGGGGCTAAAAGCTGTTGCGGAACGAGTCGATGCCGTTACCGTGGGCAGTTTTGAATTTACTGAGGGGGCCGGGGCCTTTATTAACCTGGGTCACCCAGACCCTCCGCTGCGGATGCAACAGGTCTGGCTAAATGATGTTGAAGCCTATGCTGGATTTGGGGCGGTAGATCTCTTTTTGGGAGGCGCGCGTCATTCCAGTCTTCAGGAGTGGCGCTACGGCGGCGGG
>JANNOF010000050.1:0-5900 GCA_031398925.1 Gloeobacteraceae cyanobacterium SOY_34_metabat_371 | reverse complement strand
CCAGGATTGGCGGGGTTTATTTTTTAAACCTGTTTATTTTTGCTGCTCCTGTGGTGGGTACATATCCCACTGGCATAGGCCGAGTAAAAATAAACTACCCCCATGAATAAGTCCTGTTCCAAGAAACTGCCAATCCATAACATTGATAAAGATAAAAGCACTCAAACCATGCAAAATTCCAGCTAATATCAAAGCTCTAGAGCGCAACGAGAAGCCAGTGCCTAGATAACCCAAGGCACTCAGAAGTAACCACATTGGCCCGAGGTGAAGGACTATTTCCTCCCAAACATGGGTGATACTGAGGTAAGTAAGCAATATACCAACGCCGATCACCAAGGCCCAGTACCCAATCAGCCAACTGACCTTTTCCACAACGACCCAGCACCAGCTCAACACAGCCATTAACACCACGCCCATTAGGGCGAGTACGCTCCAGACCTCCGCTTGCACCATCCAATCAAGATACAAAAATTGGGCGGTACTGAAAATAAGCAGGGTCAGTAGGCCCCAAATCAAGAACACTTGGTCTATGCGTGTGAAAAAAGAATCGAAAAGGGTTATGGATCCGATCCGCCAATGAATGCGCCATAGGCCCTTTTCGTCCTGGGCCGCCAGATCATGCTGTTTACGACGCAGAATCGGTTCACTAGGATTAAACGCTCGCATGGTTCACGCATCGGGGAATGCCTATCACTGTAACAAGAATTTACAGTCTTTAAAAAAGATAGTGAACTATTAGTGGCCCATTCCCCTTGCGCGCCAAATATATTAATCCCAAAGATGATTAACCATCTTTGGGATTTAAGCCTGTCTTCTCAAAGGACCTCTTGCCCAAGTACAGCCAAACAATAATAAAGCCTCTGTTTGTACCAGAGCCTAGTACTGGATCAAGAGGTCTAACGATTAAGCGCCGATATCAACTTGGCTACTATCTACAGAAGTAGCGCCGGGAACTCGTCCGGCTACGGCCACAATCTTATTGAAAATAGCCTGATTCGGGACTTTCCCTTTCAGAACGACAGTACTTCCTGTTTGGGCAACATAGAGGGTGGTGATGTCATCAATGGCATCATCCTCATCAAAGGCCGCTGCTACGCGTTTGGCTAGACCACTTTGATCATAATCACCGTGGAGTCCTAGTCGCTCTAGGGGAATGGCTTCGGTAGTGGGAGCAGCCGTAGAAGATGTACTCGCGGAGGGTGCGGTAGCAACAACTGGTGGCGGAGTTGTAGGCTTCTCTAAACCAAAGAGTCTTTTTAACCAGCCCATGGGAATTGCTCATTGAAACTAACTATTTGATCCTAATACCTGGGAAGCAGTGTTTTCTCTCTCCTAGGGGTGAGATAAATCCTCAGGCACCTAGTCTAGCCACCGAGCCATTGGCTAACTTGTTGATACTGGGGTGATTGCGGAGGAAGTACGGCTAGGGCCGCTTCAAAATAGGTAGTGGCTTGATCGATTTGATCTTCGGCTGCGGCCATAATTCCCATATTCATTAGCGTCTGTCCTTCACCAAAAGCGTAGCCTGTGGCCCGATGTTGGGTAAGACTTGCTTGAAAGTAGTGATCCCGGAGTTCGGGTTTATTTTGTTGGGCATAAACTAGCCCTAGATTCATTAAGGTTTGTCCCACTCCAATACGGTCGTTAAGTTCTTTTTGTAGATCCAGATGAATTTTTAGGAGTGGTTCAACGATTTCCCATAATCCCTGTTGGAGATAGGCAAGATTGAGATTACCCAGGGTTTGATTTTCTCCAGCACGGTCACCTAGAATTTTGCGCAAATGTAAACTTTCTTGGAATAATTGGATTGCCTCTGTCCAGCGTTGTTGCTGCGCATAGACCCCTCCCATATCATTAAGGACTTGGGCCTCTGACTGCTGATCCCCTAAGATCTGATAGATGGGGATGCATTGTTGAAAGGTTTGGATGGCGTCGTGATAACGTCCTAATTGTAAATACCCTAGGCCCAATAGCCCTAGCGCCTGCCCCTGATCTCTGGGGTCTGTAATAATTTCTAGGGCTTGGGTTAACGTGGCCGTACTCTGGTTCCATTCTTTACTTTGAATATGGGCTAACCCTAGTTGGATCAGACATAGGGCTTCCCCGGCCCTATCCCCCAAGATCCTGTAGATGCGTAAACTTTGATTTAAATGGGTGCGGGCTTCGGTTCGTTTCTCTTCAGCTAATAGCAATGTACCTAATTCATAAAGCGTTGCTCCTACCCCCAATTGATCCCCTAGGGCTTTTTGACTACGCAAACTTTGCTGGTATAGGGCAATGGCCTCTTGGTTCCGTTTCTGGACTATATAGACCCGTGCCATATTCCGTAATATTATCGCTTCTTGGAGGTGCTCCCCTATTTCCTGAAAGATCCTGAGGGCTGCAGTGTAGTGACTAAGGGCCTGTTCAGGGTCTTGGTTCGCCAGGGCTTGATCTCCTAGCTGCTGGTAGTGATCGGCCTGATGGTGTTGCTCGGAAGGCATGAACTGATCTCATTTTTGCTCATCATAGAGGAAGAGCGTATCCCCCGCTTACTTTGCACTAAGCTACATAGCTATCATGCTAGCAACATACATGAATGCTACTATGAGCAGTCTTTAAGGTCTAAGCGTCAATTTGGGATTTTAAGGATTGAATTTTGCGCTGGATCGTTGGTTCTTCATAGGTAATGATGGTCTCCAGGTTAGTCAAGCGATTTTCAAGGCGTTTAAGTTCGCTTTCAGAAATCGTATTTTGACGAGTACCATAGCCCCAAATCGCTGCTGTAGCAGAGGCCGCCCCCACAATGACGAATATGGGTAAAATGGGGCCACTTTCGGTAATTGCCGTCAAAGGAATACACATAAACATCATGCCGGTGGAGTACCCCCAAATTTTGGAGATAATCTCAACGCGGTAATCTTGATTTTCTGTGGATTGGGACATGGTTATATCGCGAGCAGTGAACTCTAGATTAACGGATCTAATTGAAAAAAATATTTAGAACCGTGATCATTTGTGAGGACTTGTAGCCAATTTGACTTAGGCTAGGGGGCATGAGCACACTGTTGGATAGCACTTGGGAACAACGGGTCCTTGACTTTGCCACGGCTCTTACCGCTAGGGTAGGGGCACGACTTTTACAGGATAGTCAAGGCTTACGGAGTTTTGAACGCAAGGGTGATGGCAGTCTTGTCACCGCCTCCGATCTCTGGGCTGACGAGCAGATCCGCCGTGCCATTGCCCAGGAGTTTCCCGATCATGGCATTTTGACCGAAGAAAATACGCAAGTGTATCCAGAATGTGAATGGTGCTGGGTGGTAGATCCCTTAGATGGCACTACTAATTTTGCTAGGGGAATTCCCCTTTGGGGCATCTCCATAGGTCTACTGCATTGGGGTATGCCCGTGTTTGGCTATTTATCCTTTCCCCCTGTGCAACAGACCTGTTATGGCTGGCTTGGAGCCAATCCTAGGGCATTTCTCAATCAAGAACCCATTGGTCCTGACTTGAGTACGCCCACTAAAGATCATTTTTTTAGTTTCTGCACCAGAAGTTTAAATGTATTGGGCAAATTTTTTCCCTATAAAATTCGCTCTTTAGGGGCTTCTTCTTATCACTTACTTAGTGTAGCGACAGGGAGTGTGATTGGAGCAGTCGAAGCAACCCCTAAGGTTTGGGACCTTGCTGCTGTTTGGGTTATTGCAAAATCAACAGGAATTGTGTGGATTGATCTCGATGAACCCCCTTTTCCCCTCCAAACAGGTACCGACTATGCCCAACGCTCGTACCCGACACTTTTGATAGCCCAAGCGGGTTTGAGGGGATCTATACGGGATTGGATCCCTGCGTTGCAGGGGGGCCAGGACCTGTAGAAATTAGGTAGCCTAGGATACTTTATGCTTTTTAAAAGTCCTGAGATCCCTACCTAGAGCAAGTTATGATTTGGGTTTTGGGGCGAGATTTAATTAGTTTCATTGTTCGGATGCTCCTAACTGTTGGTCAGCAATGATTTGTGGTAGTATCTTTAGGACCATCACCTTGACGGTTAAATAATGAACAAAATCTCCAAATCTGCCTTGGGTTATGCCGCCGCTGGTTTTTTGGCCTGTGCCGCCATGTCAGGCAGCGCTCAAGCTGCTTCTGTGAACGTTTCTGTAACTCAGGCTGCTGCTCCTGTGGGCCAAGCTTTTGATGAGACTCTTTCGGTTTTTACCATTACCATCAGTACCGCTAACGATCCTGGTTCTGGTAGTCAGGGTCTTGAGGATTTCATCGGTGGTATTGTATTCCAGTTTAATAATGGAGTTGGCACCGGCGATAACTTTGTAATCGTGGGCAACTTTGCTACGGACGGCGTATTGCCTGCCCCTGACTTGGGCGCTTTCACCACCGATTTAGGTGATGGCACCTTTGAGATCAGTGATGGTGGTCAGTTTGGTACGGGTTCTACGTTGGAGTTTCCTTCCCCTAACGTTGATTTCGGTACATTCTTCTCTTTTGATGTTCAGTTCACCCAGAATCCTGGTACTGACGGAACTTTTGGTACTACTCCTGATACCTTTGCGCTCCAGTTTCTTAACTCTGGTGGCACCCAATTAGGTACGGATGACTTTGCTGGTCGCGTAGTCGGGATCGACATCACCAGTGAAGTGCCCATTGAATCCGGCGATATTTCGGTCTTTGGCGGTACCTTTGTGGACTTCGGTACCACGGGTCTGGGTGGTACTCAGGTTGACTTGGTACCTGAGCCTTCTCCCCTCTTGGCCCTCTTGGGCTTTGGGTGCGTAGCTGCTGCGACTACCTATACACGTCGTCGTCGTCTCTCTTAAAGAGGTTCGGATCACTTCTCCGGCTTAACCGTTGGTTGTGTTTGGAGCTTAGGGGGGTCATGGGGAGTACGCTAAGGCGTGCTCCCCTCTTGTTTAAAAGGGGTAGGTAACTTAGTCACGCTTTAGCTACGAATTAAATCCAGATCGCTAATAGATCACTCCCATATGATTTCCAGCTTATAGAGCTTCAGTGGGTACCACTGAAGCTCTATCAATTTGACCGCATAGACGGGGTAGGGCAGTTATATTCGTTCTTAAGGATAATCCTGTACCCAGCGACAGCCCACACAGCTAAGGAGATCCAGCCATGAGTGAAGATCGTTTAGACCGCGTAGAGCGTATTGTCAGTTCCTTAGCTGACGCTATACAAGCCAATACCCAAGGCATTGCTGAACTTAGGGCGGCGAATTTAGAGATACGGGATCAGCGGGAACGGGATGAACAAGACTGGAGAGATGACCGGGCCACCATGCAACGGGCCGTTACATCCTTGGTAGAGATCGCACAAACGACTTTTGCCCGTGTGGATGCCACTATTGCCCGCGTGGATCAGATGCAAGGTGAAGTCATAACGCTCCAGGGGCAGGTCACAACGCTCCAAGGGCAAACTCAGGACACGATCAACCAAGTGCGGGATCTCCAGGTGCAGGGCAACCGGATCATGGAGCGGCTAGATAGGGGACAAGGAGCTTAGATCATGGGTCGTTCAGCTTGGGAAACTGCAGGGCCTATGCGTTACTCTTCTTCTTTCTGAGATTTGCCAATCGTGAAGCCAAGGATCCCGGAGCCGATGCCGATAATCCCTGTCCAGATCTGTTTTTTAAAATCCTCTGACTGATCGGACAGCACAATAATATAAACCCCTAGTCCGAGGATCAGAACAGTGATGATAGATCCAAGGATCAGTAAAACCGCGCTACGCCATCGTTTAGCTTCTGCCGTTTTCTCTTCAATGCGTAAGCGCGATTCTTCTTCTTTTGGTGACTCAGTTTTAATCTGAGCTTTTAAATTGTTTATAGATCCTTGGGGAATTACCTGATTAACATCCAATTTGGTAGGGAGCTGGGGGTCAGAATTCACATTTAGCCC
>JANNOF010000045.1:0-3593 GCA_031398925.1 Gloeobacteraceae cyanobacterium SOY_34_metabat_371 | reverse complement strand
GCGAATTCATCAGCTCGAGTGGAGAAGTATGAAACCAAGTTTGCCGATGTAGGAGCATCGTCCGATCCATCCATAGAAACGTTCATGGCGGCGCGGCTAGATCCCAAAGATGCACCTGAATAATGAAATTGGTGCGGAAGTTTTAGATTTTCGATAGCGCGGAAGGATAATCTCGCATCCTCGGCATCTTTTGCAATTAATTCCTTTAATTTGGCGATAACGGCGGAGTCGTTATCTAGAGCAAGCTCTACCGTATCCACTTTTCCTGCCAGGTATTCAGCGTCTGTTGGAATATACGAGAGGTTTTCAGCATGCGCGGGAATCAACGCAGAACACTGGGCAGAATAACTGATTTGTTGTTGGATGAAAGCGTCCACCTGCTCAATTTGCTTCTGAAGCTCTTCGTGAAGGTCGTTGAAACGTGTAGTCCCTCTTATCTGGGAAATGTCTATTTTGACGCCCGGAACGGTCTGAGTGGTAGCAGATTGACCTAAAATTCCGCCTCCGAGACGGCTACCAAGAAGAGAGGAAGTTGGCTGTTGCTGAGAGCTTGATGGTGCACTAGTAAAGGCAGCCGATTGTTGCTGGGCTGCATTAGTGCCAAGAGAGAGCATGGAAGGCTTGTGAGCCGAGATCGACGAGCCGCTGAGAGGATCATCAGTCAATGCAGGCCAGAATCCTGACTTGCACACTTACAAAATCGACGCGCCCAAACCTCCGCCTTGAGTTGCCAATCCACTAAGAAGACCAGAGCTTTGTGCAGGCTGAGATTGATTCTGGTTTTGGTTTTGATTCTGACCTAAAGACGTGCCAAACAGTGAGAAACCAGGGCTTTGCGCAGGCTGTGACTGAGTCGAATTCTGATTCTGACTCTGATTCTGGCCTAAAGACATGCTAAACGGTGGAGCTATCTGTTGAGGCTGGGACTGTAAATTCGACGTTCCAAGCTCATCCTTTGAAGACTACTTCACCGCCCCGGAAGAATGATACTCCGACCGTCCGACGATTTCCCAACCACCGCGTCCCACTCGCATCACGGCCTACTGGAATGCGATCAGAAAGAGCAACAGAGGAAATGAACGCGCGGAACAAAAGATCCAACCAAATGCTCAGATATTGCAAAGGATTGCAAATATCCTCGTCCCAAGCCGAAAGGTCGCGAGACACGAGCGGAAAGGATGATTTAGGTGGTTGGGACGATTCAATCGCACGATCAAGGGATATTAGGGAGAGCGGAGGGTTTCCGTCGTACGATCAAGAGATGTTCAGGAGGGAGAATGGAGGAACAGTAGGAGGATAAATAGTAGGCGATATCCCGTCGGTTTTCTATCCTTAGATTACTTCTTTTCGTTATTGGGCAATACAATCGTTCTTGTTGCCGATTTGCCATATTTTACACGAACAGGCTGAAGCTCGATTGCTTTGAAGACTAGACGCTCCTCAAGACTGTAGATCCTGCTGCTGTAACTGTGCAATACTTTAATTGAGCTGATTGCTACTTTGTCCTGCTAGTCAAGTCGTGCACTCGTGCTGGTCAATTCTCCGGTTTGACCATATTGCTGACCTGAGTTAATATCTACCGCCAAATGAATTTGCGGTTTGCGGTTGACCCACTACCAGAGTTCCAGTTCCAAGGGAAGCTCCGACGAATGTTCCACCTTGTAGCGGTTGGGCAATGTTCGTTGGCTGAATACTGGATAGAGTCCCGCTCAACGGGAGCATGGGATGTAGTGATTGATGCTATTTCTATCACTTCGCTCATGTTCATTAGCATTTTTCCTCTTGCCCATTTTGTATCGTGTTCTACGGCAGGAAGTAAAGTCATGTTAGGAGTTGAAATGCTTGCAAGGCAGACTTCCTAGTGTTACTTGATAGCGAGTTAGAGCTTTCGAAGTCGGACACCTTCCCCCAGAAAGTGCGTCGGTTTGATTGATACAACTTATTTTGCACCGTGACCGCCTTTCCTTGCAGTACGGCAAGATATCGCTTCACTTTTTATTGCATTTCCAACTAACTCACGATTATTTCCCAATATACGGAGTGGCCAAAACGTTGTTGAAAAGTAAAGTATTCGCCTTTGTAAGACAGAACCTTGATTTTGTTGATGTCGCTGGAGCTGGACGTCAAATCGGATTGAACCAAAGCACGAAATGACTTCTAGTGAGCTACGACCATCCACTCGAATTAATTAAGGTCTGCTAACGGTCACTTAACAGCTCAATTAGAACTTTCAGAATCTCCTAGAGATGCCATTTCTGCTCTCCAATTCTCAAGAGACTCCTCTAATCTATTACTTGTCTCCTCATGGGACAAACATGTCTATCTATACGACGTCAAAGGTGCACCTGGCAGCCAGCTGATTCGCAAATACGAACACCGCGCACCTGTTCTGGTTGCAAGTTTCGGGAGAGATGTTCAGGAAGCTTTCAGTGGAGGCCTGGATTGGGACGTTAGAAGGTATTCCCTCCAGACCTTTTGAGCTTTTCGGTGTTTGAACTGACCGCCTAACGATAGGATTGACATTGAAACGGGAGAGCAGGTAGTGCTTAGCACGCATGATGCGCCGGTCAAGTCGGTCGTGTATAGTATGACGAATGGCATGCTCGTATCAGCATCCTGGGACTCAACGCTTCACATTCATTTCCCTGCTCGAGATCATCACACTCCCAACACAATTCGGCTTCCGAGTAAACCCTTTTCGCTTTCCCTCTCCGAAACTAAGCTGGTGGTAGCTATGGCCTCACGTATGTTGTTCATATATGACATCAAAACGCTCGGACTATTGGCAACGCAGTCCTCACAACCACTACCCAATGAGTTGGAGGTCGAGCCCTGGCAACGACGCGAGAGTTCTTTAAAATTCATGACTCGCTGTGTGGCATGCATGCCTAACGATGCCGGCTATGCGAGCAGCAGTATTGAAGGTCGAGTGGCCGTGGAATGGTTTGACCCAAGCCCCGAGTCGCAGTCGCGGAAGTATGCCTTCAAGTGCCATCGCCAGCAAGGAGCCGACGGCGTTGACGTAGTCTATCCCGTGAACTCGCTGGCTTTTCATCCAGTTCACGGTACCTTTGCTTCGGCCGGTGGCGACGGCATTGTCGCTCTTTGGGATGCAGTTGCAAAGAGGAGGTTACGCCAGTATCAACGCTTCCCTGCAAGCATAGCGTCAATAGACTTTTCCCGGGACGGAATGTATCTGGCGATCGGTGTAAGTCCTGGATTTGAGGATGGTCAGGAAGTTATGGCAGAAGGTGTCGTGAAATTGTATGTCCGGGAATTAGGAGAGTCGGAAGCCAAGAGCAAGGGCGCCAAATGAATTGCGCAGACGCTTTCAAATTCAGGGCCTTCATTTGAATTTAACGTTAGGGCGTGAATTTTTTAAAGAGGGATTCAATGCATATTTCTATGTGAACATTGCGGCGATGATTCAAGCAACATCAAGCTCTAGTACCGCGCCTCCATCGGCATCCGCTGCTTAGACGCTCATATCATCCTCTACATCTTCAACATCTGTTTTCTCCTGATTGTTTCCGGTATCAGAGCCAGCCAATCCCTTCCAAATCAGCCCTTCCGCGGTGGCGACTGCACGAGCT
>JANNOF010000006.1:0-3645 GCA_031398925.1 Gloeobacteraceae cyanobacterium SOY_34_metabat_371 | reverse complement strand
GAACGTTTGTTAAAAATACTTAATTTAGAAAGAATGGATATTCCGGAATATGTATGGGAAAAAACAACACCAAAAACTAGAACGATTCTTAAAAAGTATGGTAAAAAAATGCCGAATTTTTAAACATACATTCTTGTTATCCGTCGACCCTTCCGGGTGAAAAAATTGATATTTATAAACAATAAATACTAAAATTTTTGCTTGTTGTAAAAACCAAACAAATGCATAAGCACCGCTGCGTTTATTGCCATCTACAAATGGATGATTCAGGATGAGCGAAAAACCTAATACTGCTGCTTTCTCCAGCAAACTTGGGTACAGATCTTCTCCGCCAAAGGTCATTCGGGGCTGGGTGATCGCTGACGCCAACAAACCCAAATCTCGAATACCTAATGCTCCTCCGGATTGCTCAAGAATTCTGCGATGCAGCTCTAAAATTTCAATTAGTGTCAAATAGCGGATCATGCCAAACGCTGATACAGCTCAGCATTTTTAATGAGCACAGAATTAACTGCATTATCAAAATCGTCTTTTTGTAGATTTAGCCAATCATCTAGGCTTGCTTTCAAAAGCACTTCAATCGCAATGCCATACACCCTTGCTAAATCCTGTAGCTTTTGAAATTGACTGTCTGAAAGATCAATTGTAATGGAAGCCATAGGGATCACGCTCCTGGTGTATTTAGATAAAGCTTAACATTCATACCTGACCAATAATCTTTCCATGTAGTCTTAACTCAGAATGAAGCCGCCTAACGATCAAGTTTGGATAGTTTTACCCCATACGCAGAGCAAGAGTAAAAGCCTTTGGGCGGTGGATCTATTCCGCTATCTGAAACTAATTCACTGCGCTTCCTGATTTGCTATTCGGTGACCATTGCAGCCTAACGTTCTTCATCAGTCACGCACTTTAGCGTGTTGGCTGGACGAAGTTGTTCGACCTTTTTTAGGGTTTATAGAATCTCCACTTCTCAGCCTGCCATCTTGGGTCTTCATCGTCGATCTCCAAGGTCATTTGGTAATTAGTACAGAAATCCTCCAGAGATCGAAAGCGTGTAATATCGGGCCAATTCGGATCTGACTCTGCCCTCCATGTGAGATGAACGCAGTAATAGGGATAATCCAAGTCAAACACTTCAAATAAGACATCATCGAGAGGATACCGCCGGTAAAGTGCTTTTACGCGGACCTGATGTAATGGATGACCAGAACAGGTTTCGCGGGCTAGTTCCTTCTCAAGGTTGCCGATGTCTTCGGGTCGTAAATCGCTCCACTTCCTGGGAAAATTTAATGAGTTAGTCATATGCAGCCTAGCGACCTATCTCACCCGCAACGCCCTTTCCGGGCGGTGTCAGGTGGAGCGACTTTTGGACTTCATTCGTTAAGGTTGAGCTTGCTGAAGCTGTTGTACTTCTTCCAGGGAAATCCCCGATGCTTGGGCAACAATTTCGGGAGCCACGCCTAATCGCAGAAAGTTCCTGGCAGATTCCAGCTTACCTTCTAGCTTGCCGCGCACCTCTGCAACTTCCTCTACTTCAGCCTTCACTTCCCGGTAGACACGGGAATTCTTCCAATCGTTGAGTTTGATGTCCATCATGGTAAGTATAGCAGTCGCCATAATTATTAGGACGCTAGTCGTAAGACATGCTCCATTGCATCTCGTAAACTCTCGGAGCGCTTGAGTTGTTTGCGAATGCGATTTTTTAACCAAGACCAACATTTCTCAATCTTGTTAAGGTCTGGAGAATAGGGGGGCAAGTACAACAGCTCGCATCCCGCTTGTTGAAGTAGCGCTGCTATCTTCCCCCCCTTATGAAAGGTGGCATTATCCAAAATTACTACTTGCCCAGGACTAAGTACGGGGAGTAAACAACCTTCCACCCAAATCTCAAATACCGTTCGATTACAGCTACCTTCAATCGTGAATGGCGCCAGCAACTGCTGCTGACACAGGGCCGCAATCATATTAACGCGCCCGGCCCGACGACCTGGCTTGAGGGCATGAAAGCGTTGCCCACATTCATTCCAGCCATAACCATAATCCTCTCGATTATCCATACCTGACTCATCCACATAAACAATCTTGGCTGGGTCTAGGCTCGCTAAGTGCGCTACAAATGCTCGCCGTTTGGCTTCATCGCGCTCTTGATAGCCGTAGGTCTTTTTTTTCGCGTAAAACCGATTTTTTTAAGTGCCCGTGATATGGTGCGTGCACTAATTTCACCCTCCCATAATTGAGCCATTTCTGCTTGCGTCTTATCCCCATTGGTCTTGGCAAATTCCCGGAACTTCTCCCAGTCAATAATCTTGTGCCCACTGCCTGGTGGATTCGTCGGTTTGGCTTTGAAATCACCCGACGTCGCTTGACGCTTTAACCAAAGGTCAATGGTATTGCGACTGAGATTGAAGATGCGACTAGCTTCACTCTTTTTGAGACCATCTTCCCTAATGGCTTGAATAACCTTCTGGCGTAGGTCATAGCTGTACGGTTTTGCCATCACGGACCTCAGGAGATACACAATACTATTTCCAGTCTATGTCCTAATAACTTAGACATTTGCTATAACTTAAACCTATTCATTATTATTCTTCTGTGACGGGAGAGATGTGAAATCTCGTAATGAGCAAACGAGCGGAATCTCGTGCAATTCCGGCCTGCGCAGCAAATTCGATGAAATGGTCATTCACATAGTGAACTCGGATAATACTGCCGTCTTGGCGCGACTCCCAAGCGGAACTTCCTGCTGTAAAGTTCAAATAATGCCAATTGTCTATTGTGAAGCGATCCCATAAAGCGTCGGTCAATGCTTGATGCTCACTGAAATCGGCCCAGCCGTTGGTCGGTTGAAAATATTGCCAGTCGTTCATCGAGTGGGCGGTCAGGTTGACTGAAAGGTTAGGCAAATTTTTAGTCACCGAAGAAAACTAAAGGCTTGCCGGTGCGCTGAGCCTCAACTACTGCTAAGCGCAGCTTTTCAATGAACTCCAAGTATTCATATCGGTTTACGGAACAATAAATCTCTTCGTGTTTCGGCTCAAGATAAGAGCCCATGTTCGTGCCCATGTGAACCTTAATCTCTTCTGGTTGTGCAGCGACCATTTCTCGCGCTTTATCCACCAATGTAAGAACACTATTCAGTTCGAAAGACTCAAACTTTGCTCCGTCGTATGGATCGATCATCTGCCCGCTGGACTGTGCAAACTCTTCGAATAGTGGATACAAGAACGAATAATAAGCTTCTGGCTCAAACGAGACCGCAGGCCTACCCGCGAATCTTGTTGGTTCTCCAATCCAGACATCTAATGCCATGTTATTTGCCTAACCAGTAATTAAACCGCAGCGTACATCCCTTGCAGAAGCAGATCCAGCGGATTGGTAATAATAAACTGCACAGCCAGGCATAATCGGCCTCACGCTTGGTTTTTCTTAGTCAGACGGCTCGGGGTCAAGCCAGGGTTCTCAGATTCTAGCAAGACTTTTCCTAAGCGCACTACCCACAAGGCATTACAGCACTATGGATAAAGTTTAGTTTCCCTATCTATAAGATCTACAGATCCATTTGACCTAAACGCTGGGCCTGGGCTGTGGCGGCTAAAACCGCTTGGATCAAAGCCCCCCGCACTGCTCGGTCTTCTAAACAAGCCA
>JANNOF010000372.1:0-5098 GCA_031398925.1 Gloeobacteraceae cyanobacterium SOY_34_metabat_371 | reverse complement strand
GGTTTGGCAACAGGCCCTAGAAGCAGTTCACCCCACTGTGATCGTGACCAATGCCCAGCAGGGAGATGGAGTTAGGACGTTACTCAAAGCGAGCCGTGTGGCCCAAGAGCGGGTTAATGCCCGCCGCGCCCGCCGTGGGATCTTGCCTCGTCCCGTCAGAGCAGCAGTAGTGGGCTTTCCCAATGTGGGTAAATCAGCCTTGATCAATCGTTTGGTCGGCAAACGCGCCGCCGCCAGTGCGCCGCGCCCTGGGGTAACCCGTCAGGTGCGCTGGATTCGTATATCTGATGAAATCGAACTACTCGATAGTCCAGGGATCTTGCCTATGCGCTTGGATGACCAAGTAGCAGCGGTGAAATTGGCGATCTGTGATGATATTGGCGAGGCCAGTTATAACCGTGAGCAGGTAGCCGGAGCCCTCTTTGATCTACTATTAGCCCTGATCCCGGCCCAACTCCAAGAGCGCTATGGACTTGATCCAGAGGGCTTAACGGGTGAGGCTTGGTTGGCAATGATGGCAGAACATCAACATCATGGCTTAACCCTAAAGGCGGCTGAACAGCTTTTACTGGATTTTCGGCGGGGCTATTTGGGGGCTGTGGCCCTAGAGCTGCCCTTAGAATATTAGGGGAATCCATCCCCTAAAATGGGTACTCTAAAACAAGTTTGATCCACATTGTTGCCATGCAAACTGCCCTCAATACCACCACTGCCTCGGTTAAAGCAGATCTAGCGATTGACATTCAGGGTTTGGGCAAACAGTACCGAACTGGATTTTGGTTGAATACCCTGGTTTCTTCTTTAACCCAATGCACCCTTCAGGTCCGCAAGGGCGAAACCTTTGGCTTACTGGGTCCCAATGGTGCAGGTAAAACGACCCTACTCAAGATCCTATTGGGCATTGCCCAACCCACAACGGGTACAGCCTATCTTTTGGGCAAGCCCCTAGGGGATCAAGGGATCAAGAGCAAAATTGGTTATCTACCCGAAAATCCGTATTTTTATGATTACTTAACCGGCCTGGAAGTACTTAGTTTTACGGGTCAGCTCTTTAATCTCTCGAAGACTGAGATCCAGACCCGCAGTACTGAACTACTCGCGCGGGTGGGTTTATCCCCGGAGGCTGGGGCCAAACAATTGCGTAAATATTCCAAGGGGATGCTGCAACGGATCGGAATGGCCCAAGCTCTGATCAATGACCCAGAACTGGTTTTTTTAGATGAACCCATGTCCGGGTTAGATCCTACGGGTCGCTTTCAAATGCGCGAGCTGATCCTTTCCCTCAAACATCAGGGTAAGACGGTTTTTTTCAATAGTCATATTCTCTCGGATGTAGAGCAGATCTGTGACCGCGTGGGGATCTTAGCCCAAGGGGAATTGGTCGGTTTAGGCAGTCTAGATGAGCTTTTAGGCGTGACCCAGACCTATCGGGTGCGGTTTAAACTGGCCGATCCCCAGCCCCTCGCGGACCGTATGGTAACCCTCGAAGTCAGTGGCGACCGACAGGCCCCCCCGGATCAATTGGTGTGGGAAGGCGTACTTCGCGGGGAGCCCGCTGGTTTTGCAACCCAACTCGCCCAAGTGGGCGGGGTATTGCTCGATCTCAAACTCCAGCGCCCGAGCCTCGAAGCCGTATTTCTGGATCTGGTGCGGAGCAAAGAACGCCCGCGTTAATTGAATGTGTGCCCACGCGCCTAATTGCCGCAGTTCCTGTCAATACTTTGCCAGAAAGTATCGATTTAGTCTCATCAATATCCTTTTTGTTACCAGTCATCTAGAGGGCTAAGAATTTAATTACCTTATAAATGTTTGTATGGTAGCAAGAGTTTCATTTCACCATATAAAAATTACTTGCATACCTTTATTTTCAAGTTGAATACATTAAATAACAAGTAGATCTACTTGCTCTGCGCTCTTTCTAGCGATAGATCATAATGATAATTTTTTAAAAATCTGTGATCTAGTAACGATCTTTTTTTTATTTTTAGCCGCATAATAAGTTAAGATTTCCACATTATACAGAGGTGCATCATGCGCGTAACGGTGGTGGGTACAGGCTATGTCGGCTTAGTAACGGGGGCTTGTTTGGCAGAAACTGGCCACGACGTCACCTGTATTGATAATAATCAAGCCAAAATCGAATCCTTAAATCAAGGTCGTATTCCCATCTATGAACCTGGGCTAGAAACTGTCGTACGAAATAACCATAGTGCTGGGCGCCTCCACTTCACGACCCAACTTGCCGAAGGGGTCCGCCAAGGTCAAGTAATTTTTATTGCTGTAGGTACTCCGGCTTTACCTACAGGGGAGAGTGATCTGCGCTACGTCGAAGCGGTAGCCCGTGGCATTGGAGAGTGCCTGGATGATGATACCTATCGGGTGATCATCAATAAATCAACCGTGCCCATCGGCTCCGGGGACTGGGTCCGCATGTTGATCCTAGAAGGGGTAAAAGAGCGCATTACAGTTCCCGCTGGGATGCCAACGGCGTTAGCCCCTAGCTTTGATGTGGTCAGCAACCCAGAATTTCTCAAAGAAGGATCGGCGGTTTGGGATAGTTTTAACCCCGACCGGATTGTGGTGGGGTCCGATAGTCCCCGCGCCATCGAGATCATGCGTGAATTGTATACGCCTATTTTAGCGCGTCAGTTCAGCGACACCCCCCATCGGGAGCCTGTGCCCTTTGTGGTAACTGACTTGGCTTCTGCTGAGATGATCAAGTACGCAGCCAATGCGTTTTTGGCAACCAAGATCAGCTTTATCAACGAGATCGCCAATATTTGTGAGCGGGTCGGAGCCGATGTAACGCAGGTCAGCTACGGTATGGGCCTTGATCAACGCATTGGGCAAAAATTTCTCCAAGCTGGGGTAGGTTGGGGGGGATCGTGCTTTCCTAAAGATGTCTCGGCGCTGATCCATACGGCCCAAGATTATGGTTATGAGACTTTGGTCCTCAAGGCAGCGGTGGAAACCAACCGCTACCAACGGTTTCGGGTTGTAGAAAAACTCCAACAGGAACTCAAAGTCCTCAAAGGCAAAACCATTGGGCTGTTGGGGCTGACCTTTAAGCCGGATACCGACGATATGCGGGATGCCCCCGCCTTGACGTTGATCGAACACCTTAATAAATTAGGGGCGCGGGTCAAAGCCTTTGATCCCATTGTTTCTGCCTCCGGCATTCGTGAAGGGCTTTCCAATGTGATCGTTGAAACCGATGCCTATCGCTTGGCCGAAACCTGCGATGCTTTAGTGCTCGTCACGGACTGGAAAGAGTTTCGCAATCTCAACTTTGAAAAATTAGCCCAACTGATGAATCGGCCTCTGATGATCGATGGACGCAATTTCTTTGATCCCCAGGCTATGACCCAAGCGGGTTTTTGGTATGTGGGCATGGGCCGCTAATACAGCATGTAGCCATTGGCTAAGGTCTGGTAGCGCAAAGGAATATCGATGTGCTTGGTCACCTTCCCCTTTTTGGGGGAGGTAGATAGCATATTGAGTACCGTACTGGTTGCCGCACGGTCGATCTTAATCAGTCCCGAAGAACGTAGGATTTTAGTACGGACCATGGCCCCCTCAGCCGTTAAATACGCCCGCACCACAATGGTTCCCTGTTTACGGGGTTGCTTGGTGGGAGTTTTGAGCTGGGATTCAGGACTAAAGCGGGACTTGAGGGGGATACTAGGCGCAGAAGGCACAGTAACTGGGGGTACCGGGATCACCGAAGCCCTAGGATCTTCAGATTTTTTCCCTAGAGGTAGAGATCTTTGGCTCCAAAAGATCCCACTACCGACAACTAAAACTACACCGAGGGCGATCCACTGCCAAGACTGGGGTTGCACAGGTTTGCTCGGCCTAGGGGGCGGTGACACAGAGGTAACCGTAGTTTTTAAGTTAAGTCGGTCTAGATCCCGTTGTTGTTGCCGTTGCAATACGGGGTCTGGGCTGATTTTTTGCGCCAGCTTGAGATAGGCTATGGCTTCATCTAAGGCCCCTGCATCGGCCAGAGTCAAGGCTAAGCTCTGAAGAATTTGGGAGTAAATTAGCGCACAGTCCGGTGCCTGGGGAAAAAGGCGATGAAGTTCAGCCGCCGCGCGCGCCGCCCCTTCAATATCCCCTTGTTCACGTAGCGCCGCAATCTCCTCTAGGGTTTCTTGCTTACAGTGATCTACTTTAGGGGACCCTTCAGGAGACAAGGTTGCATCATAAATTTGGCGCTTTTGGGGGTCTTTGAGCACACTGTAGGCTTCATTAATACGCTTAAAGTCTTCCTCTAGCGCCCTACGGGTTTCTGCCCCTAACCCCATAGGTAGGGTATCGGGATGGGTTTTTTGGGCCAAACGATGAAAGGCTTTTTGGACTTCGTCGCTACGGGCCTTGGGATCTAGGCCCAGAAGTGCATAATAATCCGGCACTCCGGTTTGGTGCATAGTCACCCCATTTTTTTATAACTTAGTATTCCCCCATAGTCGGGGAACTTTAGCTGATTTAGAGACTCATACCGATTATTTGGCGGTGGAATCTAAAACCGGGGGCGGTGGTGGGGCTTCTTTTTTAGATTGGGTACCATACCAAAGCATTCCGCCCAAGATCCCGGCAATGATCACAAAAGTAACAGTATTGAAGATCCCGGTGCGGTAGGCAAAGGCCCGGTAGAGGAATAACCACGGGAATGAAGCGCCTAAAAAGGCCCTAAGCGCCGTGTCTTCCCCGGCCTTAAGGGGACCATTGGGGTAATCTTTGAGGAAAATATCTAAGGCATCTTGGCGAGTTCCCCCAGCCAGTTGGACCCACTGATTGTAATCACCGAGGAGTTGATCACGGGCATTGGCAATGCCTTCGTCTTCGTCATAGAGCCACGTAGGGCCGCTCTGGAGAAAAGCTTTAGCAGATCCAGCAGGAATGGGTGCTTCTGCGTTGGGATCATTGGGTTCCTGGAGCGCGTCTGCGGTATTGGGTTGCGCTTCGGATTTGGATTCGTCCATGATTACTACTGAATCTTTCCGCTACTTTAACACTCCTGCATCGGAGTGGCGACATGGGGCACCATAGGAATATGCAAGAACAAAATCTGGGGTCACTGTTAGATTGGCTGGTC
>JANNOF010000311.1:0-2846 GCA_031398925.1 Gloeobacteraceae cyanobacterium SOY_34_metabat_371 | reverse complement strand
ATAAGTAGTTGGCTCTAAATAAACGTAGTCCTGCTAGGTTGTGAGGAATTGAGGGTTAGCTTGACGATTTGAGGCAAAATTGAAGCGTTTGAGGGTGTAACCTGATTGGGTTCCTCGACGGTTCAATCCAGCCATCACACCCATCGCTAGGTCGTAGGTGTCCTCAAACATCTCGCCTCGAATCTCATGGGCTTTGAGTTGATGCCATTCGGTCTCAATCAGGTTCATCTCCGAACAGTACGGGGGCAGCTGAAAGAAATCTAGGCCTTGAGCTTGCCAGATAGGACGCCGCTGTTGCACGGCCTTACTGGTATGAATCGAGGCATTGTCCTGGACTATCACTGTGGCAATACCGGTGCGCTCAAACAGCCGTTGGGCGCGGGTAGCTTGCCAATCCATAAACCGGATGTAACTGGCACTGGTGAGACTGCCCACGACTAAGCCATAGCTCATGTCCCGTCTCGGTTCCCAAAGCCCTAGAATACTGAGCCGTCGGCTGCGCTTCGCCGTCTGGTCTTGGCACTTTTGGGTACCCATCAAGGACCAACTGTAGCTGACGGGACTCCAGCTATCAAAGCCCGACTCATCAAGGTACTTTAATCGAATATAACCGTCTCGTGCCGCCTGTTGTAAGAGGTCCAAGTCAGCCTGTTTCCGGGCTCGCAGCACCGGGTCTTGGCGGCGACGGTGGCTGTGGCGGGTGCGTTTCCACCGATACCTTTTTTTTCAGTAATCGCCTCAGGTGGCCTCGACTGAGGGTGATGCCGTGGACATCAGCCAGATGCTGACCCAGTTGACGACTATTGACGGTGCGCGCCTCAACCGATAGGTGCTGCTCCAGCGCAGCCATCACCGCGGCCGTACACTGTGGCCGACGTCCTGGGCGAGGACTGTCCCACAACCCGTATAGTCCGTCCTGCTGCCACCGATGAATGGCCGTGCGGGCCGTGGCCACTCGCCAGCCCAGATAGTCAGCAATTTGAGCTGGCGTCCATCCCCGGTGGCTCAGCCGAAGCGCGTCTGCTCGGTCCTTGGTGCGTTGAGGCACTCCAGTCGCCACTCGCAAGTCTTGCAGGGTGCGGTCTTCCTCTACACTCAGTTCAACTCGCAAGGCAGGTGTTGACATGGCTGGAACAACCTTAATGAGCAGGTCTTCAGCCTACCTCCATCGCTACGCTTAATTCCGTTCACCTACTTATCAGGGTGACTATGACCCTCGATAAACACAAGCTGGACGGGATTCCACAAATTACTTCTAAAATATTGCCCGTCGAAAAATTTGAAGCCTTGCTTACAAATGAAGGCTATCAAAGAGTGGGTTCAGCCCCCGCCCAAGGCAACCGCATCAAGGCTTGGTGGAGCCATCTACAGCACAGACGAATTGAAGCTATCTATAGCCCTGATGGCAAGTTTGCTATTACTGCTTATCACGTGGATTAGCTTTATAGTGTTTTTGGGCATTTTGAATCTATCGATTCAGGAATGCACCCGATGGCGCAGGCTAAGTTCCGTGGCAAATACCGGATTGCATCGGCCCGGCTGCCCGGTTGGGATTATGCAACGGCGGCGGCCTATTTTGTGACGGTGTGTACAGGCGATCACCATCCATTTTTTGGCCACATTTCCAATCGGGTGATGCATCGTTCAGCCCTGGGGCAAATGGCCTGGGATATCTGGGATTTGATTCCATCCCAATTTCCCCATTGCACGTTGGATGCGTTTGTGGTGATGCCCGACCACATCCACGGCATTGTGGTGATCGGTGATCGGGGTGATGACGGTATTGACCGTAGAGACGCGATTAATCGCGTCTCTACGGTCAATACCGGTGAATCATTGCCAACCGCCCCCGGTGGTGTAACCCAACACCACAACCCCATGTTGTCGCCCCATTCCCTATCGCGGGTGATGCGGTGGTACAAGGGGCGATGCACCCACGATATGCGTCTCCTGCGGCCTGATTTTGGTTGGCAACCCCGGTTTTACGATCGCATTATTCGCAACGATAAAGAGCTACAGGCCTTTAGGTATTACATTCAAACCAATCCAGCCCGGTAGCGATTTCATTCACGACAACCCCTCTCCACCTTTGTCTGCCTGCTAACAGTTATCGCTGGCGAGCCATGGCCATAACCGTCTCTACCGCAAAGCTAGGAATATCCCCAATGGTGGGCAACAGTTCTGAACCAGCGTAAATCATTGGCAGGTCTTGCCCTTGCCACGCCCAAACTTGTTGGCGTTGGAGGTCAATTAACCAGGCAAGCTGAGTGCCATTGCCCAAACAATGCAGAATTTTGTTTTGCAGATCTAAGTTGCTTTGATTGGTAGAGCGAATTTCGATCAGCCAGTCTGGGGCACCGGACAATGGCCCATCGTCTTTGGGTAGGCGATCGCTGGCCACAACAACAATATCTGGAACCGGCGAGAAGGGCGGCACAACGCAGCGCAGTTCTTGAATCGCCTCATACTCACTGGTTTGGCCGTTAATGGCATTCACCAAATTGCGCTGTAGGCGAGAGTGAAACAAGGTGGGCATGGGTTTCTGCTGGGCGCGCCCGTTGACAAACTCCCAGGCGGGGGAGCCTTCGATGTTGGGCTGGCGAAGGAAAGCCTCTAGCGGAGTAAGGGTAGTGGGCGATCGCATAGGCCGACTTAGAGGTTTGGCGACGGTTACCTCTATTGTAAAGGGCAGCCGCCTTGGAGCAGGTTCCTACCTTGCACCCGCTGACATCGCTAAGGTGGATGTAGTGTACACCTATGGATTTATTCAGCGAATAGTGTCTGCTGAAAGTATTGGCGGTAGATTTCACGACTAATCTGCCAGCCCTCGGTTGAACCTTTGACTA
>JANNOF010000352.1:0-4974 GCA_031398925.1 Gloeobacteraceae cyanobacterium SOY_34_metabat_371 | reverse complement strand
GGTCCTGCAAGGGTAGATCACAAATACGTAAGGAGTAAGTCATCGATCAATCGCGTAGGGATGATTAGATATACCCCAGATCTGAAGAAGATGATCTGGGCTAGCAGTAAAATACCCTAGCGACTCCAAACGATCTAGGGGGACCTGTGCAAAAAGCCGTTTTTCTAGACCGGGATGGTGTGCTCAATGTTGAGGCAGGGTATATCCGTCACGTCCCTGATTTACATCTCATGCCCGGATCTGCCCAGGCGGTACGTCACTTAAACGATCACGGCTGGTTTACGGTCCTTGTTTCCAATCAATCCGGCCCAGCTCGGGGCTATTACGGCGCCGATCATGTGGACGCATTACATCAACGCTTGGCGCAATTACTTGATCAAGAAGCGGGGGCGGTTTTAGATTGCATGGCCTACTGCCCTTATCTCAGTCCTACTCAGGGCGGAATGAACCCGAGTCATGCCCTTTGGTCCGCATGGCGCAAACCCAATACAGGAATGATCCTCCAAGCGGCATGGCGGTTTGATCTCGATCTCAGCCAGAGTTTTATGATTGGTGACAAAGCCACGGATATTGATCTGGCCCATAATGCGGGGGTACGGGGTATTTTGGTCACGAGTGGTTTTGGCGAAGCGGTGATCCAAGGAGCCTATCAGCATAGGGTTCAGCCGGATCAGGTGGCTGCGGATCTAGCGCAAGCGGTGCAATGGATCTTGCGTTCTCCTCTGACATCCTCCCGACATTAAGTGCAAGCACCATAGCGCGGGGTTCCTTGTTCAACGAGACGACTTGCAGTATCAGATTGCTCTAGTACTGTAGCGGCCCTCTCTCCCAAGGCGATTCCCAACTCAAGGTTGGCAGTTTCCGAGTGCCTCTCGGTACTGATTTGTCTTAACGCTTTGTCCAGGATATTGATTGCGGCGTTCTTATCTCTATCAAGTATGCAGCCACACGTACAGACATGGGTGCGCGTCGATAAAGATTTCTTCACAATCCTATGGCAGCTAGAACACTCTTGACTGGTGTAATGCGGGGATACGGCAATCACCAATCTTCCAAATACGCGCCCAAAGTACTCTAGCCAATCTCTGAACATTGACCAACTGGCATCCAAAATGGATTTTGCAAGATGGTGATTTCTAAGCATGTTGCACACTTTCAAGTCTTCAATAGCTACCACATCGTTAAATAGGATTACGCATCTTGCAGTTTTAACTGCAAAGTCTTTACGTTGCCTTGAGACTTTCAAGTGCTTCCTACTCAAAGCTTTTTTAGCCTTGATGTAGTTATTAGACTGCCTGTGCTTCTTTTCTCCTTTTTTGGTACAAACAAACTTGCGACTTACCTTGCGCTGTGATCTTTTTAGGGCTTTCTCTGCTTTACGTAAGAATTTGGGATTCTCAATCTTTTGGCCATTTGAATCTGTATAGAACGATTCAAGACCCATATCTAAACCAATCGTTCTACCAGTTGGGGTGAGGTCTTCAGTCCGGTCTACTGATATACAAAACTGCACGTAATAACCATCAGCCCGTTTAACTAACCGTACTCTTTTGACCTGATCAACACTGTAGAAACTTAGACCGTTAGCACCTTTAATTTTGAGCGTACCAATCTTAAAACCATCAGTGAGTGTTAAGGCTGTACAGTCAGTCGATAACTTCCAGCCAGAAGTCTTGTACTCCACTGAACGACTATCTTTCTTGAACTTTGGATAACCTTTCTTCCCTGATACTTTCTTTTTGCAGTTATCAAAAAACCGAGAGATAGCTGCCCAGGCACGTTCTGCTGAGGCTTGACGAGCCATTGAGTTAAGTTTGCCTACCCAATCAAATTCTTTGGATAGGGATGCACATAGCTTGCTGAGGTCGTACTTGCCAACTTTGCGCTCGTCCATCCAGTACCGCAAGCACTTATTACGGATGAATTGGGCAGTCCGAATCGCCTCGTCAATTAAGGCGAACTGCGCGTCACTGCCGTATAGCTTGCAATCAAGTACCAGCATGATTAAATTATGGCAAAGTTTATCCCATATCGTCTAGCGTAAGATTATGGTAGCCAAGGATACGATTCATCCCGACACTGAACGTTATTACAGTGCGGGCCTTCTCGTAATTAAAGGTAAACTAATCCCTGGTATCTTGCCTCAAAAGGAATACGGATGAGTGTCACCGTTAGTCCCAATTTCAAAGCGGCCCATGCCGTGTTTCGTTTGGTAGGAGAGCAACTAGACCCTACACAGATCACAGCGGCTCTGGGTATTGAGCCTAGCTTTGCCTATGTCAAGGGAGAACTTTTTGAAACTAAAAACGGGCCGCTGGAGCGCCCTACTGGGATCTGGGCCCTATCTACCGAGACTATTTTGGCGGAAGTTCATATTGAAGATCATCTGGAGTATCTTTTAGAGCAGTTAGATCCGGTGTTGGCTACGATCTTGGATCTATCCCAGGTTCAAGGGTTAGAAGCGGATTTTACCGGTTTTTCTTTTTCAGCCGCAGGCCAAGGCTGGATGACCCTTAATCCGCTGCTACAGCGTAGGATCTGTGCCCTCAATGCCACGCTTTACGTGGGTTTTTTTGGGTAAGGGCTGGAAGGGAGCGGTTGAATACATTAAAGACCAAAGCCGCCTTAAAAGAGCAGGGCTTGAATTCCATTAATTCCGGTCAAGAAATCCAGATCCATTTATCATAGGAGAGTCGCACTGCTCTGAACGATGGATATTTTGACGCTTGGTTGGGTAGCTCTGATCGTCTTTTTTATGATGTCCATAGCCTTGACTGTCTGGGGTCGGGGGGGGATGTAGGTTGATCCTATGATCGATGCGATTCTTTTTTGGAGCGTAGTAGCGCTATTGACCCTTGTAACCCTGGGGGTAGTCTATCTCACCTTTATAGAATGGCGGGACCGGGGTCGCGCAAAAGAGTCCGCACGCAAGCGATAGTGGGTATGCTAAGGGTACTCCGCAACCACTGAAGGGATAGAGGATGCAACCTTTAGATACCGTCACCCTTAGCCCCAAAACGGTCAGAACTGCCCGTCTTGATCAAATGGATAGTGGCACCTACGACAACATGACCTTTCAAGAACTGGTCAGTCGGGCCATGCAACTTAATGCTTCAGATATTCATATGTGCGTTGATGAGCCTCCCCGCTTTCGTATCCGGGGTGAAATCGAAGTCTTTAATCTTCCCCCTGTTAGCCATTCTGCCTATCAACGCTGGTTGAACGAGATTCTGCCTAGTGCGGAGCAAATCAGGCGTTTTGAGCAAGAACAGGAGTATGACACCGCTGTTTATTTTCCTGGCATGATCCGGTGCCGGGTCAACTTATTTATGTCTTTGCTTGGGCCATCCATGGTGGTCCGTCTCATTCCTTTGATCGTGAAAAGTATTGATGAATTGGGGCTGCCTACCAAGCTTAAGGAAATTTCTGAATTTCCCAAGGGGCTCATTTTAGTAACCGGGCCAACCGGATCTGGTAAATCGACCTCTTTGGCAGCCATGATCCGCTATCTCAATGAAAACTATAAGAAAAATATTATTTCTATTGAAGACCCGATTGAATATGTCCACCAATCCCAAAAATGCTCGATCCGACAACGGGAAGTGGGGATCCATACCCATAGTTTTGAGCGGGCCTTAAAATCTGTGTTGCGCGAAGACCCGGATATTATCTTGATCGGAGAAATGCGGGACCGACTGACCGTGGAAATTGCCATGAAAGCCGCCCAGACCGGTCACTTGGTCTTTGGAACCCTACATACCAATAGTGCAATTTCCACCATTGACCGTATTTTGAATATTTACCCGCCCAGTGAACAAGAACCTGTCCGTCACCAGATCGCTGAATCTTTAGTTGCCATTATCTCCCAAATGTTAGTGCCCTCCAATGATGGCGGCAGACAGGCGGTGATGGAGGTTTTTATCAACACCGTAACCGCCCGTGACTACATTGACCGTGGGATCTACGATGAATTGGCGCAACTGATCCCGACCTGTACCTATGAAGGGATGCAGACCATGAATCAAGTTCTGTTCCAAATGGTAAAAGAAGGGGTGATCAGTCCCGAAGTAGCGGAAAAATATTCCCCCGTTCCCAACGAAATGGCACAAATGCTGCGCGGCAAAGTCTCCAATGCGGATGACGTTGGTCGGGCCGATGCCGATTCGGATAAGCGGCGCAAGGATTACTCTGGATTTTCAGGGCCAGCCCGTCCGAAGCGTTGATCCTGCTACAGCCGTTCTTCCAAAGCCCCTAAAGGCAACCAAACGGGCGGGGTCGGTACGGCCCCAAATTTAATAAACGCATGATCCCCCCGGATCTCTAGGATCTCGCCGGGAGTAGAAAAAACGTATTCAGGCCAACGGGTATCGTTGGCAAGGGCAATGTCTCCGGTGAGTCCATCCCGCTTGGCGACTACAAAGCCGCCCTTTTTGATCGCCATATAACTGTCCAATGCACTAAAAAGCATCATAGGTCACTGCGCACCAAGGGGCACAATCCGAGCATCAAGATAGCGACTGGCCTGGGGATCATGGCTGGTTAACACTAAAGTCCCGCCCTGTTGCGTAAAGTCTTGGAGGACTTTGAGCATCAAGAGTAAAGAGTCTGGGTCTTGACCGACGGTGATCTCATCTAAGAGACATATCTGGGGCCGACGGGCCAAGACAGCCCCCAATGCCAAGCGCCGCTTTTGGCCCTGGGAAAGGGATTGGGGATGCTGGGTGCTTTGGGGTACCAGATTCAAACGCTCCAATAGTTCCTTAGCCCAGTCGGGATTAACCCCTGGTTGGGCGATCTCCTCTTGGACACTTTCGGCAAAAAGTTGATGATTAGGATTTTGCAATACAAAGCCCACCCGCTGCGCTGTCTGGGTGATCTTTTGCTTCAACACATCTTGCCCATCGATCTGGAGTGTGCCCCTTGTGGGTTTAAGCAAGCCGCTCAGGAGTTTTAGGAGGGTTGTTTTACCACAGC
>JANNOF010000320.1:0-2474 GCA_031398925.1 Gloeobacteraceae cyanobacterium SOY_34_metabat_371 | reverse complement strand
TATTGTTTGCGTAAGTCCTGCTTGAATTTCTACGGTTATAACAAAAGCCGACATTAGGATACACTGGCTTTTGAAGACATCCGAAGTTCATCACCGACTTGGTTTGCTGCTGGTTACTTCTTCCTTAGTATCCTATCGTTTTTTGCTGCATGAAACTTACTCAAATTTACGGGAAGTCTCCCTCAAGAAGGTTTCTAGCATCTACAACGACTCCCACTGTTTTGAGGCTACAGCCTTAAAATATTTATAAGCTTTACTTACGAATTAACTCTCTCTAGAAAAAACGCCGTCTTTACTGTCTAAGCTCACATCCTATCTATTTCTATCGGGATTTGTGTAGCTTATAAAGCAGTGGATTCACTTAATATTAAGGCTGTTTTACTATTTAGTTTCTTACCCTGACCTATTAGACTGCTTAATGTTCATTTCACTTTTTTCAATAGCTTTTAGCTCTTATCGCTCCCATGCTGACTCATCACCGCAAGCCTGTGTGCTTATCGCTTATTTCCACTGACCTACCAATCTGGTCTGTTGTCGAAACTGCCGGGACATTGTATCAAAAAGACACTGAGCGGTTCCATTTACTATTGACTGCACCGCCCCTAATTAGCTGCGAAGTAGAAAGTGTCTTCAGTCCAGAGGACACACTTTCCCAAACTAAGAGCAAAGCTTACGCCCCCAACAGTCCGAGGATTTTGTGGCTGGAGATTTCCCCTTACCGGGTAATCATGACTATGCAAGGTAATGCTCAAGTAAGTTACCGTCATTTCTGGGAAAAGGGTGTTTATGGTATTAGTCGCTATTGGTTGCCAACTGAGTCATTGCAATCTAGCGATCCCATTCGTTTACGGAATTTTACTAGTAGCTTAACTCTCAATGGACACCCTTTACCAGAGCATTTACGACTGGAATATGAATTATGGTCAGAAAAAGTCCAATTAGGACGCTACATCCTCAATTTAGAAATTAAACACTGATAGTCATGGGAATTAGGGACTAGGGAGATTTCTCAATACCTAATACCCAATCCCCAATACTCAGTGCCTTTCAACCAAAATAACTGGGTTGGTTTCCAGGTTTCCATTTAATATTGCACCCAACACTTGGCTTTTGTTCGCTTGTAACAGGTTTACTTGCTAGCACTGCTTCAATGGCTGCGCGTAAATCTGCGCCCGTTACAGGTTTACCATTACTGGGGCGGCTATCATCTAATTGTCCCCGATAAACAAGTTGGCGATCGCTATCAAATACAAAAAAATCAGGTGTACAAGCTGCTGTGTAAGCCTTCGCCGTTTCCTGACTCTCGTCGTAGCATAAGGTAAAAGTAAACCCTAGTTCTGCTACAAATGCTTGTAACGAATCTGGCGCATCATCTGGGTAATTCTTTGCATCATTAGCACTGATGGCAACGATGCCCAAATCACTTGTAAAATAATCTTTTCCTAACTGCGCTAATTCTTTTTCTACGTGCTTTACAAAAGGGCAATGTCGGCAAATAAACATTACCAACAGCGCTTTTTTATCTGCAAAGGTGCTAAGTGAAGTTGCCTTTCCAGATACCACTTCCGGTAGATGAAAATCTGGTGCTTTAGTGCCTAGCGGCAACATTGTTGAAGCAGTTAAAGACATAATTTACCTGATATTTTTACGCTGATACTGCTTTTGCTATCAGTATATTTTTACTCTACCATTAAGTTTTCCATAATATTAAGAGACTATTATTTGTTAAGGATTATGTTACAGAAATAAGTTTTCACAGACTTGTCAAAAGACTAACAATGCTGTGTCCTGTCAATACTTCTAATGATCTAAACCTTTGGCGCGATCGCAAAGTTGTTCAGCTTGCCTTGGTTGTGAATTATAGCAGTGTTTTGTACGCATGGATTTTTCCTGTCTTTCTGATTCTGTAAAGAACTGTAACAAAGCTATTAATATTTATAAAGTATCTTAATCTGCTCAAGTAGAAGTCCAACCCAGAGATATAATAATGAATCGAGTTCAAAGCCATATCTAACCAACTCACAAATCCATTCTCCAACAACGTAATGCATCGATTTCGAGTAGAGGTTATTGCCAAAACACCAAACCCACAGCAGGTAATTTATGCCGCGATGCACCAGGACTATACTGATGGGTTCGTGTTTGATGAGCGCGACTCCTGGCCTTCGGAGTCACAAAGTGGCGAAGTTATTGTTAAGAGACTGTTAGCAGGTGAGAGAGGACACTACGGGCCTTTAGAGCATCCCCAGATTGTGTTCAACTGTGGCTACTTTCCCCACAGTGTCATGCAGCAAGCCCGCGCCGCATGCGGTTGGTGGCCTGATAGACATCCTGCTGGTAGCGCTGCTGGGTGGTGATGCTGGAAAAGTAGTCCGCGTTCGCGCGGGCAAAGAGGTTGAGCGGCAGGCGCTGAGTCAGGTTGCCGGTGACGTTATAGCTCTTCACCTCAGGCCGCGCCGGCTGCGCGTCGGTCG
>JANNOF010000304.1:0-9803 GCA_031398925.1 Gloeobacteraceae cyanobacterium SOY_34_metabat_371 | reverse complement strand
GTTGTGCCTTTAGGGGCGTTATTTTACTTAGACTCAATAGACACAAAATTATAAATACACTTAATTTATTTCTACCCATAGAAGCATTTGCCTTTTAAGGGAACGTTTTTATTTTACAACCACCCCAGTCAAACTAAAGCTCCGGGCTTCTGTGATCTCAATAGGCAGAATTTTACCGCGCAAATCTAAAGTCCCTGGGCAAAAAACAATCCGATTAGAGCGCGTCCGGCCCCGCACTTGCGTGGGGTCTTTAGGATTAATATCTTCGTTCAAGACGGCTTCAACTCGGCCCAAATAGCGCTGGGAACAACGGTTAGCACTGGCAGCTACCGCTCGATTGAGGCGATACAGGCGGTCCATCTTTTCTTCTTCGGGTACTTGATTGCTCCACATTGCAGCCGGAGTACCGGGTCGCGGTGAATAGGCCGCCGTATTAACCAATTCAAAATCCAGATCATCTACCAAGCGCAGCGTATTTAGAAATTGTTCTTCGGTTTCACCAGGAAAACCCACAATCGCATCGCCACTAATCGCAGCCTGGGGAATATAGTCCCGGATCAGGGCAATGATCGAGCGATACCGTTCATGGGAGTAGCCCCGCGCCATCTTACTCAGAATCTGGTTATCCCCCGACTGAAAGGGAATATGAAAATGCTCACAGACCTTCGGTAATTGGGCACAGGTACGGATCAGTTCTTCGGTGAAATAACGCGGATGGGAAGTGGCAAACCGGATCAGTTCAATACCGGGAATATCATGGATCAGGGTTAGGAGATAGGCCAAATTCGTACCAATATCCCGCCCGTAGGCATCAATATTTTGGCCCAGCAAGGTAATTTCTTTGAAGCCCTGCGTTCCTAGGGTCTGGACCTCCTGGTAGATGGCCTCTGGGGTCCGGGATTGCTCTACCCCGCGCACATAGGGCACGATGCAATAGGTACAGCGTTCATTGCAGCCGTAGATCACATTGACCCAGGCGGTGAGGTCATTTTGGCGACGGGGCTGGATGATATCTTCGGGGATCTCACGCTCATCAATGGCGATTACCCGCTCGCCTTCATCCACCCGCTCTAAAAGTACAGCTAACTGGTCTACGTGTTGGGGTCCCATGACGAGATCCAAAGCAGGAATACGGCGCAGCAGTTTTTGACCTTCCTGTTGGGCCACGCAACCCGTGACGACTAGGGTCAAAGCCGGGTTTTCTTGTTTGCGTTGGGCATGGACACCCAGATATGAATAAACTTTTTGTTCGGCGCCATCGCGGATCGAGCAGGTATTGAGCACCACTACGTCGGCCATGAGGGCATCTTCGGTGGCTTCGTAGCCCAAATTATCGAGGATCCCTGCCATGCGTTCGGAATCCGCCTTATTCATCTGGCAGCCAAGGGTGGTGATCTGGTAACGGCGGACCATAGCTTTTGGTTAACCAACAAAGATCTAGCTTAGCGGATCTAGGTCATGTTATGACTTTGCCAGGGCGGGATCAAAGAAGCCATAATAAAAATAGGTGCTGGGCTAGCCTGTGGAATTGACTCTGTGGCATTACATCTTGCCTCCGGTTTTTGGAGCAATAGTGGGTTTCACCGCCGATACGTTAGCGCTCACCATGCTCTTTCGGCCCTATGGCCCAATTTATATTTTTGGGCGGCAATTGCCCCTGACGCCAGGGTTATTTCCGCGAGGTCAAGCGCGTTTTGCCCGTAAGGTTGCCACGACCTTAACCGATAAACTCTTGACCCCCGACGAAGTGCAGTTGATCGCCCGTCGTTTGCTTTCGCCACAGCAACTAGAACAGGGCCTGCGCTGGATCTTGTTATACACCCTGGGTGAATTGAATAATCCCCAACAACGCACCCGCTTAGCCCAGGCGCTAGGCGCTATTCTGCAAAAACTCTTTGAACAGTCTTTGCCCTCTTGGACCACAGAACTCAGTAAAGCTAGTTTCATGCAGCAAGGGGTGATCAAACTATTTGATCAAGTGGTCTTACCTTTTCAACTGAGTAAAACCCAAAGCACCGCCATTGCCGGATGGATCAACGAACGCATTTTTACCCCAGAAATTCTCAGGCAAGCCTTGCTCAATGGCCTGAGTGACAGCACGATTGAAGAACTAGACCGACAGGCCAAGGACCGCTCCCAGGGAGGATACTGGCTTTTAGCCAACGTGGTGGGCATTAAAGGCCCCCTAACGCGCCTTAAGGAATTTTGCCGCGATCAGCCGGAACAGGCCCGTTTGATCTTGCAGGATCTGGTAAATAATCTGGGGCTGAAAAACCGCTTAGCCGATCTTTTGATGAATCTTAAACTCTCCAATCTGCCCCCAGCCACCCTAGAGTCTACGCGTACCCAGGTGGTCGAGACCCTGCAACAGGCGCTTACCGCCTTGATCCCGGAAATTTCTCAACGTTTAGGCGAGCAAATTCAGTGGGCCGAACAAGCTGAAAAACTCTTAGATCAAGCGGTTTCCACCGAAGCGGTCCTGCAATGGATTGATCCTTTGGCCCAAGAGGGATCACGGGTTTTAGACCAGTACCTCAGCCGTGAATTAGAACAATTGATCGCTAAATTTTTACCCGCCTTGGGCCTAGAAGAAATCGTAATTGATAAGGTCAGCCAAACTTCCCCCGCCGAACTCGAAGCGGCGATCCAAGGGGTTGTGCGCCAAGAGTTGCGGACCCTGCCCTATGTGGGTATGGTCATGGGGGCGTTGGTGGGGATTTTAGAGATCTTTTTGTTTATGTTCCTGGCCCGTTTTGGCTGATGCCCCTGTTTTTGGCCTTACTTCTAAGCGGTGCTAGCCTCATTACTTGGCTGGGGAGTTGGTGGATTTTCGTCGCCTTAGGTGCGGGGATCGCAGGCTATAGGGCTGCGCCAACCCCAGGATTTGCACCAGGGATCATGCCCGTCGGCGTCGGCTTTTGGACGTTGAACTTATTAAGTGGCGCAAGGGGCGGGGTACTGGCTGGATTACTGGTGGCTCTGGGTATATTGGGGTGGCAACAGGCCCCCCGTTGGGGAAATGCGCAACTTCTGGTTCCCCTAGCCCTTTTGACGCTCTTTTCCTTGGGGGCTGGGGCTTTGCTGGGCTATGTCTGCGGTGCAGTGGGGGGAATTACTAAAGGCATGATCTGGCAAGGGCAACAATCCTTTTGGCCCGCCCTGGGTACCGTAGGTCTCGGTAGTCTCCTGGGTTGGATCCTACGTTAGCTGGTTGGGGTTGAATATTCCGCTCAATTAAAATTTTGTTAAAAATGTAGCCCTAGTTCTCGTTACTCTAATGAGTGATCATTGGTATGAACTAGCAGAAACTGACCATTCCCATTGATCTGACCCTCACAGCTAGCAAAGTTAGCGACAAACCAGATTAAATAAAATCGCCAAATACGTCGAAACTTAGAGGTATCTAGGCCATAGTCCAAATTATTAAAGGAAGCATAATGCTCATCAAAATTTTTGAGCCAATGTGCAAACGTTTTTGAATAGTTGATCCCATTTAGATACCATCGTTTAATGGTTTTTAAGTCTTTATTATGGGCGGGAATAGCATCATAATTCCAGTAACGACCGTGGGGAAAAATATATTTGTGCGTATAGACACTAGAGATATTATTTGGCGTACGCACGGTAATGATATGAATAAAAAGCTTACCTTGGGGCTTCAAGAAGGCGGCGAGTTTCTTAAAAGCACCGGTTAAGTTGCCCACATGGCAAAAAACGCCCACCGAAAGAATTTTGTCAAATTGTTTTTCAAATTGAGCATTATTAAGGTCTCCCTCCACTAAGGTAAAGCGGCCTGAACTTAGATAGCTTTCAGGATCTTGCATCTTGTGACGCATATATTCACACTGCTCATGACTTAGGTTCAACCCTGTAAAGGTGACATTTGGAAATTTAGACATAATGTAATTCGGTACACAACCCCAACCACAGCCAAAGTCAAGGATATGGTCTCCATCCTCAATTTCGAGTTTTTCGATCATGTCATCAATCATATGCATTTGCGACTGCTCAAGATTGAGTGCTCCCCTATCCCACAAACCCATGCTGTACTTGGGATAGATCAGGTTCCCTTCACCGAGCATGCGATTTAGCATATCCTGGGGGAGGTCATACTGAATTTTCATCAAATCCTTTGATCCTTCGGCGACAGGATCAGTTTCCCGGAGTACCCATTCATAGGGAGCCAAAAGTGCGGGGAAATATTGAAAAAACACTGGCATACAGGTATCAAAAAGTAATTGCAAAACAGAGTCGGGAACCTCTAACCCATTGATATAAGCTTCAGCAACAGCCATTTGTACCGTATTGACTACTTCGACCGCATCACGCGTTGCTTGGTAGGCAAGGGGAGTTTTGACATTAATATCACCAACAATAGGGAGGTAACGCTCGATATCTTGCCAAATCATTGCTTAGTCTCCAGTATTCTGGGAATACTTGTTAAGATAGCATAGAAACACCAACTCTTGACGGTCTTTAACTATCCTTAAAGTGAGGTTATAACTTCCATGGAACCTAAAAGCTATCTTACTAAGACAGAATATGCAAAAAAATTGCGCCCCTTACTTCCTGATAAAGCATTTCTTCCGAGCTACAGTACGGTGTGGATCCTGTTAGCCAACCTAGGGATCCTAGTCTTGGGTTGGGGTATAGTGAGTCACCTAGATCAGTGGACGTGGTACTTTTTATGGCTCTACTTACCCCTAACTTTAGTGATGGGAAATAGCGTGATTGTTCTGTTGTTTGGTACGCATAATTTACTGCACAATAGTGTCATTAGGCATCCCTATTTAAAACAAATGATCAGTTTAATGGGGTTAGCCCTATTGTGGATGCCACCGACCCTATGGAAGGCTGTTCACAATCGGGAGCATCATAACAAGACCAATTCCCTACATGATCCGGATCGAAACTATTTATATGAACAACCTAAAACCTGGGGAAAATGGATTCAGAATCTTTTTGTACCGTCAACGGAAGTAAACCCACTCTTTTTACTTATCGGTCTGGGGCATGCCTGGGGGATTCATACCTTTCGTAATCTAAGCTCGGTGCTCTTGTTTAATGATGGGTTAACTAAGTATGCCCCGGCGGCATTCAAAGTAAGTTCTAAAGAACGTTTAGCGATTATCTTAGAATTGTGTGTGATTATAGGAATTCACTTTAGTATTTTAAGCTATCTTCAGTTTGAGCCGCTTAAGATCTTTTTAAGTTACCTTTTACCCATTTGGATTGGCTATGGTGGTATCTTATTCTACGTCTACACCAATCACTCCCTGTGTCCTATGACCGCCCTTAATGATCCACTTAGCAATACCCTCTCCATACGCGTTCCTAAACTATTTGATCTGCTACATTTTAATTTTTCATATCATACGGAGCACCACATTTTTCCCAGCATTAATTCAGATTACTATCCCTTAGTTCAAGAACTATTGAAAACGCACTATCCTGATCAATTTAATCTGTTGGGTGCTAAAAAGGCTTGGCGTATGATGTTGCAGACCCCTAGCCATTACAAAGATCAGCAGACGTTTACCGATTGGTCAGGAAAAAAGTCATGCCCCGTTCCCCTTGCTCACCGTCAGGACTGCCCCTGAGGGGACTTCATTTACGCCACTGATTAGCCCGAATATTACTCTCCGCTAAAAGCGCTGTCTCCTGAATCCGTTTATGGCGCGTTTCGGCTGTTTTAGCAGTGGCGATCCACTCTAGGATCCCGCGTCGGACTGAGCGGGGAAAGGCTTCAAAACGATCGAGCGCGACGCTGTAGCTATTGAGGGCTGCTGCCAGATCCGGGGGAATTTCTAGGGATTCAATTGCATCTAGGGCAAACCAAGACCCATCAAGTTTCGCAGCCTCGACTTTGGCAAGCCCGACCGGATGCATTAGGTCAGCCGCGATCAGACGTTCTAGCCGTTCTTTATTGGGTTTAGACCAGCCTGTACCCGTTTTGCGCGGCGCAAACCACAGTAAAGAACGTTCCTCATCTAACTTGTTGGGCTTACTATCGATCCAGCCAAAACACAGGGCTTCCTCGACGGCTTCGTCGTAGTCTACGCGGGGTTTGCCCGTGGCCTTTTTAAATATCACCAGCCAGATCCCTTGGGTACGGGTGTGATTCTGATCAAGCCAAGACCGCCATTCGGCTCTAGTAAGCGGGTGGATCGAATTGCTGGGAGCGTTTTGCATAGGGGCCTCCAAACACGTGCTTTCGATCAAAAATTAGTGCTAATTAAACCTAAGACCTGATCTCTGACGTTCAAGTATTTTCCCAGTCCCGGCAGGGGTCCTGACCTGCGGGATGGAGGGCACAGATCAGACGTTGATTTTGGTAGACCCGACCGTGGTAATAGCGACAGCCTTGGCAAACCAGGGGTCGTGCTTGCTCGGCGTCAAAATTATCGATCACCGCATCGAGCTGATCGGTCCCATATCTAGCCCATTGATCCAGTTCATTAAGCCAAGGGTTGAGCCATTGTTCGAGCTCTTGTTCCCACTGGGTAAAACTACGTTCAATTGCCCCTAGTAGGGCTTCCAATTCATTAGGTGGTTGCATAAATGTAGTGTACTGGGGATAGCCCTATAGGGTCAAAAGCATCCTGATCCCAAGGAGACTATAAAAACAGCCCGTCAAGAGCAAATGATTTCCTGTCCACTCAAATATATGCTCAGCCCCCTCAGGAGCACGGAGGTGTCGGGCCATCAAACACCAACTCAATCCCACCCAGCCGACGGTTAATCCCACCGCCGGGAGGTCCCAAATCCCCAGCAATTCTGAAAAATTGATGGCTAAACAAAGGTAAATCGCCGCCAGGGTCAGACCCATAAATCCTAAGTACTCTTCCTTAGGCAAGAGGGATAAACCGTGGACGATCCGCCCATCAAAATATTTGACCATGCCCCCCAATGCCACAATGGTCAAGCTACAGGTCAAATAGTCCATTGATACAACCCAAGCAGGATCATGTGAGTCTGAGTGAGTATTTATCTCTATAGTAACGGTAGTCCCTTAAAAACACCCTTGTTGTAACAATTTGATGGATTTTATTCAGGATCAGGCCCATTTTTTTGATCAATCCCCCCTACTTATTGCCCCGCAGCTCTTGGGTTGGCAACTCCATCGCCGTTGGGAAGACCGTATTGAGACCGTCCAGTTGGTCGAAGTGGAAGCCTATACCCAGGAAGATCCCGCCTGTCATGCCTACCGCCGTCAGACCCCGCGCAATGCGGTGATGTTTGGTCCGAGTGGCCACGCCTATATTTACTTGATCTATGGGATCTATTTTTGTCTAAATATAGTCTGCGCTCCTAAGGGAACACCGGGGGCAGTTTTGATCCGGGCGGCAACGGGACTTAAAGGGCCAGGGGTTCTGTGTCGTGACCTCCAGATTACCCGTGAATTGAATGGCGTGAATTTACTCGATCCCAAAAGTCCTTTATGGATCAGCCCAGGGCGGGTTGATCCTGAAAAGATCGTAGCTACCAAGCGCATTGGCGTCACCCAAGGGGTGGATTTTCCGTGGCGCTTTTGTGTCCAAGACCACCCGGATGTTTCAGTAAAACCGGGCCGTGAGCGTCCGCCCAAAAAGAAGCCATCAAAGGATCTTTTCTAGGCCGTACACCAGACTTTTGAGTTGGCGTACCTTACGAATCGCCAGCAAAATGCCTGGAATATACGCAGTACGGTGGCTCGTGTCATGGCGTAGGGTCAAGGTTTGCCCCGGCCCACCAAAGATCACCTCTTGGTGGGCGATCAAGCCCGGTAAACGCACCGAATGGATACGGATCCCATCTTCAGAGACCGCGCCCCGTGCTCCGAGGAGTAATTCTTTCTCTTCAAAGGTAGTGGCATTAAAGGCCTTACCCAGACCCGCCATCATGTGTGCTGTTTTGAGGGCCGTACCACTGGGGGCATCGGCTTTTTCGTTGTGGTGTAACTCAATGAGTTCCACATGATCAAAAAATTGGGCGATCCGGCTACAGGCTTCTTGGAGCAAGATCATGCCTAGGGCAAAGTTGGGGGCAATAATACACCCCGTACTGGCCTTATCAGCAAAGATACTCAGTTCATTGAGCTGCTGGGGGGTCAACCCTGTGGTTCCCACTACGGGGCGGATTCCAAAGGCGATACTTTCACGAACATTTTCGTAGGCTACATCGGCACGGGTAAAATCTAAGACGACCCCAGGTTCGCGCTCCTGGGCACACATCATCAACATCGTCTTAAAGTCATTGGTAATGGGAACATCAATCGTTCCAATCCCAGCCAGTTCCCCCGCATCCTCATCCACATGGGTGACATCCACTGCCGCCATCAAATTCAGATCCGCTGCTTCATGGATCCCTTGTACGGCAATGCGGCCCATTTTGCCTGCTGCCCCTACCACAACTACCGGAATTGGTGCCATAACTGCCCCCTAGTGCAGATCTAGTTTAACTGGTATTCAATGCATAGGGTTTAAGACTACTAACCGTTGGCAAAGAGGCCATCATCGCTCAGATCCAAGAGAGACCTTACCTCGAATCAATCAGAAATAACTATGATCGCACTGATCATTGCTTTCTTCAGGAATAAGAAAGTTGTCGCTTATACATAGGCTGTCCCCTTACTTCTTATATATTTCTAAATGCCTCTGCTTTAACTCCACGTACTTCTGATCCTCTCTTACTTTCTGCCACTTATCCATTAGATCCCTACTTTGATCAACTCAGCACTTTAATAGCTACCTACACAAACCGACAAATGAAATGCAGTTAGGCATTGAGTCCAGACGATGGCGGCGGACAAACTTCCATTGCTTGAATCAAGCCATGCTCCATGGTAAAACGGTGACCGACGTATTCATCGGCAAGCACGACTCCAGAGAGATCGCGCACGACCTGATGCACCGCGACCAAGATCTGCCCCGAATCCTCAGGGTAAAAGGTAACGGGCTCAACATGTCCATTGATCTCGCTCCACTGCTCGGTCCAGTAAGCGCGGACTTCTTCAGGTCCACGGACAAAACCCCCTTTGAACGCCCTGGGCCAAGCCACGTCGGGAGTCATAAGGGCAAGGGCGGCATCAATGTCACGCGTATTAAAGGCCGCGTATGCTGCGCGTAGCAACTCAATTTCTGGTGCAGATTGATCTGGCATAAGAGGTACGTGAAGATGGGACGATACCTAAATATCATAGTGTTTAACGCGGGATCTAACTAACGGTCCCGTTCAGCAATATATTAATGACCGCTAACCGGTCTGCGATGTACGCCACTGCGCCGCCCTCCAGTTCATCTCTTTGATAAAACTATCTTTGCCATCTATATATCCGTCCATGCTCTGGGGGTATTCCTCCGCCAACGTTCTCTTTAGCTCACTGTATCTTTGGGCATCCCCAGGGTGAGCGATCATGTAGTCGCGGAACGCTAAATGACGCTCGACCTCCACCGAACCGTCCTCAAATACATGGACGTGATGCGACCTGATCCCTTCCTGGTTATCCTTACGAAAGTACCGGCGTCCAGGAATGCCGTACTCACCCATAATTTCATAACCGAGTAATTCCATCGCTGAACTCTGCCCGTCTACTTCAGTAATGTTTTTTACTTCAACTAACAGATCAATGATGGGCTTAGCATATATGTTCGGGATGGCTGTGCTGCCAATGTGGTAAATATCTACGACGTTTTCGCCTAGCGCAGCAACAATGCGCTTGGCTTCCGCCTCAAATGCATCTCGCCACCGAGGATCGTGGGGGACGACTTCTACTTTCTTCATGAATTAAGCGTCTCCTATCAAGTTCGGATAGTTAGCTAGTT
>JANNOF010000293.1:0-20480 GCA_031398925.1 Gloeobacteraceae cyanobacterium SOY_34_metabat_371 | reverse complement strand
CCGGCGAGATCCGCGGCATGTACGTGATGGGTGAGAATCCGGCGATGTCCGACCCCGATGCGCACCACGCGCGCGAGGCGCTCGCCGGGCTCGACTGCCTGGTGGTCCAGGAGATCTTCCTGACCGAAACCTGCTATCACGCGGATGTGGTCCTGCCGGCGACCGCGTGGCCGGAGAAGTCGGGCACCGTCACCAACACCGACCGCATGGTGCAGCTCGGACGCCAGGCACTCGATGCGCCGGGAGAGGCCAAGCCGGACCTGTGGATCATCCAGGAGATCGCGCGCCGCATCGGCCTCGACTGGAACTACGACGGGCCGCGCGACGTGTTCAACGAAATGCGCAAGGCGATGCCGTCGATCGCCGGCATCACGTGGGAGCGGCTCGAGCTGGAAAGCTGCGTCACCTATCCGTGCGAGCACCACGTCAGTTGACCCCCAAAATAAATTTGATTGAGCTTTTGGGCACGGTCTTCTAACCCCTGATCATCAAGATTGGTATGGGTTTTACGTTTTTGCCACTGGGCTTGCAATTTGGCGATAAAGGGAGCGAGTTCAGCATCCGTCATGTGCGCTGGAGCCTGGATCACAAAGTACCCCCCCTGTAGACGGGCACTAACGGTCTTACGGCGCTTGGTACTCCTGAGGATCTTAATTTCCACGGTTTTATCTTAGCCGCTTAACAAAAAAAGTGTCTTGTATCAATTGTTGCTGTACTGATACTATGAATACGCCTTCGTCGTGCCGAAGTGGGCGTTCTCTTTGCGTTGGAGCGGTGTCCATATGACAAGTAAACCGGATCACGTGGTTTTTATTGGAGTAGGTGGAGATAGTGGTTGCGGAAAGTCAACTTTTTTGCGCCGCCTAAAAGACTTGTTTAACGAAGATCTCATCACGACGATTTGTCTGGATGACTATCACAGCCTAGATCGTAAACAACGCAAGGAAACTGGGATTACCGCCCTTGATACCCGGGCCAATAACTTTGACTTGATGGCTGAACAAGTGGCTGCCCTCAAGCGGGGCGAGAGCATTATGAAGCCTATCTACAATCATGAGACGGGCATGATCGATCCCCCTGAAAAGATCGACCCTACCCCCTTGGTGATCATCGAGGGGCTTCATCCTTTTCATGACAAGCGGGTGCGGGATTTACTGGATTTTAAGATCTACTTTGATCTTTCGGACACGATCAAAATTCAGTGGAAGATGCAGCGCGATATGGCTGAACGGGGCCACTCCCGCGAAGATGTCATGCGGGCCATTGAATCCCGTCGGCCCGACTTTAGTGCCTATATTGATCCGCAAAAACAATTTGCCGATGTGATCCTTGAGATTTTGCCCAGCGAACTGCCTGAAAAGCCCGGTGGCCTCAAAATTGTCAAAGCCCGTTTAGTTCAGCAAGAAGGGCTTTCTAGTTATGATCCGGCGTACTTGTTTGACCGGGCCATTTCGGATCTATGCTGGCGACCTAAGTTTGATTACTCCGACCCGATGCTGACTTTTTGTTATGGACAAGATACCTACTTCGGTAAGCACATCTCCTTCCTGTCCATTGATGGCGAGTTTCAGCCCCGCGATGCCCATAACCTCGAAGAAAAGCTCCGCAATACCTCCGAAAAGCACTACGGTGAACTATCGAGCCTCTTGCTAAAGCGCACCGATTATCCCGGATCTAACGATGGGACGGGGTTTTTCCAAGTGCTGATCGGTTTGAAAATGCGTCAGATCTTTGAAAAGCTTACTTTTCAATAGCTACGTTTTAGGGAACCTGTTTTCTGCCTAGGCGTCTCTTAACGTAACGCCATTGCCCGGTATCTATGTCACGGTTCTTGAGTCTTTTGATCTTGGGCCTCCTTGTTCTACCCGTCCAGGCTGCTCCTGGCTTTAATTCCGAAGAGCAAACCAACATCCGTGTCTATCAGGAAGCTAGCCCTGCGGTTGTGACTGTGGGGAGTGGGGACCGAACCGGGGCCGGGTCTTTTGTTACGGCAGAAGGTCTCGTTTTGACCAATGAGCACGTGGTACGTACGGCCCGCCGTGGCGCAGTCCAGATTAAGACCAGTCAGGGCAAAACCTATACAGGCACCGTGATCGCTACAGATGTTAAAAACGATTTAGCTTTGATCCGTATCAATACAAAAGACCGTTTTCCCACCGTCCCTTTAGCCAAAACCAGCGGAATTCAGGTGGGGCAGCAGGTTTTTGCCATTGGTAATCCCTTTGGACTCTCAGGCACTTTGACCACCGGAATCCTAAGTCGCGTGGCCCCGAACGGGGATTTACAAACCGATGCTGCCCTCAATCCCGGTAACTCTGGGGGGCCTTTACTCAACTCCAAGGGTGAACTGATCGGAGTCAACAAGGCGATCCTCAGTACGGGGGGCGGCAATGTCGGGATTGGTTTTGCTACATCGGCGCCCGTGGCCCAAAAATTCATTCAACAAAATCGTAATAACACCTTAGTAGCTGCCGCTGCACCGCGACTAGGCGTATCCTTGGATACTGGCACTCTGACGATCAATCAAGTTCAAGCGGGTTCTGTGGCGGCGGAACTAGGTTTACGTCCCGGAGACCGTCTTTTGGCGATCAACGGCAAACGCCTTACGAATGCGGCTCAACTACGGGCATTTTTAGACACACGACCCCCATCGGCAACCTTTACCGTCGCCCGTAATCAGCTTTTAGCGGAAATTTACGTCGATTTCTAAGGACAGGGGGTGTCATTAAATTCGGATCAGCCCCCTAGCCCCCATTTCATGGGGGTATAGGCGTTTTTGCGGGGTCCAAAATCTGACAGGAGCGAACATCACTTCTGCGCTAAGTTAAAGGACGATATATAGGAAAGTTTAAGGGGATCAGAGGTACCCAGAGCTTGCCCTAAAAGATCAAATAATCTATTTCTTTGTTGACTTTCTAAGGCAATGTAGGGCGATAACGTACTCAAAAGATCTAGATATTCCTTGGGGCTATAGGATAATTCACAGGTTATAAAACCAGACTGGATATTTTTAAATAAACCAGAGTCACGAATACTTTGTTCAAAGTTTTGGAGCGTATTTAATTGCATTTGCTGGTCTTCATAACGACTTATATCAAGTTTTTGATCTTGATAAACCGCTTCTAATACTTGGTAAATCTCGAAGGAACACTGGGGAACCATATTCCAAAGCAAGATTAAAGAACCTTGATCCTTTAAGGCTTCAAAAGTTTTTATATAGGCGGTAGCTGGATTAACCCAATGAAAAGAAGTAGCGGCAATAATAGCATCGAAGGAATTAGGATCTAGTGCGAATTCTTCAAATGTAGTATTTTGAAAGATAATATTAGGGTGGTTTGCACAGTTTTGTTTTGCTAATTCAAAAGCGGCAATATTTGGCTCTAAAGCCGTAATTTTAAATCCTAACTTAGCAAATTCAACCGTTGCCGTTCCTGGTCCACAACCAATTTCTAGAATGCGGGCCTGGTTCGGAAGTTGCGCTAAGGTAACAACCCGTTTGATCAATTGCGTCGGATACTTGGGCCTTACTTGATCATAGGATTGAATAATGCTTCCATACCAATCTTTTTGTTGCTCCGGGGGCATAGAGCCGTAGCCACTTTTATAGGTAGCAACAATTTGCTCCTGGTGTGATGACATCTTTAGTACTCCACCGGAGTTAGTTCGTATTTAAGACTAGCACAGCTCAAAAAGCCTAACCCACGCGACAAATAAAGCCCTTCAGGTATTCCCCTTCTGGAAAAGGTAGGGCCACAGGATGATCCGGAGACTGGCTCAGCCGTTGGAGGATCTGGGCTTCACGGTGGGCATCTAGGGCACTATCGGCTACGATTTTTTGAAAAAGTTGCGGTTCTACCAATCCTGAACACGAGAAGGTAAACAAGAACCCACCGGGACGTAAAAGTTTAAAAGCCAGCAAATTAATATCTTTATAGCCGCGGGCGGCCCGCTCAACTTGGCCCCGTGATTCAGCGAACTTAGGCGGATCGAGCACGATTAGATCAAACTGGCGACGACTATCGCGGAACAAACGCAGGACAGTAAATACATCCCCAACCATGTTATCGGTTTGTTCTGGAGCAAAACCATTGAGGGCGAGGTTCTGCGCAGCTAAGTCTAGGGCAATAGCACTCGTATCAATATTCGTAAGGTGGGTGGCACCCCCTTTAAGTGCCCAAACCCCAAACCCTCCGGTATAGCTAAAGCAATTGAGGACTTCTTTATCAGCGCTGTACTGGCCCAAAAGTGCGCGATTGATCCTTTGATCTAGATAAAAGCCTGTTTTGTGCCCTTGGCACAGATCAACCAAGAAGCGTACGCCCCCTTCTTGGATCTCAATTAGGGGGGGGGGCTCAATACCCGCCAGTACCCCTGCCCGTAAGGGTAAGCCTTCTTTAACCCGGACTTCTACATCAGAACGTTCATAGATCCCCTTAACGGGCACACGCTCGGCCAAAAGCTCGATTAGATCGGCCTTCCAAAATTCGGCCCCAGCGGTGAGAAAGTGGCAAACCAAAAAATCACCATAGCGGTCTACCACAAAACCGGGCAGCAGATCCGACTCGGCATTGACCAAACGCAGGGCGCTCAAGTCGCCCATTCCCGCCCGTCCTGCCAAGGCCTGATCTAGGCGTTGGGCCAAAAATTCTCGGTCGATGACCCTATTCGGGACTGTCGTCCATAGCCTAACTGCGATCTGAGAATGGGGTGAATAACTCCCTAACCCCAAATACTCGCCCTTAGCGCCTTGAACAACGACGGTTTCCCCCAAGCCAGGGTTGCCTGTGATCGTGCGAATTGCCCCCGTAAAGACCCAGGGGTGCTGGCGCAGGAGGGATTTCTCCCGTCCGGGATAGAGAATGACGCTTTCCATAGGTGCTTAGCATCCCATACCCCCGTCGCTAATCTTGAACTACGGGGTAAATTTTTGTTGCAGGTGCCGGAGTCGGCTACACAGTTTCAGGTTTGGACCCTGCGTTCCGAAGGAGAACCAAGTTCAACAACAAGGGTCCTAAGAAGGTAGTCAAAATAACCGTCATGACCACGGCGGTGTGATTGGCCCCGGTCAAAACTCCAGCCCCCAGACCGACTGAGGCGAAAATAAGCCCTACTTCCCCCCTAGGAACCATTCCAGCCCCGATAGCCAACTTATTGGCTTTAGCGCCTACGGCTGCGTAGCCCGCAAGTAATTTACCGAGAACCGCAGTAAAGGTCAAGGCCAGAGCCAGGGTCAGCGTCTGGGGGTTACTAAAGACCGCTAAATTAACCCCTGCCCCCACGGTGATAAAAAAGACCGGGAGAAAAAAATCTGTGACCGGGCGCAATTGATCCTCAAGGTCATGCCGTCGGTCCGTTTCATTGAGTACCAGTCCGGCGGCAAAGGCCCCAATGATCGCCGCTGACCCCAATTGCTCGGCTAAGTACGCCAAGCTAAAAGCCAAGATCAAAGAGGCGACGAGCAGTTCGCCGCGTGTCCGTAAAATTCGCACCACACGCAGAAAGAAAGGTAGCCCTAACCTGCCTAAAACAATGGCCCCTACCAAAAATCCCAGCGAAGATCCCAGGGTGATCACAGCCCCCAGAGGGTCCAAACTACCCCCTTTGACAATGCCTGAAACTACCGCCAGGACCACAACCCCCAAAATGTCATCCAGGACCGCCGCCCCCAAAATAATCTGACCCTCAAGACGCTGGAGATAGCCAAGATCCGTCAGGACTTTGGCACTGATCCCAATGCTGGTGGCAGTTAGGGTTGCTCCGGCAAAGATGCTGACCAAGTCTGAAGCCCCATAAAACTTCATGACCCCATAAGCCATTCCATAGGGTAGGACCATGCCCACAAAACCCACCGCTAGAGCCTGGGGTCCCACCTTCAGCAAGCCCTGCACACTAGATTCCAAGCCGATTTCAAACAAGAGTAAGGTAACGCCCACTTGAGCAAGTAGCAGGAGTAGAGGCTGTTCAGGATTGATCCACCGTAATCCCGATACCCCAACGGCAACCCCAGCGACCAATTCTCCCAAAACGGCGGGTTGCGCCAAGCGCAGGGCTAATTCTCCCCCGGCCCTACTGGCTAGGTAGATGATGACTAAGGTAAATAAAAGCTGACTTAAGCTGAGTAAGCCTTCAGGTATGGCCCCAACAGCACCGGCACCAATTAAAATGTTCACAGATCACCCTGGAGTGTATATGCCCCGGTAGATTTGAGCAAAACTCAAATCTGACAGGCTCCACCACACCGGAGGGCAAAATTTCATCCAACATAGCATAGGGCATAGGGTTGACGGACAGCTAAATGCTAATTCCCGATCCCCTAGGGGACGCGGCGATTTATATCCAGTCGGCTAGATCCGCCGCCGACCTCTAACTAATTGAGTAAATTTTTGTTTCAGGATTTTATGGAATTTAACTTAAAAATTGACAGAATTAGCAAATATTCTGTTTTATCGTCAGACCTGTGATGAAGATATATTTGTCAACCCAGTATTTAAGCCAAAAAATGTTACGTATCTTCAAGATCTGCTCCAGTTGAGGATTTGGTAAGTTCAAAAATGGTTCTAAACTGTGAATAGTTCTAGTTAACAAAGTCTCTAATGGCAGAACAACCCAAGAAGAAACCAGAGAAAAAAGCCGAGAGTTCCGCCCCTACCCCGATCACGTTACCGCGTGATAAAAAGAGTCTACAAGAACTCACTGCCCTACTTTCTAGTGGGGATCGTATGGGGCAAATTCGGGCTGCGTTGGACCTCGCCGATCAAAATACTCAAGTGGCGCAGCAAGCTTTGATCTCGGCACTCAATAATTCTTCCGAGCATTCCCGTGCCTGTGCAGTCATGGCCATCGCCAAAATACGCCTGATGGGTGCAGTGCCCACCCTAGTACGACAACTCAAGGGCAATCAATTGGGCTTTTTCAAAGATCGTTCCGCTGAAGTGCGCCAGGCAGTTGCCTTTGCCCTAGGAGAAATTGGTGGCCCTTTGGCCCTCAAGACCCTCCAATTTGCCCGTGAACGGGATGAGGCTGAGGTCGTCCGTGTGGAGTGTACCCAAGCGCTCGAAAAATTGGGAGCATTGACTAAATCCTCCGCCTAATGTCCTCTGATCTGTTACAGATTCAGTGGTCTGCCCTAGAGCTAGGGGCAATCTACGCTTTAGCAGATCACCCTGGTAATGGCGCAGTTGTCCTTATGGTAGGGACCGTACGGGATAATACGTTAGGCCGCCCAGTGGCTTTTTTGGAATACGAAGCCTATGAAGCGATGAGCCTAAGGATTTTTGCTCAGATTTCCCAAACGGCCCACAGCCAATGGCGGGGGATCCAAACCGTGGCGATCCATCATCGTTTAGGAAAACTCACCATTGGCGAGGTTAGCGTTGCGGTTGCGGTGGGAGCAGCCCATCGCGGTGAAGCCTTTGCTGCTTGCCAGTTTGCCATTGATAGCCTCAAACATAATGCTCCCATTTGGAAGAAGGAACATTGGAGCGATGGTAGTAGTGAGTGGGTACACATTGGCGCCTGTGATGTCGAACATAACACCTTTAAATAAAGAGATCAGTTCGGCTCGTGCTCTGTCAAAAGATCTAAATAATGCTGGAGCTGGAGCGTCCGTTGTTTAACAAATTCTGCGGATTCATTAGCCCGCATAGGGATGTACAGGGTGCCATCAAAACGGTTATAAACTGAATTAACGAATTTAAACTCCAGATCCCGTTGTTTGATCCAGGAGCGTTGTGATTCTTGAAGGAGCTTACGGCTTTGGGGATTTAGCTTTTTGATCAAAGCTTGATAGACCCTGTTCATCTCACGGTCCCATTGGCTATAGGCACGGTCTATACAGGCCCGTATCCCTGATGTACTGGCATTAGTCGCCTCCGCCAAACAGGATTCTAGGGATTGATCAACAGCATGAACTTTAGGTTCAGCCCGAACGGGGAGTAAAAGCAAACCCGCCAGTAACCAGATCCCCTGTTTTATGGTGGCGCTCCTGTTAGATCTAAACATTGCTTCATGCACTGTAGTATAAGTCACGTGGATCGTACTGGCTTGATAAGTGATTGTAATGATACTACCCAGAGGGTTTCCACGATTTCGAGGATTAGAAAATAATGTGTAATTTAATAGCTCAATCTAAAGATACATATTCAATTCCTCCCTAAGGTACATTTTTAGCAAAAGCAAATGAATTAACATCGTTGTCGAAACCCATTAAACACATGCTCGTGGTGGTTTAAGGAGGTTTTTAAAACTCATCACACTGGGGGAAAGACACAAATGAAACTAAGCTATTATTTCAGTGCTCTTGTTTTAACGGGGCTAATTGTCTCAACCTTAACAGTGCCGGTCTTGGCAGACAATCCTCCTGGTCCTCGGGGTGGCGCAGGGGCAGGTCCTTTATGGGAAAACCCCCCAGGTAAAGCTGGTGGTCCCGGATCAACCGCTGGACGGGTGCTTCGCTATAACGGGAAACCCTATACGTTTGTGGCGAAGGCTGCTGGCTATTACTATAACGAAGAGTATGGCTACTACCACCCGAAATACGGCTGGTGGAACCAAGCTTCGTCCTGTTGGTTAGATCCCGATGGTAACCCTCCGGGCACTGCCGGAGGCCGTGGGACTAATTGGGAAAATCCTCCTGGGATCAGAGGCGGTGCGGGTACCGAGCAAGACAAGTTCGCACGTTGTAAATAGTTGAGGTCAGGCCCACCGAAGTGGGCCTTATACACTGAATTGTTATATCGATAATGCTTCTTTAGTTTCTACAGTCCTTGCTTGGGTTGCGCAATAGGTTATGTGTTAGCAAGTTCAAAGACTACTTCTGACTTAAATTGCTAAACTTTACCGCCGCCTAACAGATAAAGCAATCCCATACGCGCAGCAACCCCGGCCTTGACCTGCTGGGCAATCAAACTGATCTGAGGATCATCCATAAGCTCAGAAGTAACCTCCACATCCCGATTGGTGGGGCCGGGGTGCAAAAGCTTAACCTGCGGATCACAAATTTTCAAACGTTCGTGGGTCAGGCCATAGCGCTGGTGATACTCCCGCAGACTGGGGATCCGTTGTTCGCTAATACGCTCCTGCTGGATCCTGAGGGCCATGACAAAATGTGCCCCCTCCAGGGCTGAATCAAGGTGATGGTGTACCGTGGCGCCTAATTCTTGAAATAGCTTCGGCACCAAAGTAGGCGGGCCAGCCAAATGTACCTCTGCTCCACAATGTTGTAGGGCCCACAGATTGGAACGGGCGACCCGTGAATGGAGGACATCGCCCACAATGACGATCTTTTTGCCCTCTAAGAGTTCAGGTCGGGGACGCACGGGATCTAATGCCTGACAAAACGTATAGAGGTCCAAAAGTCCTTGGGTAGGATGTTCGTGTTGCCCATCCCCCGCATTAAAGACGCGAATTCCTTGGTTTTCGAGGTCACGGGCAATGAGTTGCGGCACTCCGGGTTCGCGGTGCCGGACGATCAAAATTGCCACCCCCATCGCCGCATAGGTGCGGGCGGTATCTAATATGGTTTCCCCTTTGGTCAAAGAAGAACTCCCTGGGGCAAAGTTGATCACATCGGCCGAAAGGGCCTTAGCAGCCATTTCAAAGCTAGAGCGGGTACGCGTCGAACTTTCAAAAAACAAATTCACCACCGTCCGCCCTTGGAGCGTCGGGACTTTGCGCCCTTGCCGGGAGAGGACTTCTAAAAAAGTATGGGTGGTGGTCAAAACCGTAGCGTACTCCGCTAGGGTAAAGTCACGCAGCCCCAAAATATGCCGTCGTTGCCAGACTGCTTCTACCACATTTGGACCACAGGACCGCGTCTATCTTAATACTCTGGGCGCAACGTCGGAAAGGCGATTACATCGCGGATACTGGGGCTATCGGTCAAAAGCATGATCAAACGATCAATGCCGATGCCCAAGCCGCCCGTGGGCGGTAGCCCGTGCTCTACCGCCGTTAAAAAATCCTCATCTAAGGGATGGGCTTCCTCGTCTCCGGCGGCGCGTTGCTGGACCTGGGCCTCAAAGCGTGCCCGTTGATCTAAAGGATCATTCAACTCGGTAAAGCTATTGGCGGTTTCGCGCCCGACCATATAAAGCTCAAAACGCTCCACTAAGCCTACTTTGAGCGGGTCACGATGTTTTTTGGCTAAGGGCGAATTTTCAACTGGAAAATCCATCACAAAAGTCGGCTGGATCAGGGTGGACTCTACTTTTTCTTCAAATACAAAGACCAACAATTCACCTAAACTCAGTCCCGGTTTAGGGGTCAAGCCCAAGGCTTGGATCTTGGCGTAGGCCGAAGGCGTATCAAGGGTGGTCAGATCGAGTCCTGTAGCTTCTCGGACCAAGTCATGCATGGTCGCCCGACGAAAGGGCTGCCCTAGATCAACCGCTTGGCCCTGATAGATCAACTGGGCAGTCCCACAGACCTTGATCGCCAAATGACGGATCAGGTCTTCGGTGAGATCTAGCATCGTAAAGTAATCGGCATAGGCTTGATAAAGTTCTAGGGTAGTAAATTCAGGATTATGACGGGTCGAAGTCCCTTCATTGCGGAAGATCCGTCCGATCTCGTAGACCCGCTCAAAACCACCCACCACCAGGCGCTTGAGGTGTAGTTCGGTCGCAATGCGCAAATACAGATCTAAACCCAGGGCATTGTGATGGGTGGTAAAGGGCTTAGCCGCCGCGCCCCCGGCTTGGATGTGCAAAACCGGGGTCTCAATTTCTAAAAAGCCCCGTTCATCTAAATAGTGGCGCATGGCCCGGATCGTCAGGGCCCGTTTGGTAAATGTAGCCCGTACTTCAGGGTTGACGATCAAGTCTAGATAGCGCTGCCGGTAGCGCTTCTCTACATCTGTAAGGCCACTGTGCTTATCCGGTAGGGGCAAAAGCGACTTACTTAGGATCTGATAATCCGTCACATAGACAGAAAGTTCCCCTTTTTTCGTGCGCAAAAGGGTACCAGTGACCCCTAAAATATCGCCCGTATCGGTCCATTTATCCACGTGTTTAAAGGCATCTTCGCCCATGTGGGCGGTGATCCGCTTTTTATCAAAGTAAAGCTGAATGGTACCCGTCTCATCTTGCAACACAAAAAAAGCAGCCCCCCCCTGGATGCGGCGGGCCATGATCCGGCCTGCCACGGTTACTAAATCCTCTGCCTCAGTACCAGGGGCCAAAGCTTCATAAAGTATCTGGAGCGGCTGGGCATGATGGGTCTGGGTAAAGCTATGGGGGTAGACCGCCAAGCCCTGCGCTTTCATGGCTTCTAGTTTTTCAATGCGTTCTTGGCGCAAGCGGTCAAGGGCTGAGGTGGGTTCTTGCATGGGTCTCGTTATGTCTATCGCTCTCCTAGCCTAACGTGTCGAGCCGATCAGGGTAAAGGCAACCGGGCGGGCGGGCATCTCGATGTTTAGCTACTGAACGTTAAAACAAGCTTTGGGGATCAGGGGCTGGGATCGATGTCGGCTACAATCAATTTTGACTCAGTACAGTCACGTTGCTGGCATCAGCTACAGGTTATGTACACCTACTCAAAAAGGACTGCTTATGCCTACTGAATTTGGCGGTACGAACGTTGCAGCAGAGGAAGAATTTGCTTTAATGTGCGCTGATCAACGTACAAACGGATTGACCGTCTCCAGCCTTAAGCAATCATTTCTCCATAATCTTTTCTTTCTCCAGGGCAAATTTTCAGCGGTAGCCACGCAAAAAGACTACTACCTGGCCCTTGCCTACACCGTGCGTGAACGCCTCCTCCAACGCTGGATCAACACCGCAGCCACCTATACCAAGCAGTCCTCCCGGACTGTGGCCTATCTTTCGGCTGAATTTCTGATGGGACCGCACCTGGGCAATAACCTGGTCAATCTAGATATTTACACTGAAGTTAAGCAAGCCATGCAAGAGTTTGGCCTGGATTTAGAAGCTTTATTAGAAGAAGAAGTAGAACCAGGACTCGGCAATGGTGGTTTGGGCCGTTTGGCTGCCTGCTACCTCGACTCCATGGCTACGTTAGAGATCCCAACATTAGGTTATGGCATTCGCTATGAATTCGGGATCTTTGAACAGGATATTCGGGATGGATGGCAAATCGAGCGTTCGGATAAATGGCTCCGTTTTGGTAACCCTTGGGAACTGATCCGGCCCGAATGGGCGGTGGATGTCAAGTTTGGGGGGCATCTCGAACCCTATACCGATGATCAGGGTCATTACCGGGTGCGTTGGGTCCCGGAGCGGATCATTAAGGGGATCCCCTACGACACCCCGATCTTGGGTTATCAAACCAATACAGCCAATACTTTGCGCCTTTGGGCCGCCGAAGCACCGGAATCTTTTAACTTTGAAGCCTTTAACTCGGGAGACTATATCAAGGCTGTCCAAGCCCAAATGTCCTCTGAGAATTTATCTAAAGTACTGTATCCCAACGATGATCTTTCCCAGGGGAAACAGTTGCGTTTAATGCAACAGATCTTCTTTGTTTCCTGTTCTTTGCAGGATATGATCCGCATCATGTTTGGGCAGAATCTGCCTATTACTAAGTTCAGTGAAAAATTTGCGATCCAGCTCAATGACACCCATCCGGCCATATCCATCGCTGAGTTGATGCGGCTTTTGGTGGATGAACATCAGATGGAATGGGAAGCAGCCTGGACGATCACCAAGCAGACCTTTGCCTATACCAACCATACCCTGTTGCCCGAAGCCCTAGAACGCTGGCCCATTAGCTTGTTTAGCAGTGTACTGCCCCGGCATCTAGAGATCATTTATGAGATCAATTACCGCTTCCTCAGTGAAGTACGGATGAAATTTCCCGAGGATCAAGCACGGCTGAGCCGGATGTCTTTGATCGAAGAGGGCGAGGTACGCATGGTACGCATGGCCAATCTCGCGTGTGTGGGGAGTCATGCCATCAATGGTGTGGCAGCACTCCACACCGAACTGCTGCAAAGAGATGTGCTCCATGACTTTTTCTTGTTATATCCTGAACGCTTTAGCAACAAAACCAACGGGGTCACCCCACGCCGCTTTGTTGTCTTGAGTAATCCTAGGCTCACCAATCTGATCACCGAAAAAATCGGAGATAATTGGATCCGCAAATTAGACGAACTTAAGCAGTTAGAAGCCTATGCCGATGATCTGGAATTTCATCAGCGCTGGCAGGAAATTAAATTGTTGAGCAAGAAAAATCTTGCCAGTTATATTCTCAAGCACAACGATGTGATCGTAGACCCCCACTCCATATACGATATTCAAGCCAAACGCTTCCATGAGTACAAACGGCAGCACCTCAATGTGTTGCACATTATCACCCTGTACAATCGGCTCAAGGCCAATCCAGACCTTGAAATGACGCCCCGGACTTTTCTTTTTGGGGGTAAAGCAGCACCCGGTTACTATATGGCCAAGTTGATCATTAAGTTGATCAATGCCGTGGCCTACGTAGTAAATCGGGACCCCGATGTGCGGGACCGGATTAAAGTTATTTTCCTCAGAAACTTCAACGTCAAGTTTGCCCAAAAAATGTACCCAGCGGCTGATCTTTCTGAACAAATTTCGACGGCGGGTAAAGAAGCTTCGGGCACAGGCAATATGAAGTTTGCCATGAATGGGGCACTCACCATTGGCACGTTAGATGGGGCCAACGTTGAGATCCGTGAGGAAGTGGGGGCTGAAAATTTCTTCCTGTTTGGCATGACCGCCGATGAGGTATATGCCAAGCGCGCCGCTGGGTATAATCCCTACGCGTACTATCAAGGGAATGCGGAACTCAAGCTCACCATGGATCGTATTGCTTCGGGGTTCTTTTCCGATGGGGACCCGGACCTATTTAAGCCCCTGGTGAACTCGCTCTTGCACCATGACCCTTACTTTGTATTGGCTGATTATCAGTCCTACGTCAATTGTCAGGAACTAGTCAGTCAAGCCTACCGTGACCCCTATCATTGGACGCGCATGTCTATTATGAACGTGGCCCGGATCGGCAAATTTTCTTCGGATCGTTCCATTGCCGACTACGCCAGAGAGATTTGGAATGTTGATTCGGTCAAGATCCAACTATCCGATAAACTCAACTCCCTAGAGTTCTAATGACTGTGCCCCGTTGGTTACGCCCGGATCTAGCCGCCCTACACGCCTACGAAGCCCATGATCCGGGGGAATGTGACAAGCTAGATGCCAATGAAGTACCCTATGGGCTACCGGATTGGTTTCAAGACAAACTAGCGTGGGCCGTACAGCACACCTTGGCGAGCCATCGTTATCCCTCAGCGCAGCCGGAACGGCTAAGGCAGCTTTTGGGGGAGTATACGGGGCTTGCCCCCGATTGGATCACTTTAGGGAATGGCTCCGATGAATTGATCCGTTCATTGATCATGATCCGGTGTTTGGGGCAGGGCAAAGCCGTGGCTTCCCCAGAGCCAACCTTTGCCATGTACCGGATCTTGGCCTTGACCCTGGGGGTACCTTTTATTGCCGTGCCCCGCGATCCAGAGACTTTTGGGCTCGATCATCAGGCCATTGAACGCGAAGTTGACACTATTGGTCTTTTATTTCTCACCCATCCCAATAGTCCAACGGGTAATGGCCTAACTGCTGCGGATCTAGACTTTGTACGAAAATTACCGGAACATATCTTGGTGGTTTTTGACGAAGCTTACTTTGAATTTAGTGGTCAAACCGTCGTTCAGGAATTGACCCACCGTCCGTGGGTAGTTTTGCGGACCCTTTCCAAAGCCTTTCGCCAAGCAGCACAACGGGTAGGTTATGCCTTAGCTCAGCCAACGATCATTCAAACCCTTGAAAAAGTCCGTTTGCCCTATAATTTGCCCAAATTTTCGCAAATCGCGGCGGCTATGGCCCTAGAGCACCGTACTGAGCTTTTGGCCGTGATCCCGCAGATCCGCCAAGACCGTGATCATTTGGCCCACGCGCTCCAGGATTTAGGTGTGCAGCCTTGGCCCTCGCAAGCCAACTTTATATACTTTCGCACTCCCGGTATCGATCCCAACATGATTTACCACCAACTCCAAGCCCAGGGCACCCTGATCCGGTGCACCGGAGGCGGGCTAAGGGTCACCGTAGGGACTCCTGGGGAAAATCAACGGTTTCTTCAACGCCTCGCCCAGCTTTTATCATGATCAATTACTATTTATGCTGACTCTGACCCTCCAAGGGCTAGAATCTAGCCCCCTCACTGAAGAGCAATGGCAGTCCTGGTTTAAAAGCTGGTGGCAAGCCTTGATCCCAACGGATTTTTTGGTGTGTGACCCACCCGAAGCCGCAGAATTAACGCTACGCCTGACCGACCGGGCGGAAATGCACGCTCTCAATCGGACTTGGCGCGGAATAGACCAGCCCACGGATGTTTTGTCCTTTAGTGCGCTAGAGGACGGTTGGGACCACACCGAGCCGGAGCTGTACCTAGGGGATCTGGTGATTGGCGTCGAAATCGCCCAGGCCCAGGCCCAGCTAGAAGGTCATGATCTTGAAACAGAACTCGCGTGGCTTGCGAGTCACGGGCTTCTGCACCTATTGGGCTGGGATCACCAGCATGATCAAGACCTCCACGCCATGATCCAACGGCAATTGGATTTACTTAAACTCATTAATAAGGGCTATATGTTTGATTTGGAGCCTGATCCCTAAAGTATTACGTGTAACGTTAATCAATGTATTGACTATTAATGGGTATATTGTTAAGCTTTTTTTCAGAAGCGCGGAACGGGCCCTATGTCTCAAGCCAGTCAACCCACACCTAAATTTTCGCGACCAGCACTGATAATCGCTGGTATTACTGCCCTCAGCCTGGGGGGCTTTTTTCTGTTTACCCGTCCTGAACCCATTGCCACCAAGGCTGAAGAAACCAGCGCACCTAAGCCTGTGTTGACGGTGCGTACTGCCCCTGCCCAGCTCACAGCCATGACTAAGCGTTTAGAGGTCACCGGATCGGTTGCTCCCTGGGAACGTTTAGCGGTCGGGGCTGAGGTGGGGGGCTTACGCCTCGAACGGGTTTTGGTTCAAGAAGGGGACCGGGTCAAGCGTGGGCAAGTCCTCGCTGTCCTAAATGCCGATGTCCTAGAGGCCCAGAAGGGGCAAACCCAAGCGCGGATCGCCAATGCCCAAGCCCTGGTGCGCCAACAAGAAGCAGGCTTACGCCAAACCCAAGCTGTTTTAGCGGAAAGTGAGATTAACTACAAGCGCGCCGATGATCTGTATGCGGCCGGGGCCATCAGTGGGCAGGATAATCTGGCTCGTGTAACAGCACTGGGTACAAGCCGCGCCCAGGTAGACCAATCGCGCCAAGCCATTGCTGTGGCCCGCAGTAATGTCGTAGAAGCCCAAGCCCAACTCCGTCAAATCCAGGCACAATTAGCGCAAACGCAGATCCTAGCTCCTGATGATGGTTGGGTTTTAGAACGGGCTGCCTATATTGGCAATATCAGTTCAGTGGGGGATCCGCTTTTTGTTTTAGCCCGTCAAAGTCGGTTAGAACTCAATGCCCAAGTGCCCGAAACAGACTTGATCCAACTTGCAATGGGTCAATCCGTACGGGTATATTCCGATGCTGATGCGCAACTCAAGGCCACAGGCACCATTCGCCAAATTGGTCCTGGGATCGATGCCACCTCCCGTCAAGCCCTGGTTAAGGCCGATCTTAAGGCTAATGAACGCCTCCGTCCGGGGATGTTTGTACGGGCAGAAGTAACCCTAGCCCAAGTTCAAGCCCTGACGATCCCAGCCCAAGCCGTAAGTGTTCGCAATAACGAGGCCAGTGTGTTTATCCTCGAAGGCACCAAGGTTCGTACCCGTAAAGTCCAACTGGGGCAACAGGATAACCAACGCGTTGAGGTCCTATCGGGCCTACAAGAGGGGCAACAAGTGGTAGCGGCTGGGGGCGGCTACCTCAAAGACGGGGATGTGGTTAAGATTACGCAACTTAAATCCTAGGGAGTAAGGTATGAGCAGCTCAGGGAATATCTCGGCGTGGTCGATCAAGACACCCATTCCTACCATTGTTTTATTTATCGTCTTGACCCTGTTTGGGGGCGTAAGCTTTTTTCTGTTGGGCATTGATGAAAACCCCAACATTGAAGTACCCAGTGTTTCGGTATCGGTGTTTCAGCCGGGAGCTGCCCCGGTAGAACTAGAAACCCAAATTACTAAGCGCATTGAAGACTCTATCGCCAGCCTAGGCGGGATCGACGAGATCCAGTCTACGGTGACGGATGGGGCCTCGGTAACGGTAGTTACGTTTACCATTGGCACCAATACGGACCGGGCTGTTAACGATGTGCGTAATGCGGTGGGCAAAGTCCGCCAAGACCTGCCCCAGGATATTCAAGAACCCATTGTAGAACGGATCGATTTTTCCGGTGGCCCGGTTTTAACCTACACCGTCAGTTCAGACCAACGGAGTGTCGAAGACATTAGTTGGCTGGTGGATAACGAGATTTCCCGGTCTTTACTGTCGGTGCGGGGGGTCTCCCAAGTCGCACGGGCGGGCGGGCTAGACCGAGAGGTACGGATCAATTTGGACCCTAATCGCATTCGGGCGGTGGGTGTAACCGTCGATCAGGTCAACCAACAATTGATCAGCCTCAATGCCAACCTCCCTGGGGGACGCGGCGAAGTTGGTAATCGCGAGCAGACGATCCGTACTTTGGGTAGTGCCCTCACGGTTGAGCAACTCCGAGCCACCCGCATTAGCCTGCCCAATGGCGGCGTAGCGCGTCTTGATACCCTGGGGACCATTGAGGATGACTTTGCGGAGACCCGGCGCATTGCTCGGTTGAATGGCAAACCGGTGGTTTCCTTCTCGATTCTCAAAAGTGTCGGAGGAAACCTCGTCAGTGTCCAAGATGGCGTAGAAGCTGAGATCGAGCGCCTACGCGAAACCTTGCCCTCAGATGTCAAGATCGAGCTGATCCGCAGTACCCGCGCTGAATATACCCGCGAAAGCTACTGGGCCTCAGTGGATGCTTTGATCCTGGGTGCGGTCCTCGCGGTGATCGTGATTTTTATCTTTTTGCGCGATTGGCGGGCCACGCTGATCTCAGCGGTTGCCATGCCTCTTTCGATCATCCCAACTTTTATCGTCATGCAAGCCTTGGGCTATACCCTTAACGGCATGACGTTGTTGGCTCTGGCCCTAGTAGTTGGGGTACTGGTAGACGATGCCATTGTGGAAGTTGAAAATATTTTCCGCCACATGAATATGGGCAAAACGCCCTTTCAGGCGGCCCTTGATGCCTCCGATGAGATCGGTTTAGCCGTAGTAGCCACCACCATGACCATTGTGGCGGTCTTTGTGCCGGTGGCCTTTATGACCGGTATTCCTGGGCAATTTTTCCAGCCCTTTGGGATTACGGTTGCTGTGTCGGTGCTGTTTTCTCTTTTAGTGGCCCGGACCATCACGCCGATGATGGCGGCCTACTTGATGAAAAATGCCCCCCACGAGGAAAAAGAATCTTGGTTGACTAAGACCTATCAATCCGCCCTGGTTTGGTCGCTCAAAAATCCAGCCCTTGTTCTTGTGGCAGCAACGGTATTTTTTGTCGGTAGCCTTAATGTCTTACCCAAGATTCCGTTTTCTTTCATTGATCCCATTGACATTGGGGAAGTGACCATGACCCTAGAGTTGCCTCCTGGGGCGAGTCTAGAAGAAACCGACCGTACGGCCTTGCAAGTAAATGAGATCATCCAGAAGTTTCCTGAAACAAAACAAGTCTTCATTGATGTCGGGTATAGCGGGGTCAACACCGCAACCGTAGCGATCAATTTGGTGCCTAAAGACCAGCGCAGCCGTTCGCAGCAGGAAATTGAAAACGCCCTCCGTGAACCCCTCTCCCAAGTTCCGGGGGTGCGTTTGGGACTTTCGGGCACAGGGACCACGGGGGCGGGTAAACCTGTCAATATCACCTTGACCAGCGATAATCCCCAAGCCCTAGAGCAGACCGCGCAAGCCCTTGAAGAGCAAATGCGGACGATCAACGGTCTAGTAGATGTCACTTCTAGTGCAAGTGTTCTCAGTCCTGAAGTCCTGATTCGCCCTGACTTTGACCGGGCCGCGGAACAAGGCGTTTCGGTGGCAGCCATTGCCCGCACTGCCAAGATCGCTACCATTGGCGATATCGAGTCTAACTTGGCGAAATTTAACCTCAGTGACCGTCAGATTCCCATTCGGGTCCAGCTTGATCTAGCCGTGCGTAGCGATCTTCAAGCCCTAGGCGATATTCAGGTCGCCACCGCCGACGGACGGACTGTGCCGCTGAAATCCATCGCCGAGATTGTTATTGGCAGTGGTTCCTCCCAAATTGACCGCTTTAACCGGGCCCGTCGGGTCGCCGTGGAGTCCAACTTAGATGGCATAGCGCTCGGTGATGCTGCGACCGAGATCCGTAAGCTACCCATCATGCAAAATCTCCCGGCGGATGTAAAAGAGCAACCTGTGGGCGATACCAGAGTTCTGGGTGAGATCCTGAGCCAGTTTGCCCTAGTGTTAGTGGCTTCAGTGGTCTTTATCTATGCGGTGCTGGTATTGCTGTTCAACGACTTCGTCAATCCGCTGACGATTATGGTGGCCTTGCCTTTGGCCCTAGGCGGAGCACTTCTGGGACTCTTTATTGCGGGTAAGAGCCTTGGGATCTACGCCATCATTGGGGTTTTAATGCTCATGGGCCTAGTAACCAAAAACTCGATCCTCTTGGTGGAGTACGCGATCCTAGCCATGCGCGGCGAAGCTATGGAGGGCGAAGGCACCTGTCAGCCCCTGTCACGCTATGACGCGCTGATCCGTTCGGGTAAAGCGCGGGTCCAGCCTATTTTGATGACTACCATCGCCATGATCGCCGGGATGATCCCCATAGCTTTAGGGATTGGTGCTGGGTCTGAGGCCCGTTCACCCATGGCCGTAGCCGTTATTGGCGGTCTATTGACCTCAACGTTGTTGACCTTAGTCGTCGTACCGGTGGTCTTTAATCTAGTGGGAGCACTGAGCGACCGCTTAAAAGGTCCGGCGGCTTTGCCCACCCCCGCGGGAGCCAATGCCCTTGCCACGTCACAACAACAGGAATAGATGACCCTTACGCCTCTACCCAAACCCATAAACGAACGCGCCGAAGAGTGCCTAACCCCCAGTTGGGTGCTCTCTTTCTTAGATGAAAAAGCGCCGCGTTCTTTAGTTGCCCTGATCAACCTAATCCGAACTTCGCGGCTTTTAGAAAAAAATTTCACCGATTTTGTCAGTGACTATGGTCTGACGGGCCCCCAATGTGAAGTTTTATTTTTGTTGCGCTGTCATGGCGGTGAGCGGGGGCTTTCCCTGACCGCGTTAGGAGATTGGCAGGGGGTCACTAAGGCCAACATGACGGGTATGGTAGACCGCCTAGAACGGGATGGCCTTGTAACCCGCCAAAAAGACCCCCAGGACCGTCGTTTGACTATGGTCCAACTCACCCCCAAAGCCTTGGATCTCGTTGC
>JANNOF010000282.1:0-2388 GCA_031398925.1 Gloeobacteraceae cyanobacterium SOY_34_metabat_371 | reverse complement strand
CCACGGGGTTACTGCGAGACGCCGGAGCGTCTTGCATTTTGATCCGTGGAGCCTCCACGAATCCGGACAAGCGCATCTCTACGCATCCGGCTTCTTTGGGTTCGACGTCTTCGCAGTGGTTAGCTGCGACCCTTAGCCGAGTGGTTGCTCGGTTTACCGGGTGACGTCGTCCCGACTTGAGAACGTGAGGCATGCTTTCAGCATCCTGACGACCGCGGGGCGCGGAGACGCCCCGCGGCTGAATTTCTAACGTACTTCTCACGACGAACAAACGCCACGACGTAGCATGGGTGCTACCATGCTACGTGGCTCGGAGCCGAAGAACTGATCGAGCTCGAGTCGCTCGTGTTCCTTCAGCGTATGCGAAGCGGCGTCCTCGTCATCGCCCGAGATGAACCGGGTGAGCCCGTCACGGATGACCCGGACGAAGAGCCCGGGCGGATTCTGCGTACCAACCCGCCTTGCGTGGGCGGCGGCCGCAACGAAGTCGAGGAACTCGGCTTCACTGCCGCGAACCCACTTGCGGTTGGTCGCCTGGTCGAAGAGCTCGCGGAGGCGCGGCACGCTTCGAAGATCGTGTGTCGACACGTCGCGGAGGGTCGGTTTCTTCTCTTTCCGATTCGCCTGACAAGGCCCAGCCGGTCTGCGCTCGGCGGGTTTCTGGTTCTTGTACAGCTCTCGAAGAGGTTTCTCGTGTACATTGGGGGGTGCAGAAGCGAGTGCAATTTCCCGCGACCGGGGTGCAGAAACGGGAGTTCGAGCCCGTCTCGAGCTCGGCACCCAAGCCGGGTTCACGGAGACTCGGCGGCCCCAGCGGTTTAGCGCCCACTGGTTGCTCTCGCCTGACTCGAGCCATCCGTCAGAGACGAGCATCCGCCGGGCGCCCTTCACGCCGCGGAGGCTGACCGAGAAGGCAGCGGCAATCCAACTCGCCTTCACCCGGCCTTCGAACGTGTACCCTCGGGCGCGCACCTTCCCCGAGCTGAAGAACACGCACCGAAGGAGATGCCCGAGCACCGTCGCCGTCATCACGCGACCGCAGCCGCCGGCGAGGAGCTCAAGCGTGCGCCTCGGCACCGGCACCGGCCGCTTCGGATGGTGCCCGACCTCCTCGAGCATCGCATCGAGCCCCGCGCGATCTTCGAGCTCGAGCTCATCCGGGTCGGCGACGAACGCGATCGCCGTGGCCGACCAGGAGAGCAACCGCAAACGAGCGAGACGGGCCACAGCGCGAAGCACGCGCGGCTCCCCTACCCCGACAAGCTTCGCGAGCTCTGCGAGCTCGTAGCGCGGATTACGCCCACGCTCGAGCTGGCAGCGTCGTGCGAGAACAGCCTGGGCTCCGAACCACGTCTGCAGCTCAAGGAGCCGGATCGAGCCTTCTCGATACGCCCACCAGACGGCGCACAGCTGACCGACAGCGATCAGCCGGTACCCACCCTCCGGTTTCTTTACAACACGCCACCGCCCTACCCCGCCACCAATTTTCGATTCCATCGCCAGCGTTCCCCATGCGGGCGGACTGAGAACAGGCGTCCGCTTCCCCGCGGGAACGGTGCAAGGAGATGCAAGGCGAACCTCGGCCGTAACGACCAAAGTCGTTGACAAAAAGAACCCGCTGGCGGTACACTTTGCGCATCGAAAAACGCGTTGCGCGCTTCGTGCACCGCCCGAAAAGAAGCGACCCGGCAAGGTCGCTTCTTTCGTTTTTGGGATCTGCCTCCCCTCCTCTACATCACCGCCTCCCAAATGCCTGCCGAACGCGCTTCTCGCCTCGAGAAGCCACGCATTCGCGGCTCTTCAGGCGCACATATCGCAGTTGCAAGGGTCAATCAAGGAAAAAGGCGTGTGTTTACAGTGCCTTGTAGCACCGTAGCAACCTAGCATTGTCGCTACGATCCCCCGAAGCTACGTAGCCATGTGGGTCGGGAGCGACCTCACCACGAAGCTACGAAGCACGGTGGCGAGGTAGCAAAAAGGCATACAGGCACGATAGCAACCAGGCATACGGGCTCCGTAGCACCGAGGCATAGGAGCACAGTAGCGAGGGGGCATGAAGGCGACCGGGCGACGTGGGTACGACGCTACGAGGCATTGGGGCGAGGGTGCTACGATGCCACAACATGCGCGCGGTTTCCCTTGCGACCTCGCGTGTACGCAGTGTATGTGGCGACGAGGGTAGGTAGCACTGAGGCCTGAGTGCTACGGAGCCTGGGGGCATGGTAGCACTCACGCTCTGACGGGGTGGCCGGACGAGGAGGTTGGGATGGGTGAGAACGGAAGCGGAAAACGCCGAACGCAGATCATCGCGGTCGGTAACCAAAAAGGCGGAGTAGGGAAGACCACCAACACGGTCCACCTTGCGACCGCGCTTGGCGAGCTCGGTCG
>JANNOF010000268.1:0-1675 GCA_031398925.1 Gloeobacteraceae cyanobacterium SOY_34_metabat_371 | reverse complement strand
GCTGCCATGGCGGTAGCAAGCCTTACCATTGCCACTGACGGCGACCGCGCGGCGGTGGGGGGTGTTGGCCGTCCCCGCGGCGGTGAGCGGTTCGCGGCGCTCCAACGTAGCGCCGCGACCCGTGCGGCCACTCGGTGGACGGCCCCGGAGACCTGCTGCAACCGCGCACCAGTCAAGCATCGTGACCGGCGTCGGAGTTGCGACGAGACGGAGAGCAGGTTCGCGCCAATCGGCGGCTGCATCCGAGAGGCGCGCTTCAAAAGAAACAGAAACCTTTAACCGATAAACGCATTGCGAGTAGATCGTTCCAGCGCGACGTGAAATATCGCTCACAGGGTGTACTTGGGGAGCTTCGATGTACAAGCGTGTAGTGGGTTCTATTTCCGTTATCCTGTCGCTTTCTGCCTGTGGAACGACATATCAGATGCCGGTGGTCGCCGATGCGGAGCTCAGCCGCGCCAACTCTGTCATAGCGAAGGAGTCCGCGACGCCGCTGGCCCGGGTGCCGATGCTCGACGGCGTCTCGCGGTTCGAGCGCGTTGCCGCCAGAATCGAGCCGCATGCCGAAGCACTGTGCCGGCAGGAGACCCCGAAGCGCGACTGCGATCTGCAGATCCGGGTCGATCTCGATCCGAGGGCGCCGGCGAATGCATTTCAGACCGTCAATTCGGACGGCCCGCTTATCATCATCACCGCGCCGCTGCTTCAGGGGACGCGCAATGACGATGAGGTCGCCTTCGTCATTGGCCATGAGGCCGGGCATCACATCGCCAGCCATCTCGACAAGCAGAAGGCACAGCAGTTGGCCGGCGCGCTCATTCTCGGTGCGGTCGCCGCTTATGCCGGCGCTGGCAGCTCGGACCAGTATCAGGCCCAGCAGAACGTCGAAACTGCGATGGATCTTGGATCGTCGGTTGGCAGCGTAGCATACAGCCGGACATACGAACTCGAGGCCGACATGCTCGGCGCCTACATCACAGAGTCCGCCGGCTACAATGCCGAGAAGGGCTCGCTGCTCTTCGCGCGCCGTGAGGGCGGCAACGTCGCCGGCGCGAATGGTGCGATGTCGCTCTGGTCGACGCATCCCCGTTCGCCGGAGCGGATCGCGACTGTGCGGTATGCTGTCGCCGACGCCAGGGCGAAAAAGGAAGCGGGGCAACCGATGCGGCCGGAGTGGCGCAAGGCGGAATAGCCTCACGCCGCGATACGGAATCAAGGGCCCGGCCAGCGTGTCGGGCCCTTATCGGCGTCGTCCAAGTGGAAGCGCCGCGCCAGCTGCTTGGGCGTCGGGTCGTGGGCGAAACGGCCATAGCATCGGACATTCTCTCCTATGACACGTTCGCCTTCAGCACGTCGGCTTGCGCTCCGGATTCAAACTTGGCGAGCGCTTGCGTAAGGCGGCGGTCTATTTTTTCGGCCTCGGCGGCAAGCCTGGCAAGCGGTCAATGTCGATGCCGTCAGCAAGCGCATGCGACCGTTGTCGATCGAGCGCCACATCGCCATCTGCAACCATGGCGCTGACAATACCGCTCTTGGCTGCGCACAGCGCCACACGAAGCTCAGCGATGCTTGTTGGGGCGACGCCATAGAACGGGCACGAAAACACGCTGAGCGGACATATAGTGAACATTAGGCGACGAGGCTGTAGATTACCGTCCGGAGCCCGTAGCTGGAC
>JANNOF010000218.1:0-2436 GCA_031398925.1 Gloeobacteraceae cyanobacterium SOY_34_metabat_371 | reverse complement strand
GCAACTGGAGCAAATGAAACAAACTCTTTTCGTGAACTCAAATAAACCTGCGTTATAGCCTCAGCGTCGGATTGAGTCGCGGGACGAAAGTTTAGAGAGGTTGATACAGCGGAGTCTGACACTTGCACCTACATTATTACGCTAATGGCAAAAAATCTAAACTCAAATTGCACTTGACTATTTTACCAGCAACTCTTTGGAACAACCAATACCAGCAATTTCAAGCCAACTTAATCTTGAAACCCCAACCGATGACTTCTCAACCACTGCCATCACCTACCAACGAAGCGGCAGAACGGTCGTGTTCAGCGGACGCAGATAGCCTCTCAAACTTGGCGAAGAGGGCTGAAACGTTCCGCTGCAACACGGTTGTTAGACCACTGGGCACGACTCAAAGGTTGGTTCAATAAATTCTTCAGGTGCTTGATTCCGGTGACGGAAAAAGGCTTTTGAAATTGAATGCCCATTCACTAGCGCCCTGTTCGTTTAAATGATCTAATCTTTGCTTAGCCTCCATAACACTCGGAATATGTTCTGCTTCTACCCACCACAGAGCGAAATACATTCCCTCGAACTTCTCAAACCACTGACGGCGTTTCCGCATAACTTCCCCATGTGCACTTTTGTACACATAGGCTTGAAGTTGTTCAAGAGATTCCCAAACTGAAAGATTAAATAGTATTCGGTCATCACCGTAGGGTCGCAAGTCTGTAGCATTTCCTTGATCAGTTTGAAGTCGCCAAACAAAGCCCGGACTGCTATCAGCCAATGCGTTGATTTCATTGAGTGAAGCAACAAACTCTCCCATTAGGGGATCTTCAAGAGGCGCTCGCATTAGAGCGATGTTGACTTGTGCAATGTGATACTTTTTAGCCGACATACTCAAGTTCCAAACTCACCACACCTAAGTTACAACAAGTCTACTGCTTAATGCAGATTTAACCTTTCTTGCCTTTTCTGATGGACACAAATAGATATCTTTTCAGCTACATTCTTACCAATTATTCAAGCGGTCTAACGTTCCTGGTCAGCGGCTGCCGATACCTTTGCAACTCCACAATCAATTGTCAGTCCGCTGCACCAGGGTTGTTATGCCGTCGGCAAGCTCACTTATCAGCATTTTTTTCATCAGAACCAAGCAATATCAAAAAATTAGTGTCGTAGATTGCCTCCTTCCAATTGTTAGCGGACTGAACTTGATCGACAGCTAATCCTTTAACTCCTTCCAAATTTGCTTTCCGAAGATCTGCACCTCGAAGACTACAGTTTTGTAAATCGGCTCCTCGTAAATCAGCTTCTACAAGGTCGGCATCACTGAGATCAGCGTCACGAAACCTAGATTCAGCAAGGTTAGACTTCCAGAACCTGGTGCTTTGTAGCTTGCACCGATTAAAGTTAACTTCCCTCAAATCAGAACCGTGGAATTGGGTATAGCTATAGTCAGTGTCAGAAAATACAACACCTCTCAGATCGTTATAGTTCAGATAAAGCACTGTATCATCCGGGTCTTGGCTAACATTCCGCCGCCCAATAACAGATACTGCTGACTGAACATCTTTATCGAACTTCTTTGGTTGAGTTGAAAAGCCTGCTCCTGCTAAACCACGGCGATCGCGCACAAAAGCTGTTAAAACTTCCATGATCATCCAATGATCTTTTGCAGAATCATGAGCAATCCTAGCAAGTGCGTAGATACCACCGATACGAACCGAGACTTTCTCGTGCCCTAATTGCTCAACAGCCTTAGAGAAACGATCAGTAATATTCTGTTCTTGTGAAGCAGCTAGCTGCCGCCGAGAAAGGACGATGTTCCAGAAGATAGCTAAGCCACCAATGATTGTTGCCATTAGCCGGATCAACTCAATCCCAACTTTAGCGCGTTCTTTGGCATCAATACCCTGCCAAAATTGATAAATATCAACGCTGGTTGGAACTCCTATACTAACTGTCACTATCAATATGAAGACAAAACTGATAGGCGCAACCCACTTAGTTATTGACTGATCCAGATTTCTAAAAAATCCAGATGAATTAGATTTCTTACGCCCCATAACCTCTCTTCATCTGAAAATTGCGATAATCTCACAACAACTTAGCCTAAATGTTGCACTTAGCGGGTCGAAACACTCCTTAACCAATAACTCAGGCGGCATAACAATATTAATTAGATAGATTTTTTCAACCTAATACCCTCCTAGAGAAAAGGCGTGAAAAAATCACGCCATTTGGAAAATCTGGTGATTAGATAGATCTTTTCAGCCTAATACCCCTGGAGAACCCAATTAGAATGATTTCTTCACGCCATTTGGAGAATTTGGATATTAGACGGCTTAGATCGCTTTCACATTAACCCTTGCTCAGAGATTGTGCTGATTTTGTTCAGCATGTCTTCTGGTTCTATGAGGCATATTTGCATACTATCGAGGCGGACGAGGG
>JANNOF010000198.1:0-3474 GCA_031398925.1 Gloeobacteraceae cyanobacterium SOY_34_metabat_371 | reverse complement strand
TTGCCCTAAACCTGATCAATCAAGAGAAGAGTACAAAGCGGGAGGCTAAGGGCAAACGTCTCAAAGCCGCTTGGGACAACAACTATCTCTCCAAGGTCTTAGCTCATTAAGATGCGTTTGCCCTGGGGATCTGGTGGGATTTATTGACCGCATCAGACTAGCTATGCTTTGATCAGGGCATTCGTGCTAGGGCCTATGTCTCCAGGTGTTGCTCCGGTGCAAAGATCCGTTTTGGGTTTGCCCGTTCATGTGAATTGTGATTACGCTCAGTGGCTGGTGGATCAACTCCGTCAAGGACGGGGGGTTCATGTGGTGACGATCAATGCTGAGATGGCAATGGCGGCCCGGACCGATGAACAGTTGCGGTCCATTATTCAAAATGCAGGTCTGGTGATCCCAGATGGGGCCGGGGTAGTCTGGGCTTTGGGGCTGACGGGGCAAAAAGTCCCCCGGACTCCAGGGATCGAACTGGTAGAGCAGATCTTGCCCAAATTGATCCCCACAGAAAAAGTATATTTATTGGGGGCAAAACCGGGCTATGCCGAGCGGGTGGCCCAGCAATGGCAGATCAAGTTTCCCAATCTCAAAATCGCAGGTTATCGGGATGGTTACTTTCGCCCCGAAGAAGAAGATCAGGTACTAGAGCAGATCGTCAAAACTTTGCCTAGTCTGGTCTTGGTCGGTTTAGGGGTGCCCCGGCAGGAATATCTGATCCAACAATGGCGTAGGCAGTTACCCCAAAGTTTATGGATCGGGGTAGGGGGGAGTTTTGATATTTGGGCGGGCACAAAGGAACGCGCCCCCCAATTTTTTCGGGATAACTCTTTAGAATGGCTGTATCGGCTTTATCAAGAACCCTACCGTTGGCGTAGAATGCTGGCGTTGCCCCATTTTGCCCTGACTGTTTTGGCTGAAGGAGTAAAACGCTGATGTTTGGTCTTTTAACGCGCCGTACCCAAGCCCCAACCACTCCTCGGGCTTTTATTACGTTAGAGAAGGTTCATAAAACCTATCCCAACGGGGCTATTGGACTGAAAGGCATAGACCTCACCTTAGATCAGGGCAATTTTCTGTGGGTTTCGGGGGCCTCAGGATCAGGCAAATCAACGCTGCTTAAAATGCTCTATGGCGCCGAACGCCCGGATCAAGGTCAGGTTTGGGTAGAGGGCCAAGCGGTTGCTCACCTACGTTCGGGGGCTTTGGCGGGTTTGCGCCGTAAGATTGGGGTGGTTTTTCAAGATTACAAACTCTTGCCCAAGCGCACCGTAGCTGAAAACGTTACGTTTGTACTCCGAGCCTTGGGCCATGACCGGGCGGAGATCCGTCGTCGTCTGTGGCCGACCTTAAAAATGGTAGATCTGGAGTCCAAAGCGGACTGTTACCCGGATCAACTCTCTGGGGGTGAACAGCAACGGGTCGCCATAGCGCGCGCTATGGTCCATACGCCCCTGTTATTTTTGGCGGATGAACCCACGGGCAATCTAGACCCTGAAAATACCCAAATGATCATTGCGATCCTAGAGCAACTGAATCAAATGGGGGTCACGGTAATTGTCTCTACCCACGATCAAAGCCTTTTGGACTGTACTACCCATCCGGTCTTGGCCCTCGCTCAAGGCGGGATCAATACGCATCCCCTCAGATCCTAACGTTGCTAAGTCTGCGATAAACCAGCGCTAAACCCTCAGGGCCGCCCACATTACCCGGAAAGATCACAACGGGTAACAAAGCATACCGGGGATGATCGGGGGCCGTGCAAATGACGGATACCCCTGGCATTATTTGACCCAAAAGCCGGGCGCTCGTCAGGGCTAAGCCCTTTGAAAGGACATCGTTAGAGGTGATCCCGCCTTTACTCACCAGAAAACCCAGATCCTCTGGGAGTTGTTGGACTAAGCCCCAGGTCAAACTGGAAACAGTGATCCCAAAGTTGAGGCGCTGGGTCGTATCGCTAAACTGGAGTTCTTCGCGGCTGGTAAAGACCACTGGGGTTAAGCCCTGGGCATAGACCTGATGTAGGTGGGCCAGGGTCTGGGCGAGAAGATTATCCGCCGTTGCCCCGGTCAGCAGATCCCCCACGGGGATCTCGACGGCGGCGGTGCCCGGCTCTTTTAACAGTTCTGCTACTTGCTGGGTAGACATGGGTACATGGGACCCCACCAAGACGACTCCAGGCCGGAGGCCACGGGTATAGTGGGCCATGGCTTCGGGGGCGATGGGTTGTGGGGGTAAACCCGCCAAAGCCGCGATGATCCCAGCGGCACTACGCAATAAAAACTTTTTACCCTGTTGGGTTGCCTGCAAAAGATCTTGAGCAAAAGCCTGGAGATCACTGGGGATCTCGGCATCGACGACCCCACAGCGATTATCCGTGAGGGTCAATAAATGCTCCAGACAGCCCCTACGAATTTCGGGCAAGCAAAACCGGATCACCTGATCCGCCGGGGTCCGGCCCTGGGTTTTTTCGGCAACGTAGTCCGGGAGATAGCTATGGCGAAAGCCGAAGACCGCATCTTGGGCAAATTCTGTTTGATGCACGGGAAAGGGCTGGCCTTGGACGAGCAAGTAATGCACACTCTCACGGGTGATCCGGCCCCCTTCTAAGAAAGCCGGGATCAAAAAATGGGCATCAAAAGGCCCTAGTTCCTGGGCGATCACATCGGTTTCGAGGGGGTAATGACCCCGGAGCGTGGAATCGGAACGGCTGATCAAAAGATAGGACGTGATCCCGGTAATGGCTAGGGCTACTTTGAGATTTTGACAAACGATGCGGGTGACTTCAGCGGCTTGGGGCGCGGGTAAAGCGCGGGTATTGGCCAAGATAAATAGCAAAGGGGAAGCATCTTTAAGCCCTGCCACAAGGGTCTCAATACTATAGTCCAACAATAAAAGACAGCTATGGACGGTTTGGGAACCCGTAGGATCATCATCAATGGCAATAATTTTCGGGGTCATGGCTGGGTAGACTGCGAACCTTGGAGTTGTTTCATACCTTCTTGCACACTGAGGGAGATCTGGAGGGCTTCGTCGAGCAGTTTACCGTACTCTCCTGCTTTTTCGCCCACATAAAGCGATCCGTGGGCACTAAAATCAATGGCAAATTGCTTGGGGTTAAAATCTTGATTTTCTCGGAGTATCCGCTCGGTTTTTAAAGCCCGGACCAATTCTTTGCGCGTCGCCCGTAGAGCTTCGATCACTTGGGGGCGATTGCTGACCCCTACGGGATTGCCCGCCGCCGCCAGTTGATCGAGAATACCAATATCGCGCACGACTTTATTAAAACGATCTACCTCCGGCAAGATCCGGCGTAGGGGCAGGGGTAGGAGTTGCTCGATAAATTTCAACGGCTCAAAGGTCGTAAAGGTTAACAAAAACAATACCTCAAGGCCCGTAAGCTGAGGCAGAAGAGCCCCAGCCCAGGCACGGCCAAAAGCCAGCAGTAGTCTAATTATTCGGTTTGGGTCGGCCATCCGG
>JANNOF010000194.1:0-2838 GCA_031398925.1 Gloeobacteraceae cyanobacterium SOY_34_metabat_371 | reverse complement strand
CGTCAGGGAGCTTGCAGCCCCCGACAACAACGCAAAGCGCTTTAGCGACCCCTTGCCAGATTTGATCCTATGGCAAAAAGTTGATCCTAAAGGGGCGGCAAGGGGTCGGACGGCTCTAAATGATCTTCTCTGCGATCTAGGTTCCGGCCCCCGAACTCTTACTCACTCAGGATCTACAATTTAACGGCCCGATTCGCCGCCGCCAAGATCAGGGCACTGAGCAACGCTAGGGCTGCGGTGATCAGCATGACGGGCTGGAGGCCAAAATCATCCACCGCTCGACCGGTGATCACCAGCGGGACACTCAGGGCAATATTGGCGATATTACTTTGTAGACCGAATACCTTGCCCCGCAGATCGGGAGGGGTTTCTTCTTGGATCACCGTTTGCATCGGGATCCCAACCAGCGCTGCGGCAGATCCTAAAAACATACATAGGCCTAAGACCAGCCAACGGTCGGTACTAAAGGTCAGGGCAACCAGCATCAAGGCAATGACCACCGATCCACTAAAGGCTAACTGGGTACGGGTAAACCCCTGACCAAACTGCCCCAAGCCCCAGGCTCCCAAGACCATACCTACCCCAGCCGCAGCCAGCAAAAAACCAAATTGCTCCGGTTTAAAGTCTACTTGGCGGGCCAAACTCACGGCGAGCACGGAAAGGGCTGCAAAGATCGAAAATAAGACCACCAATTGGATGAATGCGGCCTGAACCGTGCGATGGGCGGCCACATACGCGAGACCTTCTTTCAGATCGGCCCAGATCCCATTAGTACTGCGTCCAGTGGATTTTTCTCCGGTGGCAACCCCCAGCAGTATGCCCCCAGCTAAGAGATAGCCTCCCGCCACCAACCAATGGCCCTGATTAACCCCTACCATGGCGAGAAGCGGTTCTCCCACCGCAAAGCCCACGATCAACGAACCCATCATCGTAGTGGTAAAAAGAGAATTTGCCGTAAGCAAACTCCTGCGTTCAACAATTAGGGGGATCACCGTTTGCTCGGCTGGGGCAAAAAACTGAGTTAAGGTCGAAACTAAAAAAGTTACTACCAAAAGTACCGCAAAGTCAGGGGGCAAAAAGGGCAACGTCAATACCAATAGCCCCCGCAAAATATTCGTCCCTACCAATACGGCCCGCTTAGACCAACGGTCCACAAAGACCCCCGCCAAGGAGCCAAATAAAATCGCTGGGATCGTAAAAGCATTGTAAATATCTGAGACTAAGCGGTTAACACTGCTTTCATCACTGAACTTGGTACTGACTAAAGCAATCATGAGCACTAAAAGGACTTTATCTGCCAACTGCGAAAAGACCTGCCCACCCCATAGGAGTAAGAAGTTACGGTTACGTAATACTTCGCCGAAGCCAGCGGAGGACTCCTTAACTGGCGGTGGTGTGATCAAGGGCATCAATCCAGAAGCTTCTATACGTGAATTATAAAGGGGATAGGTCTAGAGCTGGCACTGCCGATATGTACCCACTCACCAAAAAATCTGCCCCCACTGGCGTAAAAGTGACGTCCTTAAGGTTCAGGGCCTCCGCCATGCGTACACTACCCGCACCTGCTAGGGGCGTGGGCGCCAACAATCCACCGCTTAATTTAGGGCTGATGTAGGCTAAAACTTTTTGGACGAGACCCTGGGCCAGGGCTTGGGCCATTAGATTGCCCCCTGCTTCCCAAAGGACACTGGTTAGCCCGATGTGTCCCAAAGCCTCCATGACCCTGAGCGGGCTAGGATCGCTCAATACATGAACCGTGACCCCTTGATTTTCTAAAAACTGCGCCATTGTAGGATCGTGGCCTGGCCCCGTAAAGACCAAGGTTGGGGCTTCCGCAACGTGCCAAACCTGAGCTGGTCGGGGTAGATCAAGGCTACGGGATAAAATAATCCGCTTGGGGTTGCGTCCCCCTGGGATCCGACAGGTCAAACGCGGATCATCGCGACGAATGGTTTGCCCCCCCACGATCACCCCATCAACGACATTACGTAGCTGCTGGACTTGGGCACGGGCCGCTTCACCACTGACCCAAAAACTATCGCCATTAACGGTAGCGGTTTTACCGTCGAGGGTCATGGCGTATTTCCAGATCCCCCAGGGCCTTCCCGTGACAATGCAATGACTAAAGGCTTCATTGAGCTTTTGACACTCAGCTTCTAGAACCCCCGTTGTAACCTGTATCCCTGCGGACTCTAGCGCGTGTACCCCCTGCCCACACACTCGTGGATTAGGATCAATCATACCGATCACCACCCGTTGGATCCCCTGGGACACAATAGCCTGGGTACAGGGAGGCGTCCGCCCCTGATGATTACAGGGTTCTAAATTGACATAAAGCGTTGCGCCTTGGGCTAAATCCCCCGCTGCTCTTAGGGCCATGATCTCCGCATGGGGTTGCCCTGCTTGGGCGTGAAATCCGGCCCCCACCTGTTCTGATCCTTGTACGATCACGGAGCCCACAAGGGGATTGGGGGCCGTACGTCCCGCAGCTTGTTGGGCGAGGGCCAGACACTGACCCATCCACATTTGATCCTGGATAGCTAAATCTATAGGCATAAAATATTTCTCCATAACCGTGATCTAGCCTACGTCACTTTGCTTCAGATCCCATAAACTTACGTAGATCTGGGGATGGTAGAAATTAATTCACTACAATTATGGAGATATATGTCATTCTCTTCCGTAAAACACGCTGCTTTTGTGAATACAGGGTTCTTTTAAATCCGTAGTTTTGCTCTGGAGAAAGATCTAAGACCAGCGTACATTTAAAAGTATATTCCACCCTCACCGCTGCCATGAATCAACGAATCTACGACTGCATTGCTGAACTGGTTTTAG
>JANNOF010000161.1:0-9765 GCA_031398925.1 Gloeobacteraceae cyanobacterium SOY_34_metabat_371 | reverse complement strand
TGCGCCATCGTTGCCGGAATCCGAACAGAAGGCCGTTGCCGACAGATTCTCGAAATTGCCAATAGATTTTTACGGAGAGTGCTTCGACCCACTCATGGTGCCTCCCGAAGAGCCCGTGATCGGTAGTTTAGTTGACGACCTTTTGGACATTTACTCGGATCTTTGGCGAGGCCAGATGCTTTTTGACCAAGGTCACATTGAGGCGGCGGTCTGGGAGTAGCGCTTTCGTTTCACTTTTCACTGGGGACGTCACGTTGTTGGTGCCATGCGGGCTTTGCATTTCTGGCTGGAGCAAAACCCCGACGTGTTGGCGTCTAACTAGACAGTCAAGTCGGATGTGCCTCCAGTGCGCCGTTCACCGTAATCCTTAGACTGCAATAAACATTTAGCCCATGGTTCAGACATGGAGCAGATTATGATTGATCCTATGTATACTGCCCCTTTGATCACGAACTTGGCTCGGATGCGTACGCCCCTTCATGTGGGTACGCTTGTCCTGGGCAGTCGGGTTTTACAGTCGCCCCTAGCTGGGGTCACAGACCGGATGTTTCGTCGGTTAGTGCGGCGTTTTGCCCCGGAGTCTTTGACCTATACCGAAATGGTGAGTGCCACCGGGCTACACTATGCCCGTGAACTCCCGAAAGTCATGGATGTGGCCTTCGGTGAAGGTCCCATCGGGATCCAGCTTTTTGATTGTCGCCCGGATTTTTTGGTCGAAGCGGCGCGTATGGCCCAAGGGGAAGGGGCCGAAATTATAGACCTAAACATGGGCTGCCCCGTTAATAAGATCACTAAAAATGGTGGTGGTTCCTCGCTCCTCAAAGACCCAGCACTGGCGGGGCAGATTGTCCAGGCCGTAAAAAGTGCCGTGAGCGTTCCTGTTACGGTCAAAACACGGATCGGCTGGTCTGATCAAGAAATTAACATTCTTGAATTTAGCCACCGGATGCAAGAAGCCGGGGCCGATTTGATCACCATTCATGGCCGGACCCGCGCTCAAGGTTTTGAGGGTAAAGCCCGTTGGGAGTGGATCCGCCGGGTTAAAGACCAACTCCAGATCCCAGTGATTGCCAATGGCGATATTTTTTCGGTCGCCGCCGCCGTTCAATGTCTAGAGGTCACTGGGGCGGATGGGGTCATGTGCTCTCGGGGCACTATGGGTAACCCCGGCCTAGTCGGGCAAATTGATCACTATTTCAAGACCGGGGAACTCCGCCCGGACCCTACGCCTGTCGAGCGCTTGCGCCTTGCCCAAGAGCATATTCATCTTTTGGCGGAGTACAAAGGCCCCCGTGGTCTGCACCAAGCCCGTAAACACGCTACGTGGTATATCAAAGCGATCCCTGGGGCGAGTCAACTACGGGGTAAGCTAGCCCTGATCAACACCGTTGAAGAAGCAGACTCCTTAATCGAAGAGGCCATCCTTTTGGTGTGATCTGGCCTCCCCTTTTTGGGGAGGGAATTTATGAGGATTAAGCTGCTTGCCTGGGTTAATACTTTGGCACATTCAGCTTCTACTCAGGGGAATTTGATTTAACGCTGATACTTTTGTAGATCATCTATACCTATATACGGCGTTAAAACGAGCCTTTAGAAGCGTCAGGTGCTTATTATAACTTAATATAAATACTTGGCGACATTTTTTTTGTGTATTTTGGATCACCCGCTACAATCGAGAAGGTCACGCCGCGAGTCTATCGCTGATGAATATACAGCGGTCTGGGAATACTGGATCTCCTAAGCCCACTAGTAGATTCGCTGGCCACCTAACGACCCCGCCTGAGGAGTACCCGATGACGAAAATGGAGAGTGTGCTCGTAGCCATCAAAGATGTTGCGCTAGAGGATGAGGTTGCAGACCTCGATTACCTGCCCACCGACGAAGGTGTCGAAGCAGGCGAACCGGGTGAGGCGAGTGAACCCAGTAGTTATACCCGGCCTTCGCGCAAACGTGCCCGTGCCCAGCGCGCCCACTATACCGAGGATTCGATCCGGGTTTATCTACAAGAGATCGGCCGAGTACGGTTACTCCGCGCCGATGAAGAAATTGAACTTGCCCGGCAAATTGCCGATCTACTGGAGTTAGAGCGTCTACGGGATACCTTAGAACATCGGCTTAAGCATATTCCCAGCGATGCGGAATGGGCCATTGAAGCTAATGATGAACCTTTTGCCTTTGAGATCCGCCTCGCCAAAGGTCGTCGGGCCAAAGACAAGATGGTCCATTCCAATCTCCGGTTGGTGGTATCCATTGCCAAAAAATATATGAACCGCGGTCTATCTTTTCAAGATTTGATCCAAGAAGGTTCACTGGGCCTAATCCGGGCTGCCGAAAAGTTTGATCATGAAAAAGGCTACAAGTTTTCTACCTATGCCACCTGGTGGATCCGTCAAGCAATCACCCGCGCTATTGCCGACCAATCGCGGACGATCCGGTTACCGGTGCATTTGTATGAAACGATTTCACGGATCAAAAAAACCACCAAGTTGCTTTCTCAAGAGTTAGGCCGGAAGCCGACCGAAGAAGAGATCGCTGACCGCATGGAAATGACCGTTGAAAAACTGCGTTTTATCGCCAAGTCGGCCCAATTACCCATCAGTCTAGAGACTCCTATCGGTAAAGAAGAAGACTCCCGCTTGGGCGACTTCATCGAAGCTGATGGTGAGATGCCCGAAGACCGGGTCGCCAAAAATCTGCTGCGTGAAGACCTAGAGACGGTGCTCAATACCCTCAATCCCCGTGAGCGGGATGTATTGCGCCTACGTTATGGTCTAGATGATGGACGGATGAAGACCCTCGAAGAGATCGGACAGATCTTTAATGTCACCCGTGAGCGGATCCGGCAAATCGAGGCTAAGGCTTTGCGTAAATTGCGCCACCCTAACCGCAACTCAGTACTTAAGGAATATATCCGCTAAAGCCGTTCTAAAGTTGCAAAAAAGTCTGGGTAAGAAACCGCAGCGCATTCGGGGTCATGGATCTCGGTTGTGCCTGCGGCAACTAGGGCCGCCACACCCAGACTCATCGCCATGCGATGATCCCCCAGACTATCCACGTGCGTACCCGTTAAGACTGCTCCCCCGGTGATCGCCAGACCATCGGGGTATTCCATGATCTGTGCTCCCATGGCCCCTAGCTGTTGGGCAATGGCTTGGAGCCGGTCGGTTTCCTTTACCCGTAATTCCTCGGCCCCCCTGATCCTGGTTGTACCCGTAGCCTGGGTGGCAGCCACCGCCAAAATGGGGATCTCATCGACCAAGCTTGGGATCATCGGGGCATCAAGGGTTGTCGCCCGTAGGGGAGCGGAGCGGACCTGCAGATCCGCCACAGGCTCGCCACAGACCTCACGGAGATTTAAAATTTCGATGTCTGCGCCCATGGCGATTAAGACATCTAAGGCTCCCGTGCGGGTGGGATTAACGCCGACATTGGTAAGCAATAGCGCACTACCGGGCAAGATCGTAGCAGCTACCAGCCAAAAAACCGCCGAACTAATATCTCCAGGAACTACCAGATCCTGAGCGATCAAGCGCGCTGGGCCCTGAACTGTGACCGTTGTGTCTTCTACAGTCAGATCGGCCCCAAAGGCCCGGAGCATTCGCTCGGTATGATCCCTAGAACGATACGGCTCCGTAACGGTTGTGGCCCCTGAAGTTAATAACCCTGCCAAAAGTAAGGCCGATTTAACCTGAGCTGAGGCAATGGGACTAGGGTAATGAAAGGGTTTAAGTACTTGCCCCTGCACCGCGAGGGGGGCCAACTGCCCGTCTTTGCGGCCCCAGATCATGGCGCCCATAGACCGTAAAGGCTTGACCACCCGGCCCATAGGCCGCCTAGACAAGGAAGGATCCCCGGTCCACGTGGTAAATAAACCGGGTTGACTGCTCGTCACCCCCAACATGAGCCGCAGGGTTGTGCCGGAATTGCCACTATTAAGCGGTTCGGTAGGCTCTTGCAGTTTACCTAGCCCCACCCCTTCTACGATCACGTGGGGTCCATGGAGATTGGAAATACTAACGCCCATTTGCCTGAGACAATGGGCCGTACTCTGGCAATCTTCCCCCGCTAAGATCCCTTGGATGCGGGTTGTTCCCTGGGCTAAGGCACCAAACATCAAAGCTCGATGGGAAATTGATTTATCCCCAGGAACTTGGATTACCCCATTGAGACCAGCCCGGTTGCTCAAACCTAGGGTCATGTCCACCTCAAAATGCTTTCTTAGCCTACCAGGGTCCGGATCAGACTATTCAATAGTGCTTGTCCACACCAAAAAATAGTGTTACTATGGTCTTAAAAAGCTGCGTCTTAGTAACCATGTTTGGTTTATTCGGCAAAAAGCGTTACGTCGTTGCTACCGTCATGCTTGGTTTGAATGGAACTGTGGCCGCCCCCCTTTTGGGCGCGTTGAACGCCACTGCGCGGGAGATCATAGCCGATGAGGGCGCCTTTGAAGTTGCTAGCCAAGGGGTTTCCCAAATAGCAGGCGCCCTGTTAGATTACGAAACTGCTTGGACCCACTCCGCCAACTGGGGTGAAGTGTTTAACAAAGAAGATCAAGCGGGTAACTATGCTGCTGAAAATTTTGCGGAATGTTCAAGTCGCTATTTAAGTTCCGGGGATGGACAAGATCTAGAAGATGAAGTCCCGGCTACGACCCGCCCGCCCCAGAATCTGGTCGTCATGCTGACCGTGTCTTATATGGGTGAGATCAAAGCCCTAGAATCGCCGCTTACCTCAGGATCAACCGTTAGGCAGGCACTAGAGGCGATCATGGGTCTGCATAATAAAGATCAGCTACAGGTGGCCCATTTGCATTATGCTCCGGCCCATTTTGGCGAAGACCTTGATGAAGACCAGCTTTTGATCAACTATCCCGAACTTGTCGCACTCTAGGATCTACCATGAATCGCTCTGCTCTGTTTATCCTTGCTGGCCTTGCTTTAGTGGGATGTACCCCTGCTGTTGATGCTCCACCCCCTCAAGCACGGGCACCCCAAGCTCAAGTACGAACCCAAGCGCCCCTGCCGGATGGCGTATATCAGGTCCAAAACGCGAGCTATAACGATGGCTCGGGAGCCTATACGGTTTTCATGCTCAACCCTCCTAAGGGGATGCGCCCGGTCTTGGAAACGACTGAGCTACAAATGGCCCAGATCGATACGGCTAAAGAGCCAGGGAAGAAAAGCTACCTAGAAGTCAAGGGCGGCACCCCAGCTTTGTACCTAGCCCCAGATTTCCAGATCGCGTATGTCCATAACGTCACCGAAGAAAAAGTCGATCCCGCGACAGGCCAAGCCCAGACTATTGTGGTGCGTCAGGAATCTTCTTTTTGGACGCCCTTTTTAGGCGCGATGGCAGGCTCAATGGTGGCTAACGCGCTTTTTTCCCCAAACTATATGGTCCCGCCTGCCTATTCCGCCGGGGGCTTACGGGGCTATGGGGGCTATGGTAATTCGCTTTCGGCAGCCAACCAGTCCTATTCCCAGCGTTACGGCAGTCTACCTCCCGCCTCACGGTTGAGCACCAGTGGCTCCCTTAATTCAAGCCGTACCTCTAATTCCAACCTAAAATCCAGTGGTACTGGGGCGGGGAGTAGCCGTTTGCAAACCGGCACTTCTAGTCCTAGCAAAAGCAGGAGCAGTTTCGGTTCCCGCCGCCGCCGTTAGTGGCTCTTCGGGGGGATTTGTCCCTTTCCCTACGGATCTAGACCCAGAAAGCCTTTATCCTGGGTCAGTTCCTGTGGGAGTGAGGCATGGAGCGGGCGATCAGTGCCCTGGGCTTAGTCGTGATGTTGGGCATTTGTTACCTCCTTTGCCCTGGGCCACTCCGGTCTAAGATCAGTCTACGTTTGGTGGTCTTTGGTATCGGGCTACAGTTTTTGTTAGCGCTCTTAATTCTCAAAACCCCAGCCCGCAATTTTTTTAGTGCCGCCAATACGTTGATCAATCAACTACTGGCGTTTACCCAAGAAGGTTCGCGCTTTGTCTTTGGGGATCTGGTCACCCGTACCGATACCTTTGGTTATATTTTTGCTTTTCAGGTTTTGCCTTCAATTGTCTTTTTCTCGGCGCTTTCGGCCATACTCTATCATTTGGGGCTGATGCAAATTTTGGTCCGGGGGATTGGCGGTGGTTTAGCCCGTTTAATGGGAACCCAACCCGCTGAATCCGTGGCCGCAGCAGCGAATATTTTTTTAGGTCAGATCGAAGCCCCCTTGGTGATCAAACCCTATTTAGCCTCAATGACACGCTCGGAACTTTTGGCGGTAATGGCTCCTGGCATGGCCTCTATTGCTGGGGGGGTCCTGGTGGCCTATGTGGGTCTATTACAACCTTATTTCCCAGACATCGCAGGACATCTGTTGGCGGCTAGTTTCATGTCGGCCCCTGCGGCTTTAGTCTGTGCCAAGATCTTGCTCCCCGAAGGGGAAAAAATTGAGGTGCCCTCTGAAGCTATTACCTTTGAACAACTGGATACAAACCTGATCGATGCCGCCACCCGAGGCACAACGGAAGGGGTAGGTTTAGCGGTTAGTGTCGGGGCTACGTTGATCACTTTTATTGCCCTGATCGCGCTGGTTAATGCCCTGTTGGGAGCAGCCGGTCAACTGATCGGTGTGACCCTCTCACTCCAGTTGGTTTTTGGATATTTATTTGCCCCGTTAGCCTGGTTACTGGGCATTCCTGGCCCGGATCTGCTAACTGCTGCCAATCTTTTGGGGCAAAAACTAGTCTTGAATGAATTTGTGGCCTACACCACCCTGGCACAGGTCGTTCAAGAAAATGGGCTGAGCGAACGCTCCGTTGTGATCATGAGCTATGCCCTCTGCGGTTTTGCGAATTTTAGCTCGATTGGGATCCAAGTTGCCGGGATCAGCAGTCTCGCCCCTTCCCGGCGGGGCGATCTGTCGGCACTGGGGATCCGGGCCTTAATCGCCGGGTCCTTGGCCTGTTTTATGACCGCCGCGATTGTGGGCATCTTGATTTAGACCTATCGCCCCCTAACCCCCATTCCATGGGGGGATAAGCGTTTTGGACACCCCCAGGTTGTGGGGGATGGGGGGCTGATCACCCGAATTTGATCCTGATGCACGACAGAAGTGGTATAAATTGAGAATGGTTCTCAGATCTTAAACATGGCATGGCAAGGCTGGTGGATACTGGTTGGACTTGGTTTAGGGCTCTATAGCCCAGTCCAAGCCGAAAAATTGCGGGTACTCGTCACGGTCGCCCCTTTATTTGAATTTACCCAAGGGATCACGGGAGACCGGGCAACCGTAGACCTATTGATCCAGCCAGGGATCGATATTCATGATTATCAAGCCCGTCCCCAAGATATTCAACGGCTGCGTAAAGCGGATCTTTTGATCAAAAATGGGCTAGGTCTCGAAGGATTTTTACCTAAGCTGATCGTAAATAGCAACAATCCTAAATTACGGGTGCTCGATAGCAGTCGTGGCGTCGTTACCCTCCCCAGTCAAACTGTTGGAGAATATCGCGTAAATCCTCATATTTGGCTTGATCCGGTCCGTGTTCAGCAACAGATCCTGACGATCCGCGATGGACTCATTCAAACCGATCCGGTCAACCGGGCCAGCTATACCTACAACACCCAAAAGCTAATCCAAAAGTTGCAAGTTTTAGATCAAGACTATCGCCAGGGGTTAGCCCCCTTTAAACAAAGAGCTTTTTTGACCTTTCATGATGCCTTTAGCTATTTAGCCCAACGCTACCAACTCCAACAGATTCTTCCCGTATCGATACAAGGTCCCCTGCGTCCCCAGGATTATCAGCGCACCATTAATGCCGTCCGTACGTACAAGATCACGACGTTGTTACGCAGCTCCAAGGCCCAGAATCAATGGCTCCAAACCCTCAGCCAAGACCTAGGGTTAAACGTTAAAACCCTCGATACGTTGGAGTGGGGACCGAGCGGGCAATATTTTCCCACCATGCGCCGCAATTTGCAGGCGTTGAAAGCAGCTTTAACGCCCTAATCATCCTCTAGGTCTTCGTTAGGAATGGGCCATGCCTCGTTATCTCCGCCAATTACTAGCTGTTGTAGGGCGCTGTAGTCTTTGTCGAGGGTGGAGAGGGCATTGATCAGTACATCTAGGGCCAGGGGATCGGCGGTACCCAGATCAAACCAACACCGGGCTAAATTTCCCAAAAATTCAACCGATCCCATGTTGTGCATCAACGCAGGTAACGCATTAGAAACCGGGGGATAATCCCAATAGCTCAGGTCTTCATCGGCAGTTTCTTGGATCGGGAGCGCCGTGGCATTAAAGCCCCCCAAGACGCCCAACGTGTACCAACTTTCTAAAACCAATTGCAGGTACTCTTGTTCTTCGGGGCTAGGGGTCTGGGTAAACTCCAGCCAAATATAAAGCTGTGACCAATTACATTCTTGAAAAGAGATTTGCATTAGGTTCCTCCCATCACAATGGGGCCAAAGTCCGCCAAGATCCGGTATTGATTGCGGAGTATTCCCAATAAGTTAAGCCGATTTACCCGTACTTGGGGGTCTTCTGCCATAACTAAAACCGCATCAAAAAATTGGGTGACGGGTAAAACACTGGCTTGCATCCGGGCTAGCACGTCCTGGGGTTCTGGTACTTGGGGTGTGGCTACGAGATCATAGAGGGTCTGCTCGACTGGACTTTCAAATAAATTTGGATCGACGTGATCATGGGGCTTTAGAATTTCCGGTGCGAGCTTAGCCCCACTACCCAAACGCATTACCCGATTGACGGTTTCATAGACTTGAGCCAGGGTGCCGTTTGCGCGCATGGTTTGTAAAAGTCGCGTGCGCTCTAACACTCCAGTCAAATCCCATTCTGACCCTAAAGGATCAAAACCTGCGGTTAAAACCGCATCTACTAAGTCGTAATCGATCTGTTCTTGATCCGTCAATAGACCCTTGAGGCGCTGGATGTAGAAGCGAACTAATTCTTCATGGTGCTGATGGGTAGGGGCTGTAGATACCAGATTGTCAGCGTTATTAATAGATGCGGAGGAAAAGCATTGGGGAAGTTGGGTCTGGAGTACCCCATTCGCCAGCATAAAGATCTGGTCTAAACGCAACCGCCAATGACTGTGCCAAACAATTTGAATTATCCCCAACAAAGCCCTGCGGAGGGCATAGGGGTCTGAAGACCCGGTGGGAATTTGCCCAATGGCAAAAAGACTCGCCACCAGATCGGCTTTATCCGCTAGGGCGACCACCTGCCCCATCAGGGTCGTGGGTAACTGATCACCGGCAAAAGTCGGTTGATAATGCTCCCGGATCCCCAGAGCAACCAGGGGGTCTTCGCCATCGGCTTGGGCGTAGTAATAGCCCATGATCCCTTGGAGTTCGGTAAATTCCTTGACGACTTGGGTGGTGAGATCAGCTTTGGCTAAAAGAGCCGTGCGGTCAATGCGCTCACGGTCTGCTTGACTACAATTCAAACACCCAGCAATGGCCCCAGCCAAAAGGCAAATTCGTTCCACCCGCTGCGCCACACTCCCTAATTGATCTTGAAAAGTTACCTGCGCTAATTTGGGCAAAAACGAGGCTAAGGACTGCTTGCGGTCTTCTTTATAAAAGAACCGTCCATCCCACAAGCGCGCCCGGAGTACCCGGCTATTACCCTGGGCAATTTGGGTACTAAATTGTGGATCTCCATTGCTGACACTCAAAAAATTGGGCAAGAGTTGATCAGGATTGTCAGATTTATGAACCGGAAAATAACGTTGATGACTGATCATCTCGGTTTTGATC
>JANNOF010000147.1:0-10561 GCA_031398925.1 Gloeobacteraceae cyanobacterium SOY_34_metabat_371 | reverse complement strand
ACAGGCGAAATCCGCGACCCGGCGAAGGCCCCCAAGGGCTAGAGGATCACGCGCCCATAGGCCGTAGATTGCCTTTCCAGGGAATAGCGATGTACTTAAGGTGTATTTCTGGGTCACTTGGCCCCCTGGATCAGGGCCTTAGAGTTGCTACACGCTGGGAATTCGGCTTTAACGTCAGCGCCAGATAGCCCACAAAAACCCCATCCGGGGAACAAGCGCGAGGACTGGAACTTAGAACATGATCCACAACTCAGCGGAGATGGCGATCCAGGGCGATCACAACGCCCTTTGGCGATTTGGTTTAACATGATAGCGATCCTTTTGAATGGGATTAAATCCAGGTCGGACGCATTGGCGTGCTTCCGATCTTTTTTGTTGGCATGAAGAACTTGATCCTTGGAAGGCCAAGGATTTGAAGGCAATTAAGATCACAGAAAAACTGAGGATCGCGGAGTGCTGATCGCGTAGAAATACTTGTCTCTAGGGCAAAAAAAGATTAACGGGCGATCAAGGGGCGATTTCATGGGCATTTAGGGGGTAGAGGGGGGATCTACTGGACTATTTGCGTGGCTTCAGGGTCTTAGGTTTGGGCCAAAGCTCTTCGACAGTTTTGTTCAGGATCTCGGCTATCCGGTTGTTGATCCTTTTGGACTTGGTGATACCCATAACCACTTGGCGAACCGTGTCGTGACCGACCTCGAACTCTCTTGCGAGATCTGCCATCGTTACGCCACGAATTCGGAGTTGAGCTTTTATGTTTTCAGGGTGCATCGGTCTAATTGGGTGGTAAGCTTAACCTAGGATTTCCTGGTAGGGTTTCCTAGTAAGACTATTTTGGTCTAATTGGGCCAAAATGTCAAGTCTAATTAGGCGTTTAAGTATTTTCATGGAGGGCGAGTGTACGCAAAGGTTTTGACTAAAGAGAGGCTACGCTTGGTAGACGACGAAAACCCCCAAGACTCTTACGACAAAAGCGCTTTTCGCGCCAGAGTCATGGCATTGGTAGACAGGTTTGCCAACAGAAAAATATCTAAGCTTGCTGAGCTATGCAAAATTCCCGTAAGCACACTACGAAAATATACTGAAGCAAAGAGCGTGCCTGGGGCAGATATTCTCGTTTTGATCGCCAAGGGTACTGGAGTAAACCTGGAATGGCTAGCCACAGGAGAAGGTCCTATGTTTCCCGGCGAGATCGTAGCCTTCAAAAAGAACGATGACGAGATCCTGATCCCATTTTTTGATATTCATGCGGCAGCGGGTAATGGGCTGAATGCCCCGGATCATGAGTCCTCCCTTCCTCCTATCGCCTTTAAGCGGGCGTGGTTGCAAGGGATGGGGGTCACGAACACGACCTATCTACAATTTTTGTATGCTTATGGCCCGTCAATGGAGCCAAAGATCCGCGATCAGGATTTCCTGTTGATTGACCGTGACCCAGATGCGGTCAAGGCCCTCCGCGACGGAGTATGGGTGATCCGCGAGGGTAACGAGATCAAGGTTAAGCGCCTGCAAAAAGTACTAGGCAATCTACGGGTGATCTCGGACAACCCTGAGTGGCCCGTCTATACCGTCCCCCTGGATGTGGTTGGAACAGCAATTGAGATCATAGGCCGGGTGATCTGGTCTGGCCAGAGACACTAATTTAAGTTGACCCCCTCAACACAAATGGTGATCATATGATTAAGTACCTTGTTATGGCGTTTTGTTTATTTTTGGCAATGGACGTTCAAGCGCAGGAAATGCCATCACCAGGGGGCGTTAAGCTTGGATCGGTGGTTCCTAAAAAACTCTTAAGTGATCCGACTCCTAGCGGCAAAGTATATACCCTAAAACTGCCCAAGCCCAATAGTTTTGTTAATGCTGCGATTGTTAAATTGAATAGCAAAGGGCAAGCAATTAGAATTGTTGTTCTTGGCAGGGCTCATATTGATGATGCCTATGGCAGTTCTTGTAAATCAGAATACGAAGACGTGAAGCAAAAACTTATTGAAAAATACGGATCTCCTACTGAGTCTCTTGATTTTCTGCTTTCAGATTCTATTTGGAAAGAACCTAGACATTTTGTAATGTCTTTAAGTAAGAATGAGTACGTAAAAACTGATTACTGGACAAGCAGCTCAGGCTTTTCCATAGACTTTACCATGAGGGGGATTAACGGTGATAATTGCTACAACGAGATTGGTTACGAACACACTCTTTTGCTTAAGGAAGAAATCGTAAAACAAAACATTAAAGAAAAAGAAGGATTTTAATAAGTGAATCACAGGTTAGGACTGCCCACCCCTCAAGACGGATCGCGATCATATGAATTTCGCTTACAGAACAACTACTACTCTGATCCTATTGGTGCTCCTGGCTTCTTGCTCGACAAGCTCCGTAGATCCGCCAACCAATAGTCCTGCGCAAGAGGTAAAGAGATCCAGGCTGATCACTAAGGCAGAGCTGGGTGCAGAATGGCCCTTCTTTGTGGATCAGGGTGAGATTGAGTGCGTAATAGTCACAGGCCCTAGAGCTGGAGCAATTGTTTTCAGGGCCAATGGAGTGACCTATGGCCTGAATGGGACCGCCGACGCATCAGGAGATTACGCGGATCTAAATGGGATATGGCGGCCTGATCCTGATGGCGTGGGGACCATGAAGATCGGTATTGGCCCGATAATGGAAAAAGCTTTTGATCTATGCGTGGAGTAACTGCCAGATCATTGAACCGTAAAGGATTACTTGACAGATCGCAGTAGCCCGACCACTTCACTTGACATTTCACAAAGAGCAAGTGGCCCCACGCCTAGATCAAAGCCCCCAGTCCTGGGAATTGGAGGTTGTAGCAAATTGTCACTACTTCTTTGTGCGGGTTAATTTTTAGAGCAACCAAGACTATTTAAATCATTTTTTAACTGCTGATTCACAAGCCTTAAAATGGCGATCTCTGAATTCTTCTCTTTAAGATAGGCGTGAAATATCCTATTTTCCATTTCGAGACTTTCGATCTTTTTCTCTAACTCATAGATTTTGGTATCAGCCATGATCCATCCTCCTGGGCGGTGAAGCTAGGGTGCATGATAAAATATTTGAGCCGGAGGTCGTGGGTTCGACTCCCACCTAGCATTAGGAGTGCTAGTAGCTCAGTGGATCAGAGTACCGGAACAAAGAGGGTCGCAATGCAATGCAGCCCTCTTTTGCATTAATGAAGGTTGTCTCAAAGTGCGACAACCTTGCCAACCTAGATCAAAGCCCCCAGCGGTGAGGCTGAGGGCGATGCGCTAAGCTAAACCCTGGTCTCCCTTGATCAGTTTAGCCGCCAACGGGCGGAGGGAGCATCCGATCATTGGATCCCCAGGACAAACAAAAGCCGCTGCACAAGAGCGTGTGCTGAGGATATGCCGGAGCCATAGAGGCAAGGATTTGTTCTGGAGGCGGGGGCGGAAGTACGCGACGCATGTTTTCCACAAACTTAGTGTTCTCTATAAAAATAGCTTTAATTTTATGAAAACTACATATTGCATCGGATCTTTTAACCGCCTGATCCCTGATCACCCTTATAGATCTTACCCATAGCTAATTCGTAGTCTCTGCGTGACAACCACTTGTGATAGGTATTGGTGTGCATCTGGACTGAGTGCCCCTGCATCCGGGCTGCAATCGAGCTATCTAGGCCACGATGGATCGCCCGGACTGCCCAGGCATGGCGCAATAAGTAAGGATTAAACGGGATCTCGTAGCGTCTAAACTGCGTCCCAATCCTATGACCTAGATCGCTATTGGATTGTCCTGGATCATGGGGTGGAGGCCCTCCGGCCCTTAGATCAAATAGATCCACCCATTCAAGGGGAAGGGGCCATACTTCCCTTGATCCGGTCTTGCCAGAACTCACCCGGCACACTCCAGAGCTATCGATCTGGCACCTAAAGGCTTCATGATTCCGTAGGCCATAGGTCGCCATCACGCCATAGATCCATTTCCAGTGCTGGTTAGGAATTTTGTTGAACCACTCAATGATCAGGGCCTCATTGGGGAGCACCTCTAGATCTAAGTTTTTCTCAGTCTTTGTAGCCACACCCTTGAGCCGCTTGATCTTGGCGATATCAAGATCTGAGAATTTGGCAAACTTAGCCAGGGCGACAGCGGCCTCAACATAGAGCTGTCTGCTCCGAGTCCCAGGCTTGGTCCTGGCAACGTTGCCACACAGAAGATCCGCCGTTAGGGGCATGCTTGGATCCAATCTTTGTAGGCTTTCCCAGTAGCGTTTACGCCAAGTATTTTGGCTGGCCTGGGTCTCCGGCCTAAGCGTGAAATAGTCCGCCTTGAAGGCCAACAACAGATCCCCCGTGGTTTGGGGGGCTTCTATCGGGGCGACCTCCTGCGGTAGCCATAGCGTCCAGTCAAACTCCTTTAGATCTAATTGGCTGCTCAATTTCTTAGCCTCTGCCTCTGCCCTGCGTAGCCCCGCTGGATTGTTACGGACCCCCAGGGCGATCCTTTGTTGATGGGCTGCTAATAATTTAGATCCTGGTTTGGGGGGTAGGGTGGCTTTGAGGTACAGCCAAAGCCCAGATCTGGGGGCAACTATCGAAGCTCTACATTTTGCCGCCCTCAAGCGCTGATTTACTTGATCAAGATCTAGTGCCATGATCTGTGCCCTAATTTGTGCCCTAATTTTAGTGTCTAAGTGTGGCTTGTTGTGGCCTAGTATGACCTAATTATATTGAAAGCCCCTAGGCCCTTGATTGGCTCCTAGAGGCTGAAAGTGGCTTCGGGATGACAGGATTCGAACCTGCGACCCTCTGCTCCCAAAGCAGATGCGCTACCAAGCTGCGCTACATCCCGTCCTTCGTTAATTTAGCACAGTCTACTATACGGTGTTCTGCATCAAGGGTGATTACGACATCGGCACTCGTGCGTAGGGGCCGAAGAAACAGCTCTGGGTGCAAGGACCGCCAGAAATAGAGCATAAATTCTTCTAACTGAGCTGCGTTCATACCCATCTTGCCTTGGGCAAGGGCTGTTTCTTCGGCTTTGGCTCGCCAGGGATGACTCCAGCGAAAATCGGCCCACAACAGGATCAAATGATCTAATTCTGCCCACAGGGGTACATACAGAGCCAGATCACGATTGATAACACGGGCTTGGGTACGGGCTTGGGCCGTATCTACGGGCCACGGTGCCTGATCAAACCCTTGATCGGCAATCGGGCGGCAGCCCACAAACCAGCCTTCCAAAAGTACTACCCGCACTGGGGTAGGGATCCAGCGCCAACCGAGGGGCATTTGTTGCAAAGGGTACGAAAGCCTATGGGCGCCCAACTGCCAAAGGGCTGTTTCAGCCGTGATCCACAGGCTAAAGTGCTCAATTTGATCAAGGTAACACCTTAATTCTTTAGCAAAATAAGCAATCGGTATGGGGCTACCAGAATCCGGTAAGGGCAAGGGCTGACCCTCAAGATCCACCTGCATCAAATATAGATACCCCTGCCGGACTACTCCCTTTAGATGCATCCCCGGTTGGGCGGCGACCCAATGCCAACGGTCCCCACGCCCCTGATGGGCACTTTTGTCATAGTTCGGGATCCAACCGCCAATACCCTGATTTTTAAGCGCTTGGAGGGTTTTTAGAGCTAATGCTACATCATGGGTCCCTGGTGGACCCCGATGGATCAAATGGGGCTGCGTGGCTCGGAGGTTTTGGAGTACGGGGTCAGGGTAATAAAAGTCATCCAAAGATAGGCCCACTGCCGGGATCTGTTGCTGTGCTAGGTAGGTTACCCAGTGACGGGCTAGGGTCGTCTTACCGCTCCCTTGCACCCCCACGATCCCTAGGACCAAGGCCCGGTTTTGGGGTAAGGGTTGCAGTAAAGAACAGCAAAAATGGAAGATTTGATCCATATCCGGCCTGATTGAAGCCTGGGTAGATTATCATTTCTGCATCTCTTGAGTAAAACACCATGTCCCGTTGGTCCTGGATCCTCGCCTTAGCCCTTGTGGGCACACCCCTCTGGGCACAAGCCCCCCAAGCGGCCCCCACAGCCGAGGAGGAACTAAAAGTTGCCCGTCAAGCCTATCGCCGGGGAGAATATGACAAGGCTGTAGCCCTTCTAGATAAGTTCATTGAGACTAACCAAACCAATACCAATGCTTACCTTGATCGAGCAACCGTACGCTTTCGGCTGAAAAACTTTGATGGCTCCATTGCTGATTACACCAAAGTGATCGAAATCAATAAAGATCTCTTGTCCGCCTACGGAGGACGGGGGGTTGTTTACTCTCAAAAAGGGGAACTCGCCAAGGCCGAAGCCGACTTTACTAAAGTGATCGACCGTTTGATGGAACTTAAAAAGGGCGATGAGCCCAGTCTTAAACAATTGGCGAGTGCCTACTTTCAACGGGGTAGTGCGCGCAAATTTTTGGGTAAAGCCCCCGAAGCTGCCGATGACTTTAGCTATGTAATCGCCATTAACCCCTCAACTCCAGCCTATTTAGAACGGGCTTTACTGCTTTTTTTAACCAACAAATATTCCCTAGCCCTCACCGATTGGGAAAAAGCTTCAGAGTTGGACTCTCAATCTGCTGAAGCGCTAGCCGGACAAGCCATTGCCCATGCCCGTATGGGACAAGAAAGCGATGCCAAGACCAGTTTAGAAGCAGCGACGATCCTTGAACCCCGCTTTACTCAAGCCTCCTGGGTGGGTAACACCAAAGATAAAGGACCGGGCTGGCCCCGCAAGGCGGTAAGTACCCTAGAAGAGTTAGTTGCTCAGAGCAAAAAGTAAGTAGCGACAGTTATTTTTTAGCTGCCGTGCGCTGTTGAAAGGATGCCGTATCATTGACCCGTGGAAAAGGCTGATCCGGTACGGGCACCCCAAGAAAGCTACATAGGGGTGTCCAACCTTCTGGCACGGTATAGATCAGTAAACGATCTGGGGGTACATGCTGTTGTACTTCCTGGATATGTCGCTGAAAGACTTCAATGGCATAAGCTTTATCGGTAAAACGTCCGGCAAACGTACCGTTCCAAATAATGTTATCTACCATGCGTTGAAACTGCGTGTCTGGGGGCCTACCCAGGCTAAAGATCGTATCCTGTACACTTTGGTACCACTTTTCAGGATCACGCACACTGAGTAAGACTTTGGCCTGGGGGTAACATACCAAAAGTTCTTGATAAAAAGTTGCCGCAGGCCAATCAACGGTGGCCTGATAATCTTGAAAAAGATCCTGCCAATTAATCTTTTCGCCCCGGCCTACCGCATCCCATAGGTCTAGATGATCAGGATTTTTGTCCGTATTAAAGACTTCCCGCATGTGATAGCACGGCCCAAAGCCCACTATTTCGAGGGCTAACTTCAAAGAAAGCGTACCTGTCCGTCCAAAACCAGCACCGATCAGTTTCATCCTAAGGGTTCCGTTTGAGGAATCAACTGGATCGTGCCACAGGAAAAGTACTTGGGAGCAGATCATGGTACAGAGGAGTTCCCACTGGTCTAGTTGCCCCTGATCCAAAGGACGGACTATCATCGGGCAAGCCCTTGGGAGAGCGGTGAAGAAATTCAAAGGTTTTGGCAAAACGCCCCCGGCTCCAGTCCGCGAAACTAAGGCGATAGCAAAGGGTTTAGCCTTGGCGCAACAATATGTACAAACGGGACATCTTGATCAAGCCCGTGATCTATATCAACAACTCCTTCAAATCCAGCCCGATCATCCAGAAGTACTCCACAACTTAGGCTTGCTCTATCACCGTTCGGGCCAACCAGACCTAGGGATCCAACTCCTCACCAAAGCCAGCCAGCTTCAACCCCAGACCGCGAGCATTCAGTACAACTTGGGGGTGGCCCTGTATGCCTATGGAGATGTGGAAGGTGCTGTGGAGCGGTATCAAAACGCTATGACGATCCAACCGGACTTAGCGGAGGCGCATAACAGTCTGGCGGGGATCTATTTACTCCAAGGGAAGTTTACCGAAGCAATAGCGCTCTATCAGCAAGCTTTGCGGCTACACCCCCAGTGGCTGATCGCCCATGACAACTTGTTGTTAGCCATGCAATATTTGCCCCATTTAGATCAAACTGAATGGCAACAAGCCCTTGATCATTTTGCCCAAGCCTGTGCCCCTATTCCGCGCTGTCAAGATCATGCCAATATTCCCGATCCTGAGCGCAGGTTGCGGGTCGGTTATGTAAGCGCTGATCTCTATAACCATTCCTGTGCTTGGTTTTTTGAGCCGCTTTTGAAGGCCCACAACCGCCTAGTTGTCGAAATTTTTTGTTATGCCCACGTCCTAAAGCCCGATGCCATGACCGCAAAGCTCCAGGGACTCAGTGATCACTGGCGTTCCATCGTGGAACTAAGCGATGCCCAGGTAGTGCAACAGATCCAACAGGATCAAATTGATATTTTGGTTGATCTGGGCGGTCATACAAACAACAACCGCTTGCCTGTTTTTGCCCATAAACCCGCCCCGGTGCAAGTTACTTGGCTGGGTTTTCCCGGTAGCACGGGCTTAGATACTATGGACTATCGACTTTCTGATCCTTGGCTGACGGATCCGCAAACGACTGAATTTTTTAGTGAGCAGGTCTGGAATCTCCATCGTCCGGTACATTGTTATGCACCCTGTGCTGAAGCGCCCCCGGTTCATTTACCCCCTTGCTTGCATAAGGGCTATATCACCTTTGGATCTTTTAATAATCTGATGAAAGTAACCCCAGAGACCCTAGCACTCTTGGCCAAAATTCTACTGGCAGTACCTAATAGTAGTTTGCTTTTAAAATCTTGGCAGACGGCCAATCTAGGGATTCAGCAACGGTTTATCGAAGGCTTGGGTACCTACGGAATTGATCCCCTACGGCTGGAATTTGTGGGCCATGTACCCATGACGGCAGCCCATTTGGACTACTACACCTATGTGGATATTGCCCTAGATCCTTTTCCCTATAATGGGGCGACCACGACCCTAGAAGCACTCTGGATGGGCGTACCCGTGGTATCGCTTTTAGGCGACCGTACAAGTGGACGCATGGGCTGGGCTTTATTAAATGCTATCGATCGGGCTTCCTGGGTAGCCCATACAACCGAAGAATATCTAGCTATTGCGCTTGATCTAGCAGCAGACTATGAACGGCTTGCTGCGATCCGCACAGATCTACGGGCTAGGGTCGCCCATTCACCCTTGGGAGATCAGACCGATTTTGCCCAAGCTATGGAAACCGCCTATAGACAAATGTGGGGCAACTGGTGTGCGGTGCAACCCATTTCGCAGTAAGAGCGTGGGGTAGCGCTCAAAGCTAAGGGCTAAACCGGTAGAAACCAGACATACAATAATGAAGACGCAGTGCCCAAACGCCCATGACAGCCCATTTTTATGAAGGGATCCAGTACTTTGGTCAGCCTTGGCCCGAATTTGATCAGTACACCCAAGTCCCGGCAGTAGATCCCGTAGCGGGTAAGATCCTCCATATTGATCCTCAAGCCGCCTTTCAACTGCTTTTAGTCTGTGATGCCCTGAGATACTTAACGCTACAAGTGACCGCCTCCAAAGCCAGTGGTCATCCAGGGGGCTTTGCCAGCTCAGTAGAAGCCTATGCTGCTTTGATCTTATTAGGCTACAAAAATATCCTGACGGAAGTTGGGCACCATGCACCGGGCTTTTATAGCGCCCTATTTTTAGATCAATCCCTAGAAAAAATGGGGATCAACACCGTCACCCAACTCCGGGAACGTTTTCGGGAACGGGAAGGCTTATTGGGCCATTTATCCGGTTATATGCCGGGCGTCTTAGCCCCAGCGGGTCCCCTAGGCCAGGGCCAGCACTTTGCCATGGCAGCAGCTTTACTGCATCGCAGTCAATTGTTTCCCTTTACCCTGGGTGATGGCGGCTTAGGGGAACCCTATATCCTGAGCGGGATCGGACATTTTCATACGGCCTATCCAACCGTGACGAACTTCTTGCCCGTGCTGGTGTGGAATGGCTTTAGCCAAGAGCACCACAGCATGATCTCGACCATGAGCAATGAGCGTTTGACCGCTTACCTCAAGGGCAATGGCTTTGCCGAAGTGGTCTTGATTGATGCCAAAGCTTACGATGACGCGGATCAACCGGGAGACTACGTCGATAGCACCCGCTTTAGCTTTGCTCAGCGCCTAGTCTTTGGCGAAGCCGTCCTCAATGCCGCGAGCCATGCGGCCCAAAGCGCCCTAGGCGGAACCCTGACCATCTTGGTGATCAAACAGCTCAAAGGCGCTGGGGTCCATGCACGGGGGGCGAAATCCCACAATCTGTATGCCCATCACACCCTCGATAACCCCGATATTATTCGCACACTCCAAGAACGGGCTTTGCCCATTGCCGCCTGGGATCTCGTCCGAGCCAATTTATCCCAAGCAGGCGGCGGTCCAGCAGCCCGTGTGGCGGTCACCGAAACCACACGCCCTGTCGTTGCTCTCGAAGACCTACAGATCACCGAATACGCCCTAGGCGAACAGAAAGTTGCTACTACTGTCATGGGCGCGTTAGTAGTTCAAGTGGGCCAAGCAGACCCTGATTTTGTAATCACCAATGCCGATGGCAACGA
>JANNOF010000130.1:0-1547 GCA_031398925.1 Gloeobacteraceae cyanobacterium SOY_34_metabat_371 | reverse complement strand
GCTACTTTTGCTGACCAAACTTTCTGTCCATCAGATGTTAGAACTACATCACCAGATTGGATGTTTTCAATCGGAACGTAAGAACCATCCGGTTTATTGATTAGTGTCCCTTTGGGTAAACATAGTGTTCCGTAAGTCTCTTGTAAGATTGGCTCTAATAAAGGGTGTTGATACTCGACTTTTTCTCGTCCATGTTTACGGTCAATGAATTTAGGAATTAGACCCGCATCTAAAGGACCCGGTCGGTAAAGTGCCAAAATAGAAGAGAGGTCTTCAATACTATCAGGCTTCAAGTCTCGTACAACCTGACGCATTCCGGAAGACTCTAACTGGAATATCCCTTCTAACTCTCCTTTCTCTAATATTTGATAGGTTTTTTTGATATCTTGGGGCTTTTTATTAATTTGTCCCTTCGCTAGAATTTTTAAGGCTCTAATTTCATCAAGTGGTAGTTGATCTAAATCCAGATCAATGTTTTGGTTTTTCTTAATTAAATCTGCGGTTCTTTGAATAGTTGTGAGATTTCTCAAACCTAAGAAATCCATTTTTAGAAGTCCCAGTGATTCTAGGTCTTCCATAAAGTACTGCGTAATCACTGCGCCTTCATTATTTACTTGCAGGGGGACGATTTCATCCAATGGTTCTGCGGAAATCACAACACCAGCGGCATGAACTCCAAAGGTTTTGTTCGTTCCCTCAATCCGCATTGCCATATCAACCCAATGCTGAATTCTGGGGTCTTTTTCATACGCTTCTTTAAATTCTGGTGCTGGCGTTTTGTCAGAAATCATCACCGAAAGTTTCGTCGGCTTACCTCGTACTACGGGGATAAGCTTTGCCATTTTGTCAGATTCTTTGTAGGGAATATCTAACACTCTTGCCACATCTTTTAAGACCGCTTTTGAGGTGAGGCGGTTAAAGGTGATAATCTGAGCAACTCGATCTTTACCGTACTTACTGCTAACATAATCAATCACTTCGTCGCGCCTTTCAATACAGAAATCAGTGTCAATATCAGGCATTGATTTCCGTTCTGGGTTTAAAAACCGCTCGAAAAGAAGACCATGATGAACAGGGTCAATGTTAGTAATTTTTAGGGCATAAGCGACAAGAGAGCCAGCAGCAGAACCTCTACCAGGTCCAACGGGAATGCTCTTGTCTCTGGCATATTTGATGTAGTCCCAAACGACTAAAAAGTAGGTAGAAAACCCCATCTGCTGCATCATCTTTAGCTCATATTCCAGTCGTTCACGGTAAACGGGGTCAATTTCACTGCGAGTGCGACAGCCAAGGCGGTTGAGAAGTCCGTCCCAAGTAACGTCTTCTAGATAGGTATCAGCGGTATGACCAGGCGGAACAGGGTAGTTGGGGATGCGGGGTTCCCCCATAATTTCGTAGGGTTTGACTTTATTGGCAACTTCGAGAGTATTTGCGATCGCTTCTTTAATTACATCATCCGGCAAATGATCTCGGAACAATCGCGCCATCTCTTGTGCTGACTTGAGATACTCTGTCCCGCTATAACGCATCCGCTTGTCTTCAATCAC
>JANNOF010000106.1:0-5949 GCA_031398925.1 Gloeobacteraceae cyanobacterium SOY_34_metabat_371 | reverse complement strand
AGGGGTTGTGGGTCTGGGAACCGTTACCTGGAGCCTGGTGCTGAGTTGGCTATGGATAAAGGCAACGGGGCAATTTGTAAAGCCCGTGGCGCGGGGGAGCTTTTTTTTGACGGCGACCATGGGTAATACGGGCTACCTAGGGTTTCCCGTGTCTTTAGCCTTAGGGGGCTTACCTTATTTTGGGTGGGCTGTTTTGTATGATGTTATGGCCACAGCTTGGAGTAATTGTGGCGGGGTAGCCTTAGCCAGTTGGTATGGACAAGGACAAACCCGTTGGCAGCCAGTGCTCCGCGCTTTGCTCAGTAATCCGATGCTGTGGGCTTTTGGCGTGGGCTATGTCAGTCGGCCCTATCTATTCCCCGAGACGATAACAGCGTTGATGGGTCAAACGGCCTGGATCGTGATCAACTTGACCTTAGTGCTCCTCGGTATGCGGCTCGGGGCCGTTAACAATTGGCACAGGGCCCGCGAAGCCTTACCCGCTGTGGGGATCAAGCTCATCTTGGCCCCGGTGAGTGTATGGATCATAGGCGCAATCGGAGGCTTATCGGGGTTACCCCTAGAAGTATTGGTCCTACAGGCGGGGATGCCCTCGGCTTTTGCGAGTCTTTTGTTGAGTGAAGCCTATGATCTGGATGTGGAACTCACCGCCGTAACTATTGCGTTGGGGACTTTAGGGGTTATGTTTACAATCCCCCTCTGGGTTTTACTGGTAGGGATCTAAAATAAAAGCTGGCATCACGTCACCTTAGGATCCGGTCATGGGCACAGGCAACTATCAAGAAACGGTCAATCTTCCCCAAACAACCTTTGCCATGCGGGCCAATGCCCGTGAACGCGAACTCCAGATTCAAGCCTTTTGGGAAGATCAACAGGTCTATGAACAGTTAGCCGAGCATAATCCAGGCGCAATTTTTATTCTTCATGATGGCCCCCCCTACGCCAATGCCGCCCTCCACTTGGGCCATGCCCTCAATAAAATTCTCAAAGATACGATCAACCGCTATCAAATGCTGCGGGGCCGCCGCGTGCAGTATATCCCCGGTTGGGATTGCCATGGTTTGCCCATTGAACTCAAAGTCCTCCAAAATCTCAAAACCGCCGAGCGCAATAGCTTGACTGCGTTGGATCTGCGCTATCGCGCCCGGGATTATGCTTTAGAAACCGTCAAAGTTCATACAAAAAGCTTTAAACGCTATGGGATTTGGGGGGACTGGAAGCATCCCTATTTGACCCTCCAGCCTGAGTACGAAGCCGCACAGATCGGGGTCTTTGGGCAAATGGCTCTGAAGGGTTATATTTACCGGGCCCTTAAGCCCGTGTATTGGAGTCCAAGCTCGCGTACGGCTTTAGCCGAGGCCGAACTGGAATACCCCGAGGGTCATACGTCGCGGAGTATCTATGTTGCCTTTGCCATTGACCGGGGGACGCTGCCTGATGGTTTGCGGGAATTGGTCGGGGATCAAAAACTGGCCATTGCCATTTGGACCACAACCCCTTGGACCATTCCTGCCAATTTAGCCCTATGTCTTAACGAAACTCTGGACTACAGCGTGGTTGCTACCAACCAGGGGCTAATGATCGTAGCCACGGCGCTGGTTCCGCGCTTTAGTGTGGTTTTAGCCGAGGAAAACCTCACGAGTATCTGGACAGGTAAGGGTAAAGACCTCGAAGGGATCATCGCCCATCACCCCCTCTTTGATCGTCCTTCCCCGTTGATCTTGGGTGCCCATGTCACCATTGAGGCGGGTACGGGGGTAGTTCATACGGCTCCAGGACACGGGATGGATGACTTTATCGTGGCCCGTACCTACGGGTTAGGGGTACTTTCACCCGTGGATGATCTGGGGCGCTTTACCGCCGAAGCAGGGGCCGATTTTGTCGGTCAAAGTGTCTTGGCTGAGGGCAATTTAGCGGTCATTGAAGCGCTTAAACAAGCGGGAGCGCTGTTAAAAGAAGAAGATTATCAGCACAAGTATCCCTACGATTGGCGCACCAAAAAACCGGTGATCCTCCGGGCTACAACCCAATGGTTTGCCTCCGTAGCCCAATTTCGCGAAACGGCACTTAATGCGATCCAACAGGTGCAATGGGTCCCGGCCGTGGGCATCAACCGGATTATTGGCATGGTGGCGGAACGATCCGACTGGTGTATTTCTCGGCAACGGAGTTGGGGTTTGCCGATCCCAGTCTTTTATGACCAAGCCACCGATGAGCCTTTACTGAATAAAGAGACTCTGGATCATGTGCAGGGGATTTTTGCCCAACACGGCTCCGATGCGTGGTGGCAACTCAGCGTTAGCGAACTTTTGCCAGCCGCCTATCGGGCTGACAGTGACCGTTACCGTAAGGGCATGGACACGCTAGATGTCTGGTTTGACTCGGGTTCGAGTTGGGCCGCAGTAGTCGGAACGCGCCTCTTAAAAGATGATCCGATTAAGCAGGCAGATCTGTATTTAGAAGGCTCGGATCAACACCGGGGCTGGTTTCAATCTTCGTTATTAACGAGCGTAGCGACCCAAGGGACCGCCCCCTATCGCGCTGTTTTAACCCATGGCTTTACCCTTGATGAACAAGGTCGCAAAATGAGTAAATCCTTGGGCAATACCGTTGATCCGGCAATTGTGATCGAGGGGGGTAGCGATCAGAAAAAAGACCCAGCCTACGGTGCTGATGTCCTACGACTTTGGGTTTCAAGTGTAGATTACAGCAGTGATATGCGCTTGGGCCGCACGATCCTCAGTCAGCAAGCCGATATTTATCGCAAGATCCGTAATACAGCCCGTTATTTGTTGAGTAACCTCTACGATTTTGATCCCACCCAAGATCAGACTGCCTATGAAGACCTACCGCGCCTAGAGCGCTATATGCTGCATCGCCTCCGCGAAGTGATCCTGGAAGTTACCGATGCCTTTGATAAGTATCAGTTTTACCGTTTTTATCAGACGATCCAAAATTTTTGTGTGGTCGATCTGTCAAATTTTTACCTGGACATTGCCAAAGACAGCCTCTATATCAGTACGGCGCAGGGGCTACGCCGCCGCAGTACCCAGACTGTTTTGTATCATGTTTTAGAAACCTTAACCCGTCTGATCGCCCCTGTCCTCTGTCATTTAGCCGAGGATATTTGGCAGCATTTACCCTACGCAACTTCCCATACGTCCGTATTTTTCGGTGGTTGGCCTGTCGCTCCGCAAGCATGGGATCAACAGGAGCTAGCTCAAGACTGGAAACTGTTGATCAATCTGCGTAACTTAGTGACGCTGAAACTTGAAGAAGCCCGGATAGAAAAGAAGATCGGATCGGCTTTAGAAGCGCAGGTTGCTATCCATAATGCGGATCCAGTCTATGCACCGTTACTTGTACAATATGCCGATGAGTTACGGTACTTGTTCATTGTCTCGCAGGTAACGACCGTAACAATTCCAGATCAGGAACCCATGACGATCCAGATTCTTGGGGCCGAAGGATCTAAATGTCCCCGGTGTTGGAATTATTCACTCCAGGTCCACGAAGAGGGGGTTTGTGAACGGTGCACCGATGCCCTGGCGGGACACTATTAAAATCCTGATCCCTTTAAACAACCATACGCACCACCCTAGAAACCTGGGATTTTAACGCTCATGGGCCTTCATCCCGCCTCAGTAGGCTATATGGAAGTTTGTTGAGGGATAAGAGTTTTAGACACCCCCGCAACGTGGGGGGCGGATCACCTGAATGTGATAGGAGTTCATGGGAGTTGGCACATTTTCTCAAATCTTCCTACAACACCAGATAGAAGTCTTGACCCTTAGGCTCTAGCCTATGATCACAATAGAGAAACACCACATGAGCATGGTTATGGATGGGGTCGCTGGACTCGCTAAATCGATCCCTGGGGGAAAATGGCTCGCCATCGGCTTGGGCGTTGCGGCGCTATCGGGAGTAGCCTACATCACCCTGGTGCCCAAGCCTGATCCTGCCGCCCAACTGGCAAAATTTACCGCTAAGGTCGAGCAGATCGATACGGACATCAAGATCACTTCGGCGGGGGAAGTTTATCCCAACCGTAAAGTCAATGTTGGTCCCAAAGAGGGCGGACTTTTGGCAGAACTTTTTGTGGAACAAGGCCAAACCGTCAACGCAGGTCAGGTCGTAGGTCGGATGGATACCACCCGTGTGATCAACGAAGTGGCCCAAGCCCAAGCCAGTGTCGCCAGTGCCCGGGCCCAATATCAACGCACCCTCAATGGATCACGACAACAGGAAGTGGCCCAAGCTAAAGCTGAAATGCGCTCGGCGGAATCCAGTCTCCGCAGTGCCAAAGATAATTTTGAGCGCTACACCAGTCTGTACCAAGCCGGGGGCCTAACCGCCGATGAACTCAATGCCAAACGCTTGGCCTACGAGCAGGCCCAAGCCGCAGTCGCCACCAATCAGGAGCGGCTCCAACTGCTCCAAGAGGGTTCGCGGCGGGAAGATATCCTGGCGGCAAAGGCAGACTTAGCCCGTGCCCAAGCCACTTTGGCGGATATTCAAACCCGCTTCAATGACCTCACGATCCGCGCCCCCTTTACGGGGGTTGTCTCCCAACGCTACGCCGAGGTCGGGGCTTTTGTTTCACCCACCACTACGGCCCAGGGGGTTTCCGCCAACTCTAGTTCGATCTTGCTGTTGATTGATCGGCTAGAAGTCTTGGCAACCGTGGCCGAATCGGACATTGCCCGGATCAAAGTCGGCCAGCCCGTGTTGATCACCTCTTCGGCCTTTCCTGGCAAAGAATTTAAAGGCACCGTGCGGCTCGTAGCGCCCGAAGCCATTGAAGAAAACGGGATCACCCAGTTTCAAGTGCGCGTCAGCCTCAATGATCAAGCAGCCCAAACCCTGCGCTCTGGGCTAAACGTCAGTTTGAGCTTTATTGCCGGTAGCCTCAACGATATTTTAGTGATCCCGACTACGGCGATCATTAGCAAAGAGGGCAAAACCGGGGTCTTGGTGCCGGATCTCAAAGAAGGCCCTACCTACAAAGAAGTCACCACTGGGCAAAGTTTAGGGGATAAAACCCAAATTCTCAAGGGCTTGAAGCTCAATGATGCCCTCTACAGCAAACTGCCACCGGGAGTCAATCTCGAAGAACTCTTAGGAAAGAGCAATGCGTTTAGATAACCGCCCGATACTTAATATCACCACTGCTCCCTCTGTTTCAGGAACAGTAGGTCTGTTGTGGCTAGAGAATATTCAACTTGCTGCCCGGACCCTCTGGTCCAATCGCCTACGTTCCTTGTTGACCATGCTGGGCTTGATCATCGGGATCGGTTCGGTGATCTTGGTAATTGCCCTCGGGGTGGGTGCCCAAAATTTTGTACGGGATCAATTTAAGGGACTCGGTACCAATGTAGTCACGATCTGGGACGGCGGGCCGCGGACACGGGGACGGCAACCCATTACCCTCGAAGACGCCCAGGTTTTGACCCAATTGCCATCGGTGGCGCGGGTGGCACCCATGGCCTATAGCGGGGCTAGGATCGTGTGGGCCAACAATGACGCTGAGGCCCAACTGGCTGGGACCCCCGAAGGGTTAGATCAAATGCTCAGTCTCGTCTTTGCCCAAGGCCGCTACTTTACCCCGGCTGAATTTGCAGACCGGGCCAAGGTCGTGATCATCGGCGAAGGGTTAGCCAAAAAACTCTTTAACTACGATGACGCCCTAGGTAAGACGATCTTGGTCAACAATCAATCCATGCGGGTCGTAGGCGTTACTAAGGCAGGTTTTTTTGGCAGTTGGGTGGATCTGGACCGGGGGGCGATGGTGCCCATGACTACTGCCTTTGAAACCTTGATCGTCAGTAATTCACCCTTTGGAAAACAGATCACCGGGGTCCTTTTAGAAGCCAAAGCCGACGTTAATGTCGATGCGCTGACCTTTGAGGCCAAAAATCTCATGCGGCAACGCCACCGGGTCACGGATCA
>JANNOF010000098.1:0-28048 GCA_031398925.1 Gloeobacteraceae cyanobacterium SOY_34_metabat_371 | reverse complement strand
GTGTACACCACCACGCCCAAAAAACCCAACTCCGCACTCCGCAAAGTTGCTAGGGTCCGGCTAACCTCTGGTTTTGAAGTCACCGCTTACATTCCCGGTATTGGACACAACCTCCAAGAGCACTCAGTAGTACTGATCCGTGGTGGAAGGGTAAAAGATCTGCCAGGAGTCCGGTATCACATTATTCGCGGTACCCTCGACGCCGTCGGGGTCAAAGGCCGGATGAAGAGTCGTTCTAAATACGGGGCCAAGCGTCCTAAGCCGGGACAACCCGCAGCTACTACCGGTAAGAAGAAATAAGGAGAACCCCGGATGTCTAGACTACGTGCAAGGGCGATTAAACGAGCGGTAGGTCAAGACCGCGACCGGGTTATTGCCAAATTTAAACGGCTGATCGTTGCTGATCCTCAGTACAACTCCCGATTGGCGACCATGATGCTCAATAAGCTCATGTTGAGTGGCAAAAAATCCATTGCTGAGCGGATTCTCTATGGAGCCTTAGACAAGATCCGCGAGAAAACAGGGCGTATTCCCATTGATGTTTTGAATAATGCCATCCGCAATGCAACCCCTTTGGTTGAAGTTAAAGCCCGCCGCGTGGGCGGATCAACCTATCAGGTGCCCATAGAAGTCCGCTCTGAACGGGGCACTTCCTTGGCCTTGCGCTGGATGATCTCCTCTGCCCGTAAGCGTCCGGGTCGCTCCATGGTAGATAAACTTGCCAACGAGATCCTGGATGCATCCAACGAGATCGGCAACACGATTCGTAAGCGGGAAGAAACCCACAAAATGGCTGAGGCCAATAAAGCCTTTGCCCATTATCGGTACTGAGAAACCTGGCGATTGGCCTGTAGGTACTTTTGGATGAGGGGAGCTTGCGCATTTGCCTGTGCAATGGCATCGCTAAGCGTAATCCCCTCTAAATAATTGCTACATAAAAATAAACCAGGAAACTGCTTCAGCCGTTCGTGTAAATAGCGGATCTTGTCTACGTGTCCTAAACAATATTGAGGAATCGCCTGTTCACGGCGTAAAATTCCGACCAGCTTAGGTTCTTGCCGTAGGCCGAATATCTTAGCCAGGTCTCCTGCCGCTAGACGGATCAGGTCATCCGTATCTAAATCAGCACATTGGGGATCTAAGGCTCCACCTAACCAAGTAGTCATCAGATGCCAGCCCGGTGGGGCACGGTCAGGAAAGACGCTAGAAGACCAAACAGCCCCCAACGAATTAAACCCCTGATCGCGGGGCAAAAGATGCCCCCAGCCATTTAACGGATGGGGGATCGTGGCCTGGGGATAGGCTAAGGCCGCTGTAACCATAGGAGCATAGTAAATACTGGCAAGTTTACGCGCCAGGATCGTATCTAATTCCTTGAGCAGCCCCGCCCCCACATAGGCTGGGGTTGCTAGGATCACCACCGGGACATTAATCGGGGGCTGACTTTTAGTTAAGACCTGATAGCCCCCGCCGGGTATCGGCAAAATCTGCGTTACTTGCTGATCCAAACAAAGCCTAGGCCCCAAGGCAACCGTCAAGGCCGAGATCAGTTCCTGGAGTCCTGTACGCAGGGAAATAGGCTCCGTAAGCAGACCTTTATGTAACCCACGTAGCACGTGGCCCCGTTGACACTCCAGGGTGTACCAAGTTTTAAGGGCAGTCTGGGCGCTCAATTGCCCTGGGTCTCCGCCACAGATCATGGCAATAAAAGGAGCCACAATTACTTCTGCAACTTCTCGTCCAAAGCGTCGCTCGACAAATTCTCGGACCGTTTCTTCCTGAGAAATTGCTAAAGGAGGTACCAATACTTCCCCTAAGCAACGTAACTTACCACTGACCGATAATAAAGGCGTTGTTAGGAGTGCAGACCAATGATTAGGAAGGGGTAAAAGCCGATTACGTTGCCATATAAAACGTTCCGGGCGAACACGTGGACGTACGAGGCGTGTGATCAACCCTAGATCAGCAATCAGATCAAACACTGCTTGCGTGCCGAGCAAACTACTGAATCCCCCCTCTGCCAAGAAGTCTCCCTGGGCAAAGGTAACTACTGATCCCCCGGCCCGTAGGGACTGTTCAAGAACCTGGACTCGAATTCCTGCCTGATGTAAGCGATACCCCAGAACCAAACCGGATAGGGCTGAGCCAACAATAAGAACCTCGGTAGCAGGCTCGGACACACTGGGGTTCCTGACGACTTCACGATCTTATCATTGGACCCAAATTTAGGAGGTTTTCTGAAAAAGGGCATGCAGATAGGTCCGGGCTGCCCTACGGTCGCCCCCGTTATTTTGCAGTAAAAATAACGACAGTGCTGCTGTAAACACACGACTTTGATCCCAGTCCGTGTGTTTCTCTAAATAACTTTGGAGGGTGTCATGGAGTTCTTCGGGGATTTCAGCCAGGACACTGATCATGGAGCTGTGCATAAAGGACTCATGTGCTAGGTGCTTCTCTATTTAGCGTCCATAAAATCGGGCTGTCAATCGAGGGCTTTAGCGGCAATTTCACCCCTAAGTCTGAAATTGTAACGACCATACCGCCCTAAGACACCATATTCTGAAATATTTCGTTACAATCGTTTATTGCGACTGATTGCATTAAGAGGGAGGGTTTTCCCCGGTTTATGCGCCAAACCTGTGGAAAACCTGGGGAAATTCTGTGGAAAACCTGGGGAAAAGCCAGGGGTTGATGCAAATTGTAAATATTTGTAAAGTTTAGGCTCCGGTTAACCTGCGGATCTCGGCATCCGTGGGTAAATTCTGCCCGGACTCTTGCAGTTTAATGGTTTGGGTCTTGGCCCCGATCCGCACGGTCTTAGTCGTATCGGCCGAAAGCGTCCCCGTTTGCTTGAGTTCTGAAGCGGCTCGGTCAAGGGCCATAGTCATCGAGCGGTTTCCCAAGCGCTGGGTCATCTGGCGGGCAATAGCCAGGGTTTCGGCGGCTTTTTGGGGGTCATTGCGGGCTTGTTTAGTGGCCTGTCGTACCAGGGCATCGAGATTGCGTTGCTGAACGTAGCCCATAACTTCGGGGTCCAATTTATTGATCAAAGCGGGATCATCACTAAATTCAACCACTACTTCTTGGGTGGCTAAGGACCCTTGAAAACCCAGCCCTGGGACTTCATAGGTAAACTGGAGTTGCGCCAGGCGGACCTTAGTGACAGGGCGTTGGGGTAAGGAAAACTCAAGCACAAACAAAGAAGGCTCACGCGCGTCCGTATTGCCCAAATTAAACGGCACTGCGGCAACATCAACTTCGGCTTGAAAAGGATAAACCCTAGTGATCCGGTCCAGGTTAACTTCTTTAACCGTGCGTACCGTCAGGGTGAGATTGGTGATCACTTCTTTGCTTATGGCTTGCCATTGTTGCGCGAACCACTGGGGTAGGGCGGTGGCATTGATGCTCGGCGGGCGGGCATCTTGGATCACCACATGAACGGGCTGACCCTGGGTGTTTTCAGCTAAATCCAACAATAGATCTTCGTTATATTCACTGCCTACCCCAATCGTAGTGATCGGAATATGGGCCGCCGAAAACGCTTGGCTTATTTCTCGGCAATAGGACTCATCATTGGTTTGTCCATCGGTCAACAAGACGACACGGCGGTTACAGGGCGTTGTGATCTTGCTAAATTCTCTGAGGGCTAATTTTAAACCTTGCCCGATCATGGTGCCCCCGGAAAAATGTTTGAGGGCATCAATTTGATTGTGCAACCGGGTCCGGGCCGTAGCCGTGCCCAAAGGGGCCAAGACACTGGCTTTATCATCAAAGCGGACAAGGGCAAATTGATCCTGTTCCGTCAGTTCCGGTAGATCAACCACCCCATGCAAAGCAGTCATTAAGAGGTCTTGTTTGGTTTGCCCCCCGATGACTTCCTCATAGGTCCGTCCATCCACCTGGACCACCCGCCCTGTGACTTGGTCTGGTTCCGTTATTAACTCCCGCATGGAGCCACTGGTATCCATAACAAAGACCGTTGCCGTGGGCGGACGGGTATGGGCAGCTTCCGTAGAGGCTTTAACGCGGATCAACAGAAACAACTTTTGAGGGTTGAGACTATTGGCCTGTAAAAAGGGCCGATGGGAGGCAAAGGAAATATCCAGCATGACCGGTCTCGGAGGGTTAATTACCAGTGTACCCTTGACATTTATTGGGTCTAATATCCATGGATTAGGGATCTAGAGCCGTACCCTCCCAGAGTGTGCGAGGATATAGCCAGATATGGGGATATGCTTTGGGTGCTGAGCTACGCAGTTATGTTTTTCTTGATCATCTTCAGCCCCAACATGCCGCTTTTTTAGGGACCGTGGCAGCAGGCTTTTTGCCACTACCGGGAGATGCCTCCTTATGGATCGAAATTTCCCCAGGCATTGAGATCAACCGCATTACAGATATTGCCATCAAAGCGGCATCGGTGCGTCCTGGGATGCAGATCGTCGAGCGTTTATATGGACTTTTAGAGATCCACTCCAGTAGTCAAGGGGAAACCCGCGCTGCGGGTCAAGCGATTTTGGCGGCGTTAGGGGCTAAAGAATCCGACCGCATTCAACCCCGCGTAGTCTCTAGTCAGATCATCCGTAATATTGATCCCCATCAAGCCCAACTGATCAACCGCATGCGTAAGGGGCATATGCTGCTGGGGGGACAGGCCCTCTATGTTTTTGAAGTGGAACCCGCAGCCTATGCAGCCCTTGCCGCCAATGAAGCCGAAAAAGCCGCCCAAATTAATATTTTAGAGATCATGGCCTTTGGTAGCTTTGGTCGGATGTATTTGGGGGGCGCAGAACGGGATATTAAAGTCGCCTATAGTGCCACCCTAGCCGCTATGGAAGCAATTTTTGGACGGAGTCAGCCTACGACCCGCCGTGAGTAGTCTTACGTCTTAACTGCTTTTGTTCAGATCAAATGTAATACATGATCGGATTTTGGCGACTGGTCCTAGACTCCACTAGATCCTTCAGGGTGGTGGATCTGAGGACTTCTTGGGTGGCATAAAGCGCTTTTTGCCAGATCTCTTGTAGAATCTGTGCTTCTAACGTTAAACCCTGCACAGACGAACCATCTTCGCCCTGGATGACTTGCAGAACTTCCCAAAGAGAAATTTGCCAAGGTTCACGGGCCAAGAGATAGCCCCCCTTAGATCCCCGTTGCGAACGCACCAAACCCACGCGCCGGAGATTGGCTAAAAGCTGTTCTAAATAGCGATCGGGAATATTCTGACGACTGGCGATCTCCCGAATCTGTAACGGTTCACCGAGATCATGAACTAGGGCTAGTTCAAAAAGAGCGAGTAGGGCGTATTCAGACTTGCTACAGAGGGTAAACATGGCAGCATGTGGGTTTTCTTTTAGTATGACAAACAAGCCTAGACCCAGTGCTTAACATTTTGGGATAAACTAGAGACCACACCTCGCACACCCCTGGATCTATGGCACAGGATTTGTATGAACGTCTGGGAGTCAGTCGCAGCGCTACTAAAGATGAGATAAAGCAGGCCTATCGTAAATTAGCGCGCCAGTATCATCCTGATGTTAATAAAGACCCCAAGGCTGAAGAGTTGATCAAAGAGATCAACAAAGCCTACGAAATTCTTGCAGATGAAGAAAAACGTGCTCGGTATGACAGCTTTGGCGAAGCTGGGGTCAATGGGAGCGCCGCCAATGGTCAGGGCTTTGATCCGGCAGGGTTTGGCGATCTTTTTGATGCCTTCAATAGTATGTTTGGCGGGGCGGGCGGGGGACGTAGTAACCGAGGCCCTTTACGTGGAGATGATCTGCGTTTGGACTTGCCCCTTAATTTTGTAGAAGCGGCCTTTGGCTGCGAAAAAGAAGTTACTTTTGATCACCTAGAGCACTGTAAAACCTGTAAAGGTTCGGGTTCCAAAGCGGGGAGTAGCCCCGTTACTTGCCGTACCTGTCAGGGGCAAGGTCAGGTTCGTCAGGCGGCCCGGACTCCTTTTGGGGTCTTTACCCAAGTGACCACTTGCCCCAACTGCCAAGGGCAAGGGCAAATGATCCAAGACCCCTGTGCAACCTGTAATGGGCGGGGGCTACAGGTTACTTCTCGAACGACTAGAGTTACCATCCCGCCTGGGGTAGATGAGGGCAATCGCTTGCGCGTCAGCGATGAGGGTAATGCCGGACTCCGGGGGGGGCCTGTGGGTGATCTGTATATTGATCTTACGATTCAGCCGCACCCTGTATTTAAACGCAGTGGCATGGACATTAGTTCTGAAGTACCGGTCTCTTACCTCCAAGCTATTTTAGGAGCCAAGATCCGCGTACCCGTCCTAGAGTTAGAACCCACCGAATACGAGCTTGAAGTCCCCGCTGGGATACAACCCGGTACGGTCTTAACCCTCCAGAGCCGGGGCATCCCCCGCATCAATAACCTTACGCGCCGGGGCGTTCATCATCTGACCATCAAAGTCGAGATCCCCACTAAAGTTTCCAGTGAAGAACGTGATCTTCTAGAAAAATTAGCCCGGATTCGCCAGGAGAAAACCGCTAAGAAAGACGCTGGGTTCCTCAGTGGTTTATTTGGCAAAGATTAGTTTATTCTTCCGTCGGAAGCAGTAAAGGCATCAGCCGTACCTGATCAACGGTGTAGTTCCCCTGTAACCAAGGGGTCCGGGCCAAGGTACGGGCAAATGCTTCGGGATCGCCGGAGACGCAAAAGCGGTGCTGGGGAACACCATAGGGCGCCGTTAAACCAAGGGCCTTGAGTTCTTGGGCCGCAGCTAAAACCGTGGGCACCGCCGGGTCTACACAGGGTACCTCTGGACCTAAGATCTCACGGATCACCGGCTCCAACAGCGGATAGTGGGTACAGCCGTAAAGCAAAGTATCGAGGGGCCATTCCTGTAAAGGCTCCAAATAACCCGCCACGATCTTTTTGGTTTGGGGGTCATGAATTTTACCTGCTTCGATGAGCGGTACGAACTCTGGACAACTCAAGGCTCGGACGTGAACCAAGGGATCAACTTCAAAGAGCGCCCGTTGATAGGCCCCACTTTGGATCGTGGCTTGGGTTGCAAGCACCGCTATTCTACGCCCTGAACGCACGGCCCAACGCGCACCAGGCAAGACTAAACCCAAGATCGGCACAGGAACTTCAGCGCGGAGTTGGTCGAGCACCAAAGCAGAACTGGTATTACAGGCCATCAAGATCATCTTGACCGGTTGCGCGACGAGCCACTGGACAATAGCCCGCACAAGCTGCTCTATTTCCCAACGGGGGCGAGGACCATAGGGCACATGGGCGGTATCTCCAAAATAAACAATGGCTTCTTGAGGCATGAGGGTTTGGACCTGTTGGAACACGGTCAAACCGCCTATGCCGCTGTCAAACAGGCCAATGGGTAAATGGGGGTACATCACTGACTCAACGCTTTCCTTTGATAAATCGGTCTATGGCTTGGGCAATGGCTACAGCAAGGGACTGTTGTTCTGTGTCGTTATTGAGGACTTGGGCTTCAGTTTTATTGGAGACGTAGCCACTTTCTACGAGTATTGCAGGCATTGTGGTCTGACGGATCACATGAAACCGAGCTTGATGAACCCCTCGGTCCAACCGATTACTGGTTTTGACCACAGCGCGGTGCACCATAGTTGCCAAACGACTGCTATTGGCGCGGAGGTAATAGGTTTCGATGCCTTGGGCACTGGGATTTTCAGAGGCATTGTGATGAATGCTGACAAATATATCGGCTTGGGCTTGCTCCGCCATCTGTACACGGCCTTGGAGGGTAATAAAGCGGTCATCTTGACGGGTGTAGGCAACTCGGTAGCCCAGCTCTGTAAGGCGTTGTCCTAACCGACGGGAGAGTTTGAGGTTGAGGTCTTTTTCTTGCAACCCCCCTGGGCCTAAAGCCCCAGGATCGGACCCTCCGTGGCCCGCATCGACGATCACTAAAGGACTATCACCACTGACTGGCGATTGGGTTGTAGGCCCATTGGGGGCTGTACTAGTAGTTGGGTTGGGGGGTGTAGCCATACGCGCTAACTTGATGGAAAATTGCCGATTTCCGCTTTGGCGCTGGGCACCGGCCACAAAAAATCCCGTGGGGATCTTGAGAATTGCCGTAACACTTTTTCCTTCTGAGGGAAACAGGCGTAGACGGTCTAAGGGGCTACGCACATCTAAAAATGGACCTTGAAACTTTTGTGCTAACGTTGCCCCTGTAAATTCTACGCGGTACTCACGATTGAGATTATCCCACTGCGCTTTGTATTCGAGGGGACCATCGGCATCAAAAACCAGTTGATCTTCAATGAGGGCGGCTGAAATTAAGCTGGTGCCTTGGGCGGGTTGCGGTGCTAAGGCTAACTGCCCCGCAGGAACCAAAATAACTCCTTTGCGGCGGGGGTCATATACGGCTTCCCAGTCTAAGGTATCGGTCTGAACGTCAAGTACCACCCGTGTAATGGGGGGAAGGGCTTGAAATTGCCCGACCCTTAAACGCTCAACCCCAAGGCGCTGAACCTCTATGGAGCGTTGGGTATAGGTGTTGGGTAAAATCGTCCCCGGCAGGTCTACGACCAATCGGGGCGGATTGTCCACGCGCCGGACACTGGCTGCGGTTGCTCCACTGGTGCGCAGCAAAAAACCCTCCGTGATCATACTGATCCCTTCCAAACGTACTGCTCCCGAGAGATCAGGTACGGGGGGCTTAGTTACCAGGCTGACGGGACGAGCGGTAACAGCATTGGGACGCACCGCCAACGGTGGTACAGCAGTGCGGGGAAACTGGAGTCGCCAACGGTGGTTAGCTGTTTGACTTAACTGGATCTCATCGGTACCCAAGGGTTTAGCCAATTCAATCACGAGGCGTCCGGTTCCTGCATTGGCTTGACCGGAGCGGATCTGGACTACTTGGGGGTCTTTGACTGCCGTACGCATCGAGCGGGGGACTTGGACCCCTGGCATATCAATTACCAAACGGGGTGGGTCATTGTAAAACCCGATCTGCGGCGTACTGGGTCCATTAAGCGCGAATTCTAAGGCTTGGATCTGGGAATTATAATGCCAGCCCATAAGTTGGGAGGGGGCCGCTTGGACTCCAACCGACAGGATACAACCTGGGACTAGCAAAGCCCAAAACCAACGTGTCAAGATCTCTCTCACACCGAACAATTGAAGTCACTCTACACGTTCTTGACCGCTTAAGGAAGACGTTTGTTGGCAATCTTTAGATTTTTCTGCCCATTTGTACCTTAGAGATTACACGAGAACCCTATTCTCTTGGGTTAAGACTGTCAATGAGTGGTCTATATTACATAGAAGGTGTGGAACAGCCCTTATGCAAAGCTATCTTGGTACCGTAACATCGCGTTTTGCCCTATTGAACAGTACCTTGGCACGTACTCTTGCTTTTAGTGATGACGAGGTGATAGCACGACTCACTAAAATAGAGCAAAGTACTACCCTGCTTAAGCATTACCCTGATCAATTAAGGGCGGTTTTTTCCGCTTTAGAGTTTGTACGTAAAAATTCTAAACAGCAAGGTGCCCGCCTCTATATTTGTTTTGTCGTCTTTGAAAAAATTCAACAATCCCTTTTACAGCGCCGCGCCGAGATCCAAGAAGATCTTTCTAAAGTGGAACAGTTGCTGGCGCAAATGAACCTCAGTGCGGTTTTTCAGACCCAAATTGGCCCCCTTGAACAGCGCCAACAAGAGCATCAACGGACCCTACGGATGCTGGAGATCTTTGAAGAACAAGTGGTTAAAGCCCGTCGGTTAATCCGAGAGTCGGAACTAACCGCCAATCAATTGATCCTCAACAGTGAACAAGCGAGTTTAGTAATCTTTAAAGCAATGGAGATTCATATGCCTATCGATTCAATCAAGGGCATGATCCATGAACTCGATCAAATTTGTGAAAAAGTAGTGACCCTCAAAACGTGCATTGACCGCCTTGAAGCCCAAGTCAATCAGGCATTAGCCGAATCAAATCGCATGAATCTAACGTTGCCCAATCTCATGTAGGCTATTTACGTTTGATGCTTTGTGCTACATTGACCCCGAATCTGGGGGAATTTGATCATGTGGAATGAATTTAAAGAATTTGCCATCAAGGGTAACGTCATTGATTTAGCGGTAGGGATCATCATTGGGGGGGCCTTTGGTAAGATTGTAAGTTCCTTGGTGGAGGATATAATCATGCCCCCCATTGGGATGATCCTGGGGCGGGTAGATTTTACTAATCTCTACATCAACCTGTCGGGTACGCCCTACCTATCCTTGGCGGATGCCAAAAAAGCTGGGGCCGCCACGATCAACTATGGTGTGTTTTTCAATAATCTCTTGGGTTTTGTGATCGTGGCCTGGGCTGTATTTTTATTGGTCAAACTGATCAATAAGCTCAAACGCCAAGAGGCCCAAGCCCCGACCCTACCCCCCGCAGGTCCTACACCCAGTGAGGTGCTACTGACTGAGATCCGCGACCTGTTGAAGAAATAACCCCGTCGGGTGTTTGGGGGCATAGAGTAGAAATTTTGCATGAAACCGAGTCAAGATCGGTATCTCGTATTTTTTGCTACAAATTATGGGGCGCTTTGTTCATTAGGATCACGGGACTTAGGACGCTGTGTCCTAGGTATCCTCACCCTTCGGGTTCACTAGGAGTGCTTTATGCCGCAGACTCCCCAAGAAGTCCTGCAAATGATCGCAGACAACAATGTAGAACTGATTGACTTGCGATTTGTCGATCTACTGGGTATTTCTCAGCACGTGACTTTTCATACCAGCATGATCGAAGAAGATACCTTTACCGAGGGGCTGGCCTTTGATGGCTCCAGCATCCGGGGTTGGAAGGCAATCAATGATTCCGACATGTTGATGATCCCCGATCCGACCACTGCGGTTATGGATCCCTTTACCAAGCTACCGACGCTTAATCTGACCTGTAGCATCAGTGAAGCCCGCACAGGCATTCCCTATAGCCGCGATCCTCGGACCATTGCCCAAAAAGCCGCAGCTTATCTGCAGGCGACAGGTATCGCAGATACCGCCTACTTTGGTCCAGAGGCAGAATTTTTTATCTTCGATGATGTCCGTTTTGGACAAGATACCAACTCGGGTTACTACTACGTAGATTCGGTCGAAGGAAATTGGAACTCTGGTCGGGTTGAAGCCGGGGGAAACCTGGGGTATAAGCCCAAAAATAAAGGGGGCTATTTCCCCGTGCCGCCTACGGATTCACAACAGGATATTCGCAGCGAAATGCTCTTGACCATGGGCAAAATGGGTGTACCCATTGAAAAACATCACCACGAAGTAGCCTCCGGTGGTCAAGCTGAGTTGGGCTATCGCTTTGCTTCTCTGGTGCAGGCTGCGGACTACATGATGACCTATAAATATGTCATCAAAAATGTCGCCCGTAAGTACGGCAAAACCGCTACTTTTATGCCCAAACCCCTCTACGGTGATAATGGCACGGGGATGCATACCCACCAGTCCTTGTGGAAAGACGGTCAGCCCTTGTTTGCTGGGGATGGGTATGCGGGTTTGAGCGAACTATGCCTTTACTACATTGGTGGCCTACTCAAGCACGCCCCAGCGTTGCTGGCCTTTACCAACCCTTCGACCAACTCCTACAAGCGGTTAGTCCCTGGGTTTGAAGCTCCGGTCAATTTGGCCTACTCCAGTGGCAACCGTTCCGCCTCCATTCGGATCCCGGTGACCGGTGCTAGCCCTAAGGCTAAGCGTTTAGAGTTCCGTTGCCCCGATGCCAGTGCTAACCCTTACCTCGCCTTTTCAGCGATGTTAATGGCGGGTCTAGACGGGATCAAAAATAAGATCCATCCCGGTGAGCCTTTGGATGTTGACATCTATGAACTCAGCCCCGAGGAGCTAGCTAAAGTCCCCTCGACCCCTGGTTCTTTGGCTGAAGCCCTCGAAAACCTCAAGAATGATCATGAGTTCTTGCTGGTCGGGGATGTATTTACCGAAGACCTGATCGCTACTTGGATTGAGTACAAACTGGCAAAAGAGGTGATTCCCATCCAAATGCGGCCCCATCCCTACGAGTTTGATCTCTACTTCGACGTGTGATCCTCTGACGGAGCAGGCATCAAAGCCTTTTGGGAGGTGGGCGCCTATAAACCCGCCCGCCTCTCTGTCAGGGAATGTGCAGCCCCTGGCAATCCAAAGCGCTGTAGCCGACCGCAGGCGTAGATTCTAAAAGGGCGGTAAGCAGTCAGTCGGATCGTGCCCTGAGCTACCAGATTTTTGAAGGATCCGGGTACAATCTTAAAGGTTAATGCTTCTTCACATCAGGGAGCTATCGTGACCCCTTCCTCCGGCGATCCTACCGTTGCTGATACGTTACTTGGGTCCCTCCGCTCAAAGATGGTACTTAGGTATTTAGATTTTGAACTCCCTCCTGTTATAGGTCCCCTTTTGGAGTTGGTAGAAAAAGCCTATTCCCTCCCCGCTAAAAAAATTCCCATTTATCAACCGATCTTTATCGTCGGTTGTCACCGCTCCGGGACTTCGGTTTTTTATAATGCCATGGCCGAGCATCCAGACTTAGCGTGCATTACCAATTGCGTCAATATGACGCCCACCATCCCCTTGATCCATACCAAACTTAAGGAACTTGTTGCACCCTTATTGGTCTTTAAAGACCGTTGGATCGAAGATGGCGTAGCCCAAACGCCCTTTACGCCGTCTGAAGGAATCCGTATTTTTGAACGGTATGTGCCTGATCTCAATCAGCTTTATATGGATGAAACCATCGATAATCCTCGGCTTGAGACTTATCTTAAGGCAACGATTCAAAAGTTGATCTGGCAACAAAAAGCTAAGCGGTTTCTCAACAAAAATCCTGATAATTCAGTGCGTATTCGCTATCTAGATAAACTATTTCCTGATAGTTACTTTGTGCACATTGTGCGGGATGGTCGGGCGGTCGCGGCTTCGATGATTAAATTTCGAGAAAAAGCCACTGATTTTTTTGGACCCAATCATCGTCATAGCTCTAGTCTAGTGCGCGTCAAACGCTGGCAAGAGATCAACAAAGTCTGGGATCAAACGCCGCTCAAAGGGAGTGGGCTACTCTGGCGCGAAGTTATGGAGACCATTGAGGAGGACCGTCGCCATCTGCAAAATCAAGAAAAGCGCTATCTAGAGATCCGCTATGAAGATTTTTTAACCGATCCCGTGGGTTATCTAGAGCAGATCTATCGTTTTTGTAACCTCCCCTGGAATCCGACCATTGAGGCCCAGTGCCGTAAAAGCACAGGCTATCTTGAGATGGGTCGGCGCAACGATGCTTGGAAGAAAAACTATTCCCCCCAGGAAGTAGATGATCTGCTTGCGACGATTTCACCAACCCTAAACCACTACGGCTATCACGCCTAAAAAGGAGTCCCATGTTTAACCCTGTTTCAACTACTATGGTTTCGGCGGTCGTTAGCTATGGATTGCAAAACAATCCTTTAGTGGGTAACTGGCTTAATAATCAAGAAAAAAATCTTGAGCAGGAATATAACTATAGTCCCCCTTCGGATTTTGAGACGGTATTTATTCTCGGCGTACCCCGCAGTGGAACTACGATTCTTTATCAGTTATTGTGTCAAAACAGCCCAGAGACTGCTTTTTTTGCCATTGGGCAGTTGAGTGTAGTCGATCACTATCTATTGGCTGATCGCTGGAACGATACCTTAGTCAAAGTTGTAACGCCGAGCAACCGCAAGATCGATGATGTGGCCTATGATATGTGGTCCCCTGAAGAAGGGGTCCATGAATTTCTTTCTATGTATAACCATCCCCTTTTTCAAGGGCAGCATGGTCTGGTTGCGGCGATGGATATGATGACTGGGGATGAAGCCGTAGCCCTAGGGCATCATCGGGATATTTCTTCTTTTGTCCACCAGCTTAATGGGCGTCTCAAGGAAGGTGATCCTGAGGCTTTTCTCAACAGTTTCCAGGTAGCTAAGTTCCGTGAAGCGGTCCAGAAATCAGTCTTTGTTTGGCGTAAACGCGGACGACCCGTTAATACTTTTATTGGTAAAATTCCGGCGGCTTCTTTTTCGCCGCGACTCTTTAGTTATTTATTTCCCAAGGCCAAATTCATTCACATTGCCCGTGAACCGCAGCGGGTCTTACCTTCTTTTATGAAATTTATGCGCGATATTCAAGAGATCCCTTTTATTCCCAATAAGCCCCTCAATGATAAGATCCTGGCCTCGTACTATGGGCTTTTGACCAAATCGCTGCACGAAGAAGTTTTTGAACTAGAGAAACAATATCCTGTCTGCCATCTTACCTACGAAGCCCTAGTGCGTGATCCCCGCGCTACGCTAGAACGGTTGGTAAACTTTGTGGGGATCAAAGAGGGTGGCCCGGTGATCGAGGCTGGCATAGCGCGTCTAGAGGACCGGAATCGTCCTAAGAGCCAAGCCAGTGAGCAAAATCAGCAACGGATCGAAGAGTTGCTCGCGACCTATGCCCCGGAAGCGCTGGAGCACTACGATCAAACCGTGAGTAAAATTACACCGTAGCCGTGAGGTTAGAGCCATGCAGTTGACCACCACTGAAACGGAAGCATCGCAAAACCAGCGTTATGCCGAAGGCTGGTATATCGTGGTGCCCGTTAATAAGCTCAAAGTCAATCAACCCTTTGCCGTTGATATTTGTGGCAAAGCCCTTTTAGTGGTGCAACAACCCGGTAAGACGGCGGCGGTGATCGACCGGGCTTGTCCCCACATGGGGGTGGATCTGGCTACGGGTAAGATATGTGATGGGGCAATCGTCTGCGCTTATCATGGGGCCGCTTTTTCCCTAGAAACCGGCAACTATGAAGGAACCGCTTTTGTTAGCCCGATCCGTTTGCGCAGTTATCCCAGTGTGGAGCGCTATGGTTGGATCTGGTTTTACAACGGCACGACCCCACGCTACGAATTGCCAGAATTTGATCCAGAGTTATATACTTTTAGCTTTCAGAAATTTCAAGCAGAAGCCAGTATGGAAACGTTGATGCTGAATGCCCTTGACAGTTTACATTTTCAGTATATTCATAATGATTTATTGACCACTAAAGTTCCCCAGTACTACGATGTTGCCGCGACCTCGGAGTATTCTTTTCGCTGTCAGCTTAATATTGAGCCTGAAGCGCGGGGCAAACTCAGTGTTGAAGTGATGGATAGGGAGGTTTTTGGGCCGAGTATGTCGGTCAATGCCATTACCGTAGGGGGGCACACCGAAGATTACCGGATCTATGCGGTTTGTCCCCTTAAACCGCGTTTAACAACTATTGTTTTGGTTAATTGCACCCTCAAAAAGCGGGTTCAAAATACCAATTCGGCCTATTTACCCCAGCTTGTGCCCCCTTGGCTAGGCTGGCTGGTGCCCAATTCACTTTTTTATCTCTGGATCAATTTCACCTTGTTTCGTCAAGACTTACAGATCAACAAAAACGTGATCAGTGAGCGCCGTTCGCCCGACATGAACGCCGATAAGGCAGCGATCATGTATTTCAAAGTGCTCAAACGCCTGCGTTCCTAATCCACCAAACCGTCAAGGATCATGACTCAGACCACCGATAAACGCATTTCCGACTTGTTTTTGTTTGTTGAGCGTAACTACTTCAAAATTGGGGTTCCTCCGGTACTGGAGGGCTTGCTTAGTCCCCTCGAAGACATGGTCAGTGGCTCCCTTGAGGGCATGGGCATTGATCGTCCGATCTTTTTGGTTGGGGCCCATCGCTCTGGAACTACGGTCACGGGACAAGTGCTGTGTACCAACAAGGACTTCTTTTACTTCAGCAACGCCTCCGATATCTTCCCGGAGTTACCGATTCTCAGCAATTACCTGAGTAAAGCCCTAGATGGACAGTTTTGGGGCATGCGCTCTTTGGATGCCGTAGAGGAATCCTTAAGTAATCCCAATGAAGGGATCAAGATGTTTGAGCGGTATATTGAAAACCGTCGGGTCTTCTACCGCATGGGCAAAGACTACAATAATGCCCAACTCGAAGCCTACCTCAAGGTTTCCATTGTCAAACACCAACGTTATTTTGGTGGTAAGCGCTTTCTCAACAAAAATCCCTACAACTCTAACCGTACACCTTGGCTCAAAAAGATCTTTTCTGATGCCAAGTTTGTGGTGATTGTCCGCGATCCACGGGCGCAGATCTGCTCTGGGGTAGCAGCTCTGGCTATGGTTACCGAGTGGCATGAGCGGTGGCGCGACTGGCAGGGGATTTATCAAGACCTCATTACCGCTAATAATTTAGTGGGGTACCCTGCGGACTTGGCCCAAAAATCCCCGGTTGAGTTTTGCGCTTGGGTCTGGCGGGCATTGCAAGAAATCATGACTCAAGATCAAAAACAAATGCTCGATGGGAACACTGCCTATCAATGGCAACGGTACGAAGACTTCTTAGTAGACCCTAAAACCTGGCTCTACAAGTTTCATGAATTTTGTGAATTGCCCACCGATCCTGGCTATATGAGTATTTACGACCAAGCGGCGGTCAAGCTTGACTTAAGCAAAGCCGAAGGCTGGCGTACAAAGCTCAAGCCCGAAGAGATCGCCCTGATCGAGTCAATCTGCGGGGATTGGATGGATCACTTTGGCTATGAGCGGGTGAATAAAGTCTAGATCACCCCTAGCTTTGCTAGAAGCCACGCTCAAATTTTAGCCCCTAGGGAGATTGGGGGGGCTTAAGAAAATACTGATGCGCTCCCTGGACCACCTGATCCACATCTACTTCTTGGGGATGTGTACCCAACCAGATCCAGTACTCAATATTCCCCTCTGGGCCGCGCAGGGGTGACCAGGTCAATCCCTGTACCTGCCAACCTAACGCCAAAGCACAGGCTTTGACTTGGGTAATCACGTTTTGATGGATCTGAGGATCACGCACTACCCCTTTAGTTGATTGATCCCGTTCACACTCAAACTGGGGTTTGATCAATAACACCGCTTCGCGGGGCGCTTGGAGCAATTGGTACAGGGGGTGCAGGAGTTTGGTTAAAGAGATAAACGAAACATCCACAACGGCTAAGTCTGGCCAAAGATCACCGGGTTTATAGAGTGCTTCGGGGGTGAGATAGCGCAAGTTGGTCCGCTCTTTGAGTACAACCCGTGGGTCTTGGCGGAGGCTCCAGGCCACCTGTCCGTAGCCCACATCAATGCCATAGACCCGCGTTGCGCCCCGTTGTAAGAGACAATCCGTAAACCCTCCGGTGGCAATGCCACCATCTAAGCAAACACGGCCCGCTATGTGGGGCTGAAAATGTTCTAAAGCACCGTGGAGCTTTTCGCCACCCCTAGAGACAAAGCGCGCTTGAGTCAACAAACGGACTTCTGCACCTTTGGGCACCGCTTGGCTGGGTTTATCCCAAAGTTGCCCATTGACCCGGACCTGTCCAGCCCGGATCAATAATTGGGCTTGATGAGCGCTCGGGGCCAGTCCCAGATCGACGAGTTGTTGATCCAGACGTAGGGGCATGGGCTAACTTTATAGAGTGATCAAACCCCTTCGATCTTATCCTCAAGGTCTTGATAGAGTTCTTGGAGTTGGCTGAGTTGCTCGGCGGTGGTATTCCAGTAGCCCCGCCCGTTAGCTTCAAGTAGGGTACCTACCATGCGCCGAAAAGCCGTGGGGTTAAGATCCGCCATGCGTTTTGCCATCTCCGGATCATTCATAAAAGTCTGGGCCGTTTCGTCATAAACCCAGTTATCCACCGCATGGGCTGTGGCGCTAAAGCCGTAGGTATTACTCAAGCGATACTGGATCTCGCGGACCCCCTCAAAACCACTTTTAAGCATCCCTTCGTACCATTTGGGATTGAGGAGTTTGGTACGGCTTTCAAGACGGATATTTTCCTCAAGGCTGCGAACACGGGTATTGGCGGTGGTGGTATCTGCCATGTAGACAGGGGTTTTCTTGCCGCGTACTTTTTCGACGATCCCCGCCACGGAGCCGAGGGTCTCAAAGTAGTTGTTTACATCCGAAAGCCCTACTTCGGCGGAATCCAGGTTTTGGAAGGCGGTATCTACGGTTTTGAGGGCGGCTTCGTGAACCGTCCGCATTTGGGTGCTGTTGACATCAGATCCGTAGGCAAAGGACTTGCGAGACAAGTACATATCGTGCAATTGATCTTCGGTTTCCCAGGCTCCGTTTTCGACCGCAAAGTTGACGTTAGCGCCATAGGAGCCAGCGGCATTAGAGAAGATGCGGGTAGCGGCCTGTTGGATCGTCAAACCCAGTTCTTCCGCTTGGGCTAGGGCGTGTTTGCGAATGAAGTTTTGATCTTCCGGTTCATCCAGTTCCGCCACCAGCTTTACGGCACGGTCTAAAAGCGATAACTGATTGGGAAATAGATCCCGGAAGATCCCGGAGGCACTGACCACCACATCGATGCGCGGACGGCCCAGTTTTTCTAAAGGGACTACTTCTAAACGATTGACCCGGCCTAGGGCATCGGGCAACGGGTTCACCCCCAAGAGGATCAGGACTTGGGCTAGGGCTTCGCCGTAATTTTTGATATTGTCCGTACCCCATAGCACACAGGCAACACTCTCTGGCCATGCGCCCTCAGCTTCAGACCGGTAGCGCTCCAAAATTCGGTCTACTACACCTTGGGCGGCTTGGAGGGCCGCGCGCGTCGGCAAGGACAGGGGATCAAGGGCATAGGTATTGCGTCCGGTGGGCAACACTGCTGGATTACGCACCGTATCGCCACCGGGACCGGGGATAATATATTCCCCGTCTAGCCCTTTGATCAAAGCCCCCAGTTCATTTTCCGCCACGATGTTGTTGAGGGTTTCTTCTAAAAAAGTAAAAAGCGGGCGCAGTTGCTTCGGATCCAGCGTAAAGCCCAAGGCTTTCAAAACGGGGATCCAGGGTTCCGTTGGTCCCATTTGCAGAAAATTGAGCAGTGAATTTTTGGAAACCCGGCCCTGTTGATCGGCTTTGACCTGCACGAGGGCTTGAATCGCAGCTTGGACCGCCTGATTATAGGTACGTTGCTCATCTAGGGCTGTTAAATCCCCCTGATCGGCCCGTTTGGTGAGCAGATCCCAATCCAGATTGCGGCTTTGGGCTAAAAGCTTTTGCAAACTGGGGATCTCCATTTCTGGTCGATCAAAGCTCGCCACGCCAACGAGGGTATCGACCACTTCCGAAACCGCTGGAGGAACCCCAATGGTATGCAACACACAGGGCACCAGCCGTTCTTCGATCTCCATCAGTTGTTTGTAGACTAGGCCTACAAATTCATCCCGTTGGGGCGTGGTCTCAAAGACCGGGGGAATCGGGATATCTTGATCGAGATTAAGGGCTTTAACTTCTTCGATCAAAGCTTCTAGGACCGGCATGGCCTTAGGCGTATCCCGTAGATCGCGGTAGGAGGCAACCGTACGCTGGAGATTTTTCAGCCCCTTGTACAATCCGGCTTGCTCGGAGGGTGGCGTAAGGTAGGAAATAATACAGGCATAAGAACGGCGCTTGGCAATAGTCCCCTCAGAAGGGTTATTGACCGAGTAGTAATAAAGATTGGGTAACGTTCCGATCAAGCGGTCCGGGTAACACTCGGCAGACATGCCGATCTGCTTACCGGGCATGAACTCCAAGGCTCCGTGGGTGCCAAAATGAACCACTGCATCGGCCTGAAAGATCTTTTCGAGGTAAGAATAATAGGCGGCAAACCCATGATGGGGGGAGCAATTTTTATCAAACAAGAGGCGCATCGGGTCCCCTTCATAACCAAAGGAGGGCTGCACCCCAATAAAAATATTGCCGTAGTGCCGACCATAAACCAACATATTGGTCCCGTCGTTATTGAGGGTTCCCGGAGCTGGTCCCCAAATGGCTTCTAGGCTTTCGTAGTAGGGTGTGACCCGCTCGTATTCTTCGATGCTCATGCGCGCCGCAATACTTAGATCCGGCGAGTTGAGTTGGGCCCGTACATCGCTTAGGACTTCTTTGAGCAGCCCATCGGCATCCGCAGGTAAAGGGCCGACATCGTAGCCTTTTTCCTGGAGGGCCACCATCGCATTGTGGATCGAAGCAAATACATTAAGGTAGGCCGCGGTCCCCACATTGCCCTTATCCGGGGGAAAGGAAAATACCGTGAAGGCAATTTTCTTCAGGGCATTGGGTTTACGGCGTAAATTAGTCCACTTTAAAGCCCGTCCTACCACCAGCTCGATGCGGTCTTGAAGCGGGATCGCGCGTCCGGTCGCCCCATCTCGTCCCGACATCACAATGGGTTCAATGGATCCATCGAGTTCGGGCAAGGCCACTTGCAAAGCCGCTTGCACCGGGTTGAGGCCCAACTCAGAGGTACGCCACTCCGTGGTGGTTTGAAAAACTAAGGGCAAAGAAACCATGTAAGGCCGATTGAGCTTAGATAGGGCTTCAATGGCAGATTCAGGATCATTTTGAGCCGGTCCGCCCACTAAGGGAAAACCCGTGAGGGAGACCACCGTATCCACCAAGACCCGGCCCTTATCGGAATAGAAATATTTTTCCATGGGCTTGGAGGAATCTAAGCTGCCGCTAAATACCGGGATCACCCTAGTGCCTTGGGCCTCAAATTCAGAAACCATCGCCACATAGTGGGCATCATCCCCCGTAATAAGCCGCGTCCGTTGGAGCACTAAGCCTACCACCGGACCATCTTGGATCTCTGGAATATCAGTGCGCTCTTGACACCAGGCCAAGTAATCTTTGATCTCAGTGAACATCTCCGGGGCCAAGGGATGCCAAATGCCCACATCGGGAAATTCTACGGGGGGTTGATAGCTAAGAGCCTGTCCCTCAGGCAGATAATTTTGCACCAACATCAAAACAAGGTTGGCAATATTGTCCGGTGATCCACCCAGCCAGTATTGATAGCTGAGCATAAAATTCCGAGCATCTTGGGCCTTATTGATCGGCAAGTACTTGAGGATCTTGGGCAGGGTTTGGACGATCTTAAGCATCCCCTCTTGAAAATTACTGCCTTTTTTTTCTTTAGTCGCTTTGGGCTTACGATTTTTCATAAATTGACCAATCGCGCCCTTGGATTGACCAATACTCTCTAGGCTAAAGGACCCCATTTTAGAAAGGCGCATTACCTGGGGCATACTCGGAAACACTACCGCCACTTTGATCCGGGCCATGTGCGGTTCAACGGCAGACACCAGTTTATTGGCCAGGTCTTCGACAAAGATTAAGGAAGCAAAAAAGACATCTGCGCTGGCAATACACTCTTGAAAATTGGCAAAAATTATGGGATCCCGTAATTCCTCAAGCAAAAAACCATCTACCTGAACCGCTATTTGCCCATGATCGCGGTTAATCAGGGCTACACCCTGGGCTACTGCGCTCTGATACTGGGGTTCGAGCACCACGTACACCAGCTTAACTAACCTACGGCCATTGGGAGCAGGGTAGATACGACCGACACGGGTGGAAATGGAGTTTGCCAACATGCAGTTAAAGGCTCCTTAGACGGTAGGGAAGGGTGAGATCAACATAAGGGATAGGGCTTGATTGTATCGGTTAATGACGCAATATTACCTTGCATCATTCACGCCAACGCCCATTTCGGCAATAGATATGAAGATCTTGCAAAAATTTGTTACATTACTTTGCAGTACAGCCCTCAAAAATAATGGCCCAGTCCCAGCCCCATCCCCAGCATGATAAAGACCTCGCCGTGATCCAAGGGCTGAGTAGTCAAGGTCCAACGGACTTGGCATTGGCGGAACTAGCTCGGTTGTGGATCCGCTATGAAGATTTTCCAGGGGCTGAAGATATTCGCCAGTTACTGGTTCAGACCCTCCAAGGTTGGGATATTACCCTTGAGCAGCTATTTGAAAAAACGCGCCAGATCCATCGCGAGTATCCGGTCTTTAGGGGCGATAGTTGGCGGGATGAAGATTGGGCTTAACATAAATTTTATTAATTGCCCTCATACTCAGGAGCGAGCAATTTTGAAGTCAGATCATACAATGACAGCTAGGGAGATGTATGGATCATGGCTGAACGTCGGGGGCGCTTACAACAGGTTGATCCGCAGGTTATGGCCCAACTGAAGGTGGCCTATCAAGAACGCTGTGGCGCTAGTCCTAAAGCCCTAATTGATAAATTGGCCCTTGCTTTTCCCAATCAGTGCCGGGATGGGGGCTTAGTGATCTCGCACAAAACAGCCCGGAACTTCTTTATTGAAGGGGCAGCCTCCCCCAATACCGTCGAAGTGTTATGTCAGTATCTTTTAGACCGTTCCTATGAAGATTGCCTCCAAGCCCTTAACACTATAGCTATCCAGCAACTCCCGCCCCCGGTCCACTGGGTCGGTCGGGGCGAACAACTCAGTCGTTATTGCGGCTGGATCCAAGACCGTTCCGTACGGGTCCTATTGTTGACCGGTGAGGGGGGCATCGGCAAAACCAGTCTGGCTGAAGCCTTAGCCCATAAGGTCCGAGAAGAGTTCCCCACTCAAGTGATGGTTCGCTTAAATGAACCCAAAGTGCCAGAGACCCTCCTTTTAGACCTGCTAGAACAATTGGGTCATCCCCAAGCGAACCGAGTTAAGGACCGCCGCCAAGCCGTACTCCAGATCCTCAAGGAACACCGTTGTTTAATTTTGATTGATAACCTTGATACGGTCATTGACAACCTAAGTTTCCGGGACCGGTTCCAAGATTATGTGCAGATTTTAGAAGAATGGATTGATACCGATCATCAAAGCCTAATCGTTATTACCAGCCGGATCCGGCCCTATTTGTATCCCAAATCCCGTGCTCATTTACGAGAAGACCAACTCCGGGGCTTACCGAAGCCCGATTGGTTGCCCTTTTTTATCGTTCGTTACCGCGACTATACCTATGGTCATTTACTAGAAGACCCCCAGCAACAAGCGGCGATCCAAACGTTGGGGGAACAGTGTGATGGACATCCTTTAGCCTTACACCTGGTTGCCGGGGAAGCGCTTAGCCGGGGTGAGGGAGATTTACAAAGCTATCTCATGACCTACGGGGACCGGGCCTGCCAAGAGGGGGTCAGCCAACTGATTGCCGATCAGTTTGAACGCTTACGCCTAGAAGACCCCCTGGGTTGGAAGATCCTGACCCGTTTAGGGGTCTTTCGCTTACCGGTCCCGCCAGCGGGGATCGAGCAACTTTTGTGGGATGAACCGAAAATAAACCGCGCGAATTCCATCCAAAGTTTAGTTAAGAAGTCCTTGGTCCAACTGGACCGGGGGGGGTACCGTCTCCATCCTTTGATCGCCCAACATAGTTGCGATGAATTACAGCGCTTGGGGTGGTGGCAGATGGCACAGACCCAAGCTGCCCAGTACTGGGAACAACAGCCCACCCGTATTGATCAAGGCCGGCAAGGGATCAGCCATTGGATCGAAGCTTTTTGGCACTGGTGCACCCTAGAAGCTTGGGTTGAGGCCTATCGCGTATTTAACCAACCCTTGGGCGATTACCCCTTCCGGCAACAGCTACTGGAATGGAGCTATGGTCAAGAAGTTTTAGTTTTACTCCAGCCCCTTTTGATCCATTTAACCGATCCGAGCCTACAACTAGAGCTTTTGTTAACCCAGTGTGATGCCAACCGCAAACTAGGCTCCTTTACGCAAGTTCAGCAGATCGCGCATCAAACACTGTTGTTGAGTCGGAGCTTGGGTAACCGAGCCGCAGAAACCGATAGTCTACATTTTCAAGGTTTGGTCCAACTTCACCTGGAACAACCTACTGAGGCCCAGTCTTGTTTTTTTGAAGCGTTGGCCTATAGCCAAGCCCATCAAGACCGGGGGCGCGAAGCCAATAACCTCAATGCTTTAGGCATTGCTTACTATTGGCAAGGAGATATGGCCTTGGCGCGAAATTACTACCACGAGGCGTTGACCATCTTTCAAGAGCGCAAAGAGAAAAATAATAGTGCCCGTTGCTTTAATAATCTGGGGATTGTGGAGGCAGAGGAAGGAAATTATCCCGAATCGTTCTATAACTACGATAAAGCATTGCAGATCCACCGTCGGTTGTTGGATAAGGAATGTGAAGGGGCGGTACTCGCCAATATTGGCTGGCTCTATGCAAAAATTGGCAACTTTGAGCAAGCAGAAGTTCATTACCAACAGGCTTTAATCTTGGCCCGGTCCATTGGTCAACGCGCCGATGAGCGCATTTATTTAACCAATCTGTCTTCAGTTGCGCTAGATCAAGAGCAATACACCAATGCCCTAGGCTATTGTCAAGAAGCATTAGCATTGGCTAGCCCACAAGACTTTAAGGGGCCCACTTTATTTTGCCTAGGGTGGGCCTTTGAGGGTCTACACCGCTGGCAGGAAGCCTATGGGGCCTATGTGAACTGCCTTGAACAATACCTAGAAGACCCCGTACTCAAGGCTGAAATCCACTGCCGTCTTGCAGCCTTAGCCTTAATTCAAGAGGATGCACGCCGTCTACAACAGTACGGAGATCTCGCCCTCAGCCACTATCAAAATTATGGTGTAGCGGGAATCCAGGGCATGGAACGCCCCATTCTATTTTTATTGACCTGTGCCGATGTCTGGACCGCTCGGGCAGAATCTACCAAGGCCAAAGAAGTCTTACAGACGGGATATGGGATATTGGAGCGCAAAATTGCTTTGCTCACGAGGCCTGAAGATCAGGAACGGTACAAAATGGGTATCTCGGCCCATCGGATCTTGATTCAACGCTGGCAAGAAGCTACTTCTTTACATCTAGCGTAACCAATCGCTAGAAAGCTAGACGATTATTTGTATTTAGTGTTAGCCTGACGTAAAGTTTGGTTTAGCCTAGTGACAGATCCGAGGGGTTTAGGGGTCGTTGTAACGGGTTCCCTGAGCGCAGGTTTAGAGGTCCGACTACAACCGCAGGTTTCCGTAGAAGAAATCCGCGTCGGTAAATTTGTCACCATTCAAGGTAAACTTACGCGCTTCTTTTCGATGTTGACCGATGTCACCCTGGGGACTTCTAGCCCCCGGATCTTGGCTGATCCCCCCCAATCCGGGGAAAGTCTATTATCTGAAATTCTTATGGGATCCAGTACTTTTGCGACGGTCAAAGTTACCCCAATGCTGATGTTTGAAGGGGGTAATTCAGCCGAGTTACGGCCTGTCAAAACCGTACCTTCCCATTTCTCTCAAGTCTATGAAGCGACGGCCCTTGATTTCACCGTTGTTTTTGGCAACGAAGCCGATCCCACCCGTAAGAATTTTTATATTGGTCAACCCTTAGATATGGATGTGCCCGTATGTCTTGATCTAGAGCGTTTTGTCGAACGTTCTAACGGAATTTTTGGTAAATCGGGCACCGGGAAATCTTTTTTAACCCGCCTGATCTTGAGTGGGGTAATCAAAAAAGAAGCCGCGGTCAATTTAATTTTTGATATGCACTCCGAATATGGCTGGGAAGCGGCTAAAGAAGGCAAGGATCTTTCGACTGTCAAAGGCTTACAGCAACTTTTTCCAGGGCAGGTAAAGATTTTTTCTTTAGACCCAGATTCCTCACGCCGTAGAGGAGTGCGCGGTTCTGAAGAGCTTTATGTGAGCTTAGATCAAATTGAGATCGAAGATTTATCCTTAGTTCGCAACGAGTTAAATATCTCTGAAGCCAGTCTGGAAAATGCTATTATTTTGCGCAATCACTTTGGCCCTAGTTGGATCTGTCGGCTTCAGGGCATGTCCAATGGCGAAATCCAAGAATTTTGCCAAGAAAATATGGGTAATCCTGCTTCGATCATGGCGTTACAACGTAAACTCATGCGCTTAGAAGATTTAAAATATATTAAACAAGTTTGTCCCCATAACTATATTGGTGAACTTACCCAAACCCTAGAGGCGGGACGCCATGTGGTGATCGAGTTTGGATCCCAGGGTTCTTTGCTGGGCTATATGCTCGCCGCCAATATTATTACCCGCCGTCTACACGCGGCCTATGTCAAAAAAGCCGAACGCTATTTACAATCGAAACTCCCCCAAGATAAGCCCCGTCAACTGATGATCACCATTGAAGAAGCCCATCGGTTTCTAGACCCACGGTTGTCTAAATCTACGATCTTTGGCACCATTGCCCGTGAAATGCGTAAGTATTTTGTCACTTTGCTGGTGGTCGATCAACGCCCTTCCGGGATCGATAACGAGGTCATGTCCCAACTGGGGACACGGGTAACGGCGGCCCTCAACGACGATAAGGACATTGAAGCGGTCTTTACGGGTATGTCGGGAGGTCAAGCCCTGCGTACGGTCTTGGCGCAACTAGACCCCAAACAACAGGCCTTGCTCCTTGGTTATGCGGTACCCATGCCCGTAGTGATCCGTACCCGTGCCTATGACGCGCAGTTTTACCGGGAGATCGGGGCTGAACTGTGGGAGGAACGCCCTACTAATGAAGTCCTTGAAGCCGCCGAACTGGCTAAATTAGATCTAGGTTTTTAGATTATCTGCTGCTAGAGTATGCGCTGCGATCTAATTACTGGTTATGCCTCTTTATAACGGTCACGGGAGTCGGAAAAAATGTTAATTCGTGCCCTCGTTCCAGTGTTACTAGCTGTTGGAGCGCCCGCCCTCGCCGCGGAGGTCACATTTGGCCAGCTCCCTGCCGGTGCGATCAGCACTAACGTATTGAAAGATGTCCATGCTGAGATTTGTCGCGACCACCTATTTAACCCGTCTTTGGTTGAGGCAAGACTTCCCAAGGGCTACCGGCTCATCCTCGCAGCGGAGTACGCAAAAGAAGTTCCCGGCGTCGCTGATCTATTGAAAAGCAACTCGAAATACTCGGCGTACGCCGTGGGCAGTCTCTGCTTCTTGTCCGTCGGCTCATTCGTCGCTGATGGCGTGCGCGTGCATTCCTCCGAACCAACGCCCATGGCCTTCTGGTGGGTGCATGCTGCTGGCCCACATGATGCACGCATGCAAGGCAAAGTCGACTGGTTACAATTGGCAAGTTGGTACTCGCGAGACGTCACCCATCGCGCGCAAATCCTCGCAACCGACCCAATGGCAGAGTTCGTCGACCTTGAGGTGAAACAAGCCACGCCGCGCCTCTGGCGTATGCGCTTGGCGCTGCCAAATGAATCGATCGAGGCAGAAATACGTGGCAGCGGGCAGCGCAAGAAGCGAAACGCACCAGAACCTGGCTTCATGACTGTGCTATTCACAGGTAAGAGCGCTGAAAGTTTCTGGGTCATCACCTACTTCGGCCATCACCACCAATCCGCGGAAGGTCGGTGGCGGGCCAAGGGGACTGGCGTGTTCACTGACGCGCTGCAAATCCCCGGAGAGGCATCGGTGTTCAAAACATCTTTTCAAGATGGCTGGTCAGCGCTTTCCGGCCTGTATAGGTTAGAGGACTAGTAGCAGAGAGGCATAACAATCTGTAGGTTACTCCTTCCCTGCTGATACAATCCGGTGAAAAGAGTTTATCCGCTAACCTATAGTTAAGAAAAACCAATCGTGAGGATGGTCATGGCTGTTTGTGCAGTTTATCCTTACAGATCCGTTGGGTATGCCTTTGCTGAGGGTATGCCCTGCGATCTAATTACTGGTTCGGCAGAAAAAAATGAAGCCCTTCTCTGAAATTGCTCCCGAATTAGAGCCTGACGGTGCGTTGCGTGATTTCTATATTTTTGACATTGGCTCCGGTAGTTGGCAGACGTTCCTTGACTACATTCGCACTAAAGTTGATCCAACCTCTTTCGTGATTGATGGCGAGACCGCCCCTCTTCCCCAAACAATTGAAGAGATAAGAAGAATACGGGATTCAGCGTCTCCCTGTCTTTCTATTCCGGTAGGTTCCGGCTTCCTCTGTTGTCATTTTTTTATGGATACAGAACTTGAGTTGGATTTTCTCCCGTCCGATTACAGCTCAGAACAGACTTGGGGTGTTCTTGTCCACTTTCTGACAGAGGTTTGCACCTTACTTGGACGCAGCGGTATTATCTGTCATGAGAATTCACCAGACTATATCATCGAGACCATAGAACCAAAAGCCGAACAACTTCGTCCAGCCAATGCCGCTATGCGTCATGGCTGACGAGGACGTTAGGTAGCAGGAGGATCATCA
>JANNOF010000087.1:0-1825 GCA_031398925.1 Gloeobacteraceae cyanobacterium SOY_34_metabat_371 | reverse complement strand
AGGGGTTTTCCAGGTTACTTCTCCAAAGCCCTTTTGGGAAGCTAATTGCACAGGTTCTTTTTGCAGACGGGAATTGGCTTTGGCAATTGCAAGGGCTTGACGCGTAGCTTTGGCAATGCCTTCGGTACTTACTTCATGGGTAGAGGCAAAGCCCCAAGTACCATTGACTAATACCCGAATGCCGGCTCCGTTAGATTCTGTATTGACAATATTCTGTACCTTGTTTTCTCTGGTAAAAATATATTGGTTGAGGTAACGTCCGATTCTGACATCTGCATAGGTAGCTCCACCGCTTTTAGCGGCTTGCAATGCTACATCAGCTAATTGCTTCTTTTGAATTACACTAAGACCCGGCTCCAGCAGCGTCTGCGGGTCTGTGGTCTTAGCAAAGGCAGGTAAAGGCATCATCAAACCGCCTATTCCCAATCCTGTAAGTTGGATAAAATCTCTACGTTTCATGTACTATTGTTTTTTTGACAAAGGTTATTTTTACAAACTATTATTCTTATATGATAAATATTATAACTACCAACTTCAAATTAAACCAAATAAAATTTTTAGTCCAAAGATTAAGTTGAAAATTATGATGGGCGGTTTGTAAGTTTTGGTTTGTCTCACGCAGTGATTTTCACCATAAATAGGAGAAGGATAGGAAAATATGGTGAGACTTTCACTAGTCAGCCTCTGGATTGTTCCCGCAGCTGGCCAAAAATAATACAGTCAATATCTTGACATGCCTGTAAACCACGTCAAGATATTGACATGCCTGTAAAACATAATTTTTTAAATAAATGATAGAAGTCTGTTACCTATCCTTGATGAATTTTACCGTTTAAAAAAAATAAAGCCTTGATTTTGCTTTTCAACGCAAAAATACAAAACTTTGTTTTGCTGCATTTTTTATCAACAGAAGAATCTTCTCTGTGGGCAGCTCTTGATAAGTAAATCATTTGTTCATTTAAACTGAGGAGGAATTGACCTTGAATCGTAGAATCTTTATTCAACTTGCCGGATTGGGAGCCACAGGGCTGATGCTTCCCATCAACGGTTATGCGGTAGCCCCAGAAACTTTGCTGGAGCCGGGCATGGACTTAATAGTCAAAAAAAAGCTGGCAGATGCTGCCCTCAATGCCGCCAAAGCCAAAGGTGCCACGTACGCAGATATTCGCATTGGTCGGTATCTGAACCAATTTGTAATCACCCGTGAAGACAAAGTACAAAACATCATCAATACCGAATCTTATGGCGTAGGCGTAAGGGTGATTGCCAATGGTTGCTGGGGTTTTGCGGCAGTGGTAGATGCCAAAACTGAAGCTGACACAGCCAAAGCTGCCGAACAAGCGGTACTTATTGCCAAAGCCAATGCCAAATTACTTAAAGAGCCTTTACAATTAGCACCCCAGAAAGGCTTTGGAGAAGTAACTTGGAAAGCTCCTATCCAAAAAAATGCTTTTGAAGTACCTATCAAAGAAAAAGTGGATTTACTGCTTTCCGTGAATTCAGAAGCCATGAAAAACGGGGCTAATTATGTAAACTCGCTTTTATTTTTGGTGAATGAGCAAAAATATTTTGCCTCTACTGACGGTTCCTACATTGACCAAGACGTGCATCGCATCTGGCCTGTTTTTACGGTTACCGCTATCAATGCAAGTACCGGAAAGTTTGAAACCCGCCAATCGCTCAGTGCACCTTCCGGTATGGGCTACGAATACCTGCAGGCCAATCCAAAAGACAAAATTACCGGCGTTACCACCCGCTACAACAAAGGGTATGACATGGTGGAAGATGTGATTGCCGCAGCCAAGCAAGCCAAAGCCAAGCTCAC
>JANNOF010000025.1:0-5187 GCA_031398925.1 Gloeobacteraceae cyanobacterium SOY_34_metabat_371 | reverse complement strand
GGCTGAAGCGCAAAAGCTTGTGTTACTCAAAGAGCGAACAGATGCTGAACTTATCTCTACGGTTGATAGTGCACTATCTAAAAACATGGGAAATCCCACTTCTGTCCTCCTCCATTAGTTAATTGTGCAACGCCGTTCCCTTGGGTCGTCCAGATCCGGGGCGTTTACCACCGTGGGTCATATTGAGATCTTATTGATACAAGTACAATAATCAAGATAGGAATAAAAGACAAGGTTTCTGCTAGATATAAGGATCTGATTGCAATCATTGATCTGGGCAAAACAGATCCTGACGCGGAAGGGGTGGATTTGGGAGGGGGAACCCTTAGGTTCCCACCGTCCAAGAGGCTTTTGAGATCAAAGCGCTACTAGCCATTCACGGAGTTTCTGGCGTTGACGGGCACGACGTAATTTGCGAAAGGCTTTAGCTTGGAGTTGCCGAATTCGTTCGCGGGAAAGATCAAAAATACTGCCCACTTCATCCAGGGTCCGTTGTCTGCCATCAACTAAACCAAAGCGGAGACTCAAAATATCCCGTTCGCGGGGGGTTAATTGCTGCAGCAAGATATCGTTGATCTCTTGACACATATTTTGACGGTCAATAGCTTCGTCAGGATTAATGCTGTCACCATCTTCAATAAGATGGATCAATTCTGTATCTTCTTCTTTACCGACGGAAACGTTCAGAGAAACCATCCGGCGCGAAGCGCGCATGATGGATTCAAGCTCCTCAGGATCTACTTCCAAGGCAATCGCTAGCTCCTCAGAAGAGGGTTGGTGGCCTAATTCTTGGAACAACTCACGTCGGAGCCGTTTAACTTTATTAATTTTTTCGACCATGTGCACCGGAAGGCGCACCGTACGGGCTTGAGAAGCCACGGCCCGCGTAATAGCTTGGCGGATCCACCAATAGGCGTAGGTCGAGAATTTATATCCACGGGCGTGTTCAAACTTTTCGGCGGCGCGGATCAAACCAATGGATCCCTCTTGAATTAAATCTAAAAAAGGCACACCACGATTGATATATTTTTTGGCAATGGAAACCACCAAACGTAAGTTGGCTTGCACAAGGCGCTTTTTAGCCCGGTCACCAATTTTTCCCCCTTGGGCAATCTGTCTTGCTAAAAGTACTTCTTGCTCTGGGGTGAGCAAAGGGACGCGCCCAATTTCCTTAAGGTAAAGCCCAACTGAGTCTTTTTCAGACATAGATAACTGCCTACCCATAGATCCTCCATGCGACGATTTCGTCACGTTATTGACAGAATGTGCAGGCCCCGCGCACCTCCCTACAATAAAATATTTAAAACTCTACTGTCAATGTCTTTCTACACTTCTTGCAATAACTCTTAATATTGTGAAAAAGTTACTTTACAATGCATAGAACGCGCTGTGGCTAAGCAGTATTATTCTTAATTGCTAATGTGTTGAGATAAGTTTATATACTCAGCAGCTATTTTAGTAATCAAACTTTTTTGTAAGTATTTATGCCCGAATTTCCTTATTATTTTGTAAATATCGGGCCAAATATTAACTTATGTATCTTAATTTTTAAATGGGCACCTCTTTTGAAGATAGGGGATCTAAATTTATCCCCGCTGGTGAAGATTGATCAAAGACCAGCCAATCTTCGATGTTGGCCGGAACCTGAGGTACAAGGGCGGCAGTTGCCCGGAGTTCATCTAGTTGCTGCCAGCAAAGTCTAAGCAGCTCATCTAGCCCCTGACGGGTAGCGGCGGAAATGATCACTTGGGGCCTGATCTGTTGAAAATAGGCTAATTTTGCGGTGTATTCTTCCTCTAGTACGGCATCTGACTTATTTAAGGCCAAAATTTGAGGCTTATCAGCTAAGTTGTGTCCATAGGCAGAAAGTTCTTCTTGGATCGTTTGATAGGCTAATTCAGGGTGATCCTGGGTGAGATCGACTACGTGAATCAGTAACCGCGTCCGTTCGATATGGCGCAAAAAATCATGGCCTAGCCCAATACCGAGATGGGCCCCTTCGATCAGTCCGGGAATATCGGCAAATACCACCCCATCCCCCGTATCGCGGGGCACAACGCCCAGGTTGGGGACTAGGGTTGTAAACGGATAATCAGCGATCTTCGGCCGCGCTGCGCTTAAAACCGAGATCAGGGTTGATTTACCTGCATTAGGTACGCCAATGATCCCGACTTCGGCAAGAAGTTTTAATTCTAGGTTGAGATTATGCTCTTCCCCGGCATGGCCCTGGGTGGCAAATTCTGGGGCACGGTTGTTATTGCTGGCAAAGTGGGCGTTGCCAAAGCCACCCCGTCCACCTTTAGCCACAAGGAGGCGTTGACCCGGCTCGGTTACATCTCCGATAAAGGCTTGGGTATCGGCATTGGTGATCACGGTTCCACAGGGAACATAGATGGTTAGATCTTTGCCCCCGCGACCCGTCATGTTTTTAGGCCCACCCCGCTCTCCGGGCTCAGCTTTAAATTGATGTTTATAACTAAAATCAAGCAAGGTCTGGAGATTGGTAGTTCCCTCTAGCCAAATGGAGCCGCCATTCCCCCCATCTCCCCCGGCTGGACCACCCGCAGGGACATATTTTTCACGACGATAGGCAACGATTCCTTCTCCACCACTTCCGGCGAGGACCCGAATCTGTGTTTGATCGATAAATTGCATAGCCCACTTGGAAAGACCCTTATCTATGCTAGAGGATCAACGGGTGTAGAGGGTCTTGACAAAGCGTAATTCAAAAAGCTGCTGGTAGGCTTGGAGTCCCAATTTACGGTCTACCCCTTGGGACGATACGATCCGTACCAAAAGGGGGACGGAGAGTTCGGGTTTGCCTTCAGCACGATGCACAAGGGCCAGTTGAAAACCCGCTTCATCGCGTTTAATCGCTGCGGCTAAGGCTAACTGTTTTTCTTCTTCTGTGACCCGACTGTCAATGCCACTGAGGGCTTTAGACAAACTTTCATGAAATGTAGTGAGTTGATTGAGGAGGGTAATGGCCTGGGTGGTTTTCTCGATAGCTAGGGCAAAGTTGCTTTGCTGGGCGGCATCTCTACCCTCTTGGATCAACTTTTCGGCGGTACCCAGACTCATGGAGCCTTCGGGCGGGGCCTCGGTCACAGGCAAAGTAGCATCGGCTGGATTTTGGCCTATTAACGATTTGACAAAACCCTGATCATAAAGCTGCTGGTAGGCTTGCTTGCCTAGATCGCGATAGACCCCTTGGGAGGCGATAACCCGCACTAAAAGCGGTACTGCAAGATCGGGTTTACCTTCACTACGGTGGATCACCGCCAATTGATAGCTGGCTATGTCGCGTTTGATCGCAGCGGCTAGGGCCTGTTGCTTCTCTTCTTCATAAACGCGGTTGTCGATGCCATTCATGGCTTTGGCTAGGGCTTCATGAAAAGTAGAAAGCTGGTTGAACATGGTCACTGCTTGGGAAGTCTTTTCGACGGCAGTGGCAAAATCCTGTGCCTGGAGCGCCGTTTGGCCTGCTTGTAACAGTTCATTGGCCGCAACAAGGCTAAGAATACTAGAAGTTGTCTCTAGTTGATTGGGAACCTGTTCAATGGGTACCGAAGCCTTGGCTTGGGCATAAACGCTTGGGGAGGTTAGTAGGCACAGGACACCTAGACTCCAGGCAATTTGTTTCATAGATCACCAAAGCGGCGTAAGGCAACCTCAGGATAACATTGGACTGCGCTGGATCGGTGGGACTGTCCCCTAGAGGTCGCAGTCAACGTTAAAAAGGCCACCAATTTGCTTGGCGGCCCCTGCGGAGTAGATAGGAAGTAGAAGAGGTAGCTGACCTATGCAAAGAGTATGTCAAGGGCCTGTGGTAATGAAGTGGTAACGAAAGGGAAATAACAGGTCTGACGGATTTTTTTACATGACTTCGGGGGCACTAATCCCTAAAAGGTGCAGACTGTTGGCAATAACCACCCGAGTAGCGCGAAAAAGTCCCCAGCGCGCATAGGCCAAGGTGGGTTGATCCCGAATCACGCTCAAGACGCGACAACGGTCATAAAAACGGTTAAAGACTTGGGCTACGGTTTCAGCATAGCGCGTGATCCTTTGGGGTGCACGTTCTTGGGCCGCCAAACGAAATTCTTCGGGGGCCGTCAAAAGTAGCATCGCTAACGCCCGCTCCTCGGGTTCTGTAAAAGGTAGGGTATCCGTATCAAAGGAAATACGCTCCGGGACCGGGATGCCTTCCCGTTGGGCCACACGCTCTAGGGAACAGGTCCGGGCATGGACATATTGCACGTAGTAAACCGGGTTATCTAGACTTTGCTTCACCGCCAGATCAAGATCAAACAGGATCTGGGAATTTGACGACTGACTAAGCAGGTACCACCGGGCCGCATCTACGCCAATGGCGTCTTCGGTACTATCGATGCCATAGAGCAAATTGTCTACGGTTATCCCCTCCCCCGTGCGCTTGGACATACGCACTTCTTCTTTTTCCCCCGTAGTGCCATTGGTCCGATAGAGTTTGACTAATTGTCCAATGATCACTTCTAAAGTGTCAGGGCCGTAGCCAAAGCCTTGCACAATGGCTTGAAGCCGAGGCACGTAGCCATGATGATCGGCACCCAGCAAGTTGATTAAACGGTCATAACCGCGGTCCAGTTTATTTTTGTGATAGGCAATGTCCGCCGCCATATAGGTATACCGCCCGTCAGAGCGGATCACCACCCGGTCTTTGTCATCGCCAAAGTTAGTAGTCCGAAAGAAAGTGGCGTTGCCTTTAGCATCTTCTCCGGTTTCTGCACTAGGAGCTAACCCGGTGCCCTGATAGAGATGACCCCGTTCAGTTAAGATTTTGATCCCTTGGGCAATGGCAGAGTCATCTTCACCAACGTGGAGTTGCTGTTCACTGAACCAGTGATCAAATTCCGTATGAAATTCCTTGAGGATCTTTTTTTGTTGTTCTAGGATCTGCCGATAGGCGTACTCCCGGAACCACAGCGGATCCGCTGTACGCTGATCTGCTCCAAATTCTTGAATCACGACTTGGGCAAGATCTTTAATCGCACTACCCCGGTAGCCCTTTTCCAGCATTTCCACCGGATCACCCAGAGCTTGGAGATAACGCAACCGCAAGGATTCTCCTAAAAGATCCATTTGATTGCCCGCATCATTGATATAAAACTCTCTGGTAACGTCATATCCAGCAAATTTAAGCAAGTTGGC
>JANNOF010000007.1:0-23942 GCA_031398925.1 Gloeobacteraceae cyanobacterium SOY_34_metabat_371 | reverse complement strand
TATCGTTACGGCTACCTGCGCTTTTGAGCGGACCAACATCGATTTCAAGTTCATGTTCAACACCCAGGGGCAACTGGTCAAAGTTGCCATCGTGCGTAGTTAACCCCCCTTACGGAAATAAACCGATGCAACCCTCAAGCGCTAAAATTTCTGTCCCCATTACCAGTCCTGAACCGCTACGACTGACAACAATCGATGGCTTGCGCGGCTGCCTAAGTCTGTTGGTTGTCCTAGCTCATGTCGCCATCAGCTATGGAGCAGTGGGGGGCTTTTATTACACCGAACCCGGTGCTGAACCCTGGCTGAAATTGCTGTTAACTACGTTTGTCGCCCACAGTCAGTTTTACTTCATGGGGTTGTTCTTCTTGCTTGCAGGTCTGTTTATACCCAGCTCCCTGGCCCGTAAAGGGACAAAGGTCTTTCTGCAAGAGCGGTTCCTGAGGCTGGGTATTCCCTTCTTGATCTATGAACTGGTCGCCGTCCCCCCGCTTGGCTATTGCTACTGGGTTTTCCAGAGGCAATACCTGGGCAGCTTTGGAACTTACTTGGTGGAGAAAGCGTTCAAAGACTTTTCTCCTGGTCCACTCTGGTTTGTGGAGGCGTTGATCCTCTTCACCCTGGGCTTCCTGCTCTGGAATCGTCTGCGTCCAATGCGCTCCTTGCCTGAAGTAGAAGTCACCCCCATCCATCTGATGTACTTCTCTCTTCTGCTTGCCGGCTTATCCTTTGTGGTGCGGCTGATCTATCCCATTGGGAAACTATTTTGTTATCTGCAACTAGCTTTCTTTCCTCAGTACATCCTGCTATTTGTCCTGGGACTAAAGGTAGGTTCGCCAGCGTTCCTCTCTCGTTTACCCCGGCACTGGTTCTGGCCCTGCGTCCTATTGACCCTTTGGGGAGCACTCATGATTCCGGCTTTGGTGCTGCTGAATGGTGGTATTGACGACCGTTTTATTGGTGGTTGGCATTGGCAGGCTTTTGCCCTATGCCTGGTGGAGTCCGTGGTCTGTCCAGCTGCCTGTATCGCCTTGGTTCTGTTCTTTCGGGAGCATACTAGTCGCTTCTGGCAGGTGCTGGGAGCGAACTCTTACGGAATCTATCTCGTGCACGCCCCCATCTGCGTACTGCTGTCCATAACATTGCGTACCATTGCACTGCCTGCCTTCGTTAAGTTTGTTATGGTTTCGCTCCTGGCAGTGGGCATTTCGCTGCTGGTCAGTCATACCCTCCGTCACTATGGTGGGAAGTCAGTCCGGGCAATGCTCGGTTAGGAATCCTTCCTATAGTAAGCAGACTAATCAATTAGGAGTCGCCTCAGAAAACGGAAAAAATTGTACGCTAAGGTTTTTTAGTTATTAAATGAGACGCGGCGATTCAATTCGTCATAGCCATAGCTCAGATCCCGGATGGGCGCAGATCCGTTTTGGTAGAGGATGCGCTCCAAACGGCCCACACGGAGTGGACTCCCAATGAGAAGAAAGCTCTTGCCACGAGGGTCAGCCAACACGCCGATTTACTCAGGTATTGCCTTGAGACTAGCCGGAATCGTTTTGGTGACCTAGATGAGGCGCGGTCAGATTAAAGATCAAACACTCGGGCCTCTGTATAAAAGACAAACTTGTCAGGCTCAAAAGTAGGTACAGACCTGTCATTCGGTAACACCAAAGGCTGAAACCCTTGTTGGCCCTGTAGCTCAGTGGATAGAGCGAGGCACTCCTAACGCTTAGGTCGCACGTTCGATTCGTGTCAGGGCCATTTAATTTATGACGTAGCGCTCCTTCACGGGCGTTAGACTTCTAAAAAGATCTGTGGAAATTGAGTAAGCCTTAAAACTGCTAACTTTAACTTTTTATGGGGACCAGATCCGGTAAGCTATAGGCGGTCTGGAGCCTTGTATATCACCCGTGGGATTGAACATGCTGGCACCACATCTGTACATCAATCGAGAGCTTAGCTGGCTAGCTTTTAATGAGCGTGTCTTAGCTGAAGCCATGGATCGCCGCAATCGACTGTTAGAGCGGGTGAAATTTCTGGCTATTTTTGCGAGTAATCTCGATGAATACTTCATGGTTCGCGTGGCCGGGATCAAACGTCAGATTGCCAGTGGCGTTAAGCGCACCACTCCCGATGGTCGCACCCCCCTAGAACAGATCCATGTGATCAATGACCGCCTATTGCCTCTATTGGCGCAACTCCATGCCACCTATATGGGCTTAATGCCCGAACTTGCCGAGCATGGGGTTTATCTCTTAAATTATGCCCAGACCTCTGAACAGGAACAGGGGTATTTAGCACAATATTTTCAAGAACAGATCTTTGCGGTGTTAACGCCCTTAGCCGTCGGACCTTCCCATCCTTTTCCCTATATTTCCAGTCTGAGTCTTTCCCTGGGGGTCTTGATCGAAGACCCGGTAAACGGCAGTAGTTTTGCTCGGGTCAAAGTCCCGCATCGTTTGCTAGAAAGATTTGTTCTTTTGCGCCCAGGGTGTTTTGTGCCCCTAGAACAGGTGATCGCAGCCCATCTTGATACACTATTTTCAGGCATGACGATTCAGGCGACCTGTAGTTTTCGGATCACCCGCAATGCAGATTTGGCGCTACAAGAAGATGAAGCGGGGGATCTGTTAGTCACGATTGAGCAGGAGTTACGCCGTAGGCGCTTTGGTGAGGTAGTGCGCCTTGAGGTCAGCCCGGATATGTCCTTAGATATTCGTCAAACCCTCATGGAAACCTTAGATCTTGATCCGGCTTTTGTTTACACCACCCCAGGATTGATGGATCTGAGCAGCTTGTTTCGCATGGTGGCCCTCGATCTGCCAGAACTTAAAGACCCGCCCTTTGTGCCCCGGACCCCGCGCCGCCTCTTAGATGAAGACCGCTCGATCTTTGAGGAGATCCAGCGCGGAGATCTTTTGGTCCATCATCCCTACGAGAGCTTTGAGCACACGGTAGAGCACTTTATTCAAGCCGCCTGCGATGATCCACAGGTTTTGGCGATCAAGCAAACCCTCTATCGCATGGGGGGGGGAAGTAACTCGAAGCTGATTGAAGCCTTAATTGAAGCGGCGGAAAATGGCAAACAAGTAGCCGTTTTGGTTGAACTTAAAGCCCGGTTTGATGAAGCCAACAATATTACATGGGCTAGGGCCTTAGAAAAAGCTGGGGTCCATATTGTTTACGGCAGCCGGGATCTTTCCCTCAAGACCCACTGTAAAGTCGCCCTAGTGATCCGCCGCGAAGCGGGGGAATTAAAACGTTATGTCCATATTGGTACGGGTAACTACAATGCCAAAACCGCCAATCTCTACACTGATGTGGGTTTATTTACCTGTGATCCCGCTATTGGGGCCGATGCTACGGATCTGTTTAATGTCTTGACGGGCTACTCATCGTTTAGCGCCTACCGTAAGTTGCTGGTGGCCCCAACCACCCTCCGCCTACGGCTTAAGGAGCTGATCCTGAGAGAAATTGCCTGTCATCATTCAGAAAATCCCGGTCATATCATGGTCAAAATGAATGCTTTGATCGACCCAGAAATGATTGACCTTCTATACCAAGCGGCCCAAAAAGGGGTGCGCATTGACCTGATCGTCCGGGGTATGTGCTGTCTCCGTCCCGGTGTACCGCAAGTCAGTGAAGGGGTCCGGGTTGTGAGTCTAGTGGGGCGCTTTTTAGAACATTCTCGGATCTTGTACTTTAAAAATGGGGGTCAACCCGAAGTTTTTATCGGGAGTGCCGATTGGATGCAGCGTAATCTAGACCGCCGGGTGGAAGTGATGGCCCCCGTTGAAGACCCTTTGATCAAAACCGAACTCACCAACTTTATGCATGCCTGCTTGCAGGACAACCGCCAAGCCTGGCTCCTACAATCGGATGGAACCTATCAACGGCCCCCTACCAGCCCTGAAACGGAGCTGTTCTCGGTCCAAGAATATATGCTCAACCCTACGTAAGGTCTGATCCGCCATCAGCAAAGCCTTTTGCGTCACCCCACGCGCCCTGTTACCGCCCCGATCTGATCCCACAAGTCCACTTCAGATCCGGTGGGCGGCAAGCAGGTGGTCCCTTTACAAACCAACGCCAAGGCGGACTCCGTATCGTCTGGGCGCAGGATTTCTTTAAGGGTTACGGTGGGATGGTATTGCGCTAAAAGCCGTGCGCGGATCGGTGGGCTTGATCCATCGGGAAATGTTTGCACTAGGGTTAAATTCCAATAATGATCGACGGCACTTAATAGCGTCGGGCAGGCGCGGGGAGAACGTTCTAGGATCTGGGCAAAAGCCAAGATCGTCTGTTCCGCCCGTTTGAGGTAGTGTCCCTCATCGGTCAGGGCAAAAAGCCGGAGGAGATTGTGGGCGGCAACGCCATTGGCGGCGGGGGTTGCATTGTCTTGAAAATCTTTTTCCCTGAGGATCAGCTCGCCTTTAGAAGCCACAGGCGCACTGAAGTAGGCCCCGGAAGTAGTATCCCACAGGGCTTGATCCATTAACGTTTGCCAGTGTTGGGCCGTGGTGAGCCATTGCGGGTCTTGGGTTGCGCTAAAGAGATCCAAAAGGGCACGGATGCCTAGGGCATAGTCCTCCGCTTGGGCGGCGACGGCCCGGACGCCTTCATAGTTGACCCGGTAAAGCTGATCAACGGTCCCTTGATTTTGGATCAAAAACTGGGCGCAACGCTGGGCCCGGCTCAGATAACTGGGTTCCCCAAAGGCCCGGTAGACATGAACCAGGCCACTGATCATCAAGGCATTCCAGGCCAAGATCAGCTTGGTATCGGTGACGGGGGGGACCCGTTGGTGACGGATTTTAAAGAGTTCACCTAGGGCCTGTTCTACCACAGGATCTAGGTGACCAGGTTTTTTGCGCTGGAGCACGATGCTGCGGTGGCCCCCTTCTTCAAAATTACCGGCTGGTGAGACCGCAAAAGCCTCAGTCAGTAAAGGAAGGGCATCGGCAACCAGATCCTGGAGTTCGGTGTAACTCCAGACATAAAATTTGCCCTCAACCCCTTCGGAGTCAGCATCTTGGGAACTATAGAAATAGCCCTCAGGCGCTGTCATCTCTCGGTCTAACCAATCAATAGTCAGGCGACAGGCCCGTTCAAAAGCGGGTTGGCGGTGGCCCTGACACCACAGATCCGCCAGCAGGGTCAAGATCTGCCCGTTATCGTAGAGCATCTTTTCAAAGTGCGGTACGGTCCAGGTGCCGTCCACGGTATAACGATGAAATCCGCCGCCTACGTGATCAAAGATCCCGCCCAAAGCCAGATCTAGCCCTCGTTTTAAACAGCGGTCCTCCAGATCGGTTTGGAGTTCGCCCCAGTTAAAGCGTGAGGCTTGGAGGAGACATGCCACATAGGGGATCATCGGAAAATTTGGCCCCTGACCTTGACGCGGTACGATTTCCTTGAGGGCTACCACGCCCTTACGAATCCACGTCTCTTGGATCTGTTGCCCCGCCCCTAGCCGTCCTGCGGCTCCTAACATATCCATTAAGCGGGTTTGACGTTGGGTTAGGTCGTCTCTATTAGTTTGATAATAATTAGACAAAAATTCTAAGACCTTGAGAAAGCCCGGACGCCCATAGCGCGGTTCAATGGGAAAATACGTCCCCCCATAAAATGGCACCAGATCCTGAGGGGTTAAGAAGATATTTAGGGGCCAGCCCCCTTGTTCCGTCATCATTTGCAGGGCTTGCATATAAATGCTGTCTACATCGGGACGTTCTTCACGGTCTACTTTGATCGCAATAAAATGCTGGTTTAAATAATCGGCAATGGGCTGATCAGAAAAAGCCTCATGTTCCATAACCGTACACCAGTGGCAACTGCTATAGCCAATGGACAACATAATGGGACGGTCTAGCTCTTGGGCTAGCGTGCGGGCCTCTGGGCACCAGGGCCACCAATCGACGGGATTATAGGCGTGTTTACGTAAATAAAGCGACTTTTCGTATAACAGCCGATTGGCTTTACCCTCTGTCATAACCGGACTCCGAAGCTCCACATTTATCCTAAGCCCTGCCAGTGTTTTAGCAGTTGATTTAAGGCTTGGGTAAAGGGTCCATCGCTGTCTTCAAGACCCGGTGTAGCTAGGGTTTGATCGGAAATTAATACTTGATCATCGCGCAATTGTCGGGCTGTGGGGCCAAATTGGGCCAGTTCAGCAGGCAGGGCTTGGACCTGAAAATCCACCCGAGTTATAACCCACTGGCTACCCACCGGCTCAAGGCTGATCTGGCGGTCTACTAACGATGTGGCTAAAGCCCCGGCACGGGGCCAACGCTCGATAAAGCGGATGCGGAGTTGCTGGTCTTGAATTTGGGGGTTGCCCATAAATACCACCCGACTTTTTAGCCCGGCGCGGCGATAGTAACGGTTGACCTCTGGCAATAGGTCTTTTTTTAACATCGGGATCAACGTCCCTAAGGGCCGTATACCCTGCGCCCCTAGGGGTAGGGCGATACATAAACCTAAAAAGATCAACCCAGACCTACGCCGCATCGCCCTCGCCTTTCAGTACACTCCCGTTGTACGGGTGATGTTATCTTAGCCACAGAACCCCGGCACTATCCCCATGATCCATTACACCGTCAGTTGTGATCCCCTTGCCCATCTTTATACGGTAACCATGATCTTCCAGGCGGAAGAGCCGGGGGTTGAAGTAATGCTACCCGTGTGGACTCCAGGGTCGTATTTGGTCCGCGAATATAGCCGCCATATTCAAGATTTTAGCTGTAATAACCCTTGGGAAAAAATTGCCAAAAATCGGTGGCGGATCCAAACCTCCGTCAATGCCCAAGTAATCCTTACCTATCGGGTCTATGCCCATGATCTTTCGGTGCGTACCAGTCACTTAGATGCAAGCCATGCCTATATTAATGGAGCCTGTATCTTTTTGCTCTATGAACCCCAGCGCGACCAACCCCATCGCGTTACCCTGATTCCGGCGGATCTGAACTGGCGGGTAGCTACCGCCTTGACCATGGAAACTGATTGGATCTATAGGGCTGAAAACTACGATATCTTAGTTGACTCCCCCATAGAAATGGGCATTCATACCCGCTATAGCTTTACGGTACTCGATACCCTGCATCACCTTGTGATCTGGGGTAGAGGAGTGTATAGCCCGGAGCAAATTGTCGCCGACCTCAGTCAGATCATTAGAACTACTGCTCAGATCTTTGGTACTTTACCCTACCCTGAATATCTGTTTATCTTGCATTTAGCCGATACCTATGGCGGCTTAGAGCATCATAATTGTACAAGTCTTTTGTATCCGCGTATGAATATGGTTGGCCCCAAATATGAACGATTTTTGCAACTCGCCGCCCATGAATTTTTTCATCTTTGGAATGTCAAACGCATCCGTCCGACGACTTTAGATCAGTTTAATTATGGGCAAGAAAACTATACTTCGGTACTCTGGTTTTGTGAGGGAGCAACGGCTTATTATGACGAGTTGCTGTGCTATCGGTGCGGGTTTTATCCTGAGGACCGCTATTTACAGTTACTCTCAGAGGCCATTACCCGTCTAGAACTCACCCCAGGGCAAACGATCCAAAGCTTGAGTAGCGCGAGTTTTGATGCTTGGATCAAACTTTACCGACCGGATGAAAATTCCCTTAACTCTACAGTTTCCTATTATCTCAAGGGTCATATGGTAATCTGGCTACTGGATCTTATGTTGCATGACCAGGGACAAGGCGGGATGGATCAGGTCATGCAAACCCTGTGGGCAAGGGGTGGAGCCTATCGTGAAGCGGATCTGTGGCAAACAATTGAAGCAGTGGCGGGCCTTGATCTAACGGAATTTTATAAAAAATATATCCAAGGCACCGATCCGTTGCCCTATGCCATGCTTTTAGAACCCTTTGGTTTACAGCTAACCACGCACGTAGACCGGTTGCCCTACACGGGTCTGCGGTTACAAGAGGAAAAGCCGATCTTGCGGGCTGTGGAAACGGACTCCCCTGGTCAAAAAGCTGGATTGGCTCCTGGGGACGAATTGGTGGCTTGGGATGGGTTGCGGATCACCCTTAAACAGTGGCCTGACTTGATCCTGATGTATCCCGTGGGGACTCCCATCACGGTGACTTTTTTCCGCCGTGATGAACTCTTGACCACAACACTGATCCCAGCTCCCGCCCGCGTTAACCAGTACCGCTTAGTGCAAATGGAACATCCTACGCCCCAACAACAAGCCCGATATCGAGCTTGGCTCAATTATTGATGGGCTAATTAGCAATTTTGATACTTTCTTTACATTGATCACCGCTTTAATCTCCATATGGATCAGACGGAGACGTGTGCCAGTGGACTTAATCTACTTGGGATTGATCGGACTACTTTTTGTACTGTCCTGGGGACTAGTTGTTGCTTTTGAGCATCTTTAGGAGACAAACATGACGGCTCTGTATATCCTTGGTGCCCTGATCAGTGCGGGTTTATTGGTGTATTTGCTGTTTGCACTTCTGAAACCGGAGCTGTTCTCATGATCTTAAGCACTCTGATCCAAATAGTTATTTATTTTGTGGTGCTTTTGGCCCTTGTCAAACCCTTAGGCTGGTATATGGCAAGGGTTTATGAAGGGGAACCCATCGGGATTGACCGCGTTCTAGGGCCAGTAGAGCGCTTTATTTATGCCCTATGCGGCGTCAAAGAAAAAGAAGAAATGGATTGGAAGACCTATGCCCTAGCCCTGATCCTTTTTAGTGCCGTGGGCGTACTGATGGTTTATGGTCAACAGCGTTTACAAAATTTGCTACCTCTTAACCCCCAAAATCTCGGCGCAGTAACCCCGGATTCCTCCTTTAACACCGCCATTAGCTTTGTTTCTAACACCAACTGGCAAGGCTATGGCGGGGAAGTAACCATGAGTTACTTTACGCAAATGCTAGGTCTGGCGACCCAGAACTTTTTGTCGGCGGCGACCGGGATGGCGGTGCTCGTGGCCCTGATCCGTGGTTTAATCCGTCGCTCGGCTACTACCATTGGCAACTTTTGGGTTGATCTGGTTCGCAGTATCCTTTACATTTTGCTACCTATGTCTTTGGTCCTGGCAGTGGTGCTCGTAGCACAGGGGGTACCTCAAAGCTTTGATAGCTACCAAAAAGTGGCCTTACTCCAATCTACGAGCTATGAGCAACCTAAGTTAAATGCCAATGGCAACGCCATGAAGGACGCTCAAGGCAATCCTGTAATGGAAAAAATTGAGGTTACCGATCAGATTGTGCCCTTGGGTCCGGTGGCCTCTCAGATCGCCATCAAACAATTGGGAACCAATGGCGGGGGCTATTACAACGTCAACTCCGCCCACCCCCTCGAAAACCCTACGCCCCTGAGCAATTTCTTAGAAATGCTCTCAATTTTAATGATTCCGGCGGCCCTCTGCTACACCTTTGGCATCATGGTGCGCGATACCCGTCAGGGCTGGGCGTTACTCATTACCATGAGCATTATTTTGATCCCCCTAGTCCTGGTGTGTACCTTTGCCGAACAGACCGGTAACCCCGGCTTTGCCGCTCTTGGCATCGACCAAACCGCCAGTGCGGATCAGCCCGGTGGCAATATGGAGGGCAAAGAAGCCCGCTTTGGCATTGGCAATACTGCGCTTTGGGCTTCGGTCACCGCCGCCGCCTCTAATGGCTCGGTTAATGGGATGCATGATTCGTTTACGCCCATGGGTGGTTTGGTACCCCTCTTTTTAATGCAGTTGGGCGAGGTGATCTTTGGCGGTGTTGGTTCCGGTCTTTATGGGATGCTGATCTTCGGCATTATTACCGTCTTTATTTCTGGGCTGATGGTGGGCCGTACCCCAGAGTACCTGGGTAAAAAAATCGAAGCCTTTGAAATGAAAATGGCCTCGTTAGTCATCCTGATCCCTCCGTTTTTTATTCTGGGATTTACAGCTTTGGCCTTGGTCACAGAGGCAGGAAGGGCAACGATCTATAATCCAGCCGCCCACGGTTTTAGTGAAGTACTCTATGCTTTCACATCCCAAACGGCTAATAACGGTAGTGCCTTTGCGGGTCTAGGGGCCAATAACCCCTTCTACAATACCCTCGGCGGGATCGCCATGTTTGTGGGGCGCTTCTGGTTGGCGATTCCTGTTTTAGCCATTGCGGGTTCTCTAGCTGCCAAAAAAACTGTTCCCGACGGTGCAGGGACCTTACCTACCCATACCCCGTTGTTTGTCACGTTCTTGATCGGCGTGATCCTGATCGTAGGAGTCTTGACCTTTGTGCCTGCTCTGGCCTTGGGACCAATCGTTGAACAGTTACAAATGACCGCCCAGTAAGCAACCGCTAGCCCTTCTTACCCAAGGGGGGCTACTTGTGGGTTGTGTGATAGTATCCTAAAAACAGATAAGGACTATGGTGTCTGCGCTAGGAAAAGGCATTATTTTCACACATTTTACGGATGCGCAGGGTATAACAGGGATTACGGGAGTACAGGCAGGAGCCTTGATCGTGGGACAACCAATGTCGGTACAAAAACTCACCTTTGATTATGGCAATAATAGCTATTTGGCTGAAAAGCTAGGCGATCTTTTTGTGACTGACTTGGGTATAAACGCTAACGCACGAGAACTTGACAGCATTGGTGTTTTTGGAGATAAACAAAATTTTGTGATTCAGTTCTCTCAAGAAACAGCATTTAAGCAAGTTCCATCGGTACGTCCGATCCTTGTAAGACCACATATTTATACCTTTCCAGGTGGTACTACGCTACAGGGCTCATTGTTAATCCAGAGGGTACGTTGATGGAAGATACAGAACTTGCTTTGCTGGTAGAGGGCCTCAATAATGATAGCCCCAAAAAACAAATGGAGGCGATGAATACTATCATAAATACAGTTGATCAAGTCCTGGGAAGAAATTTATGGCTCGACTACCCATTTAATTCACATGGATTTGCAAGTGTTTATGAAAAGGTTATGTTGACGCTTAAAATCGATGACAGATCTCAATTTGAATTGGTTGATTTTAATACAGATCCCATGCATACTGAAGCATCTAGTACTGAAGAAACTAGTATTAAAAAAAGTCTTGTCCTTATCACGCAGGCTATCCAAGCACTTGCGAAGGCTCCCGATCCCTATTTTATTGCGGAACGTCTGCCTGCCCTTGGTTCTATAATTATTCCACCGCTGGAAAAACTGATCGAAACAACTGAAAGAATCGATTCTAAAACATTGGCAGCACTTGTTTTGCTTCAACTGGGTTCTGATAAAGGTGTTGCATGGCTGAAGCACATTATTGATATCGGTGGGCACTATAGTAGCTTGGCTGCAAACTCCTTAGCTACCAAGGGATTTCAAGAAGTAGGGGATAATATCTTAAACTATTTGAGAAAATGTGATCTACAGGAGGGAGATAAACTCATTGCGATGATCACAGCCCTTGAAAAGTTAGATATTCCATTACCTGAAGATATTCATCAAAAACTAAATCTTCCTGAAGCTCCTTTGGGTGTGCAACTGATACTGGCTCATCCTCTTCAACGAGCAAAGTTTTGAGTTGCAATTGCCACCAAAACTTTGATCCACAGTAGCCGCTCTGCAATTTTGATACTTTCTTTATGGCTTATGGGCTTTCAATAGCTGTGAAGGCTGCTTTTAGGAAATCCATCCCATGACCATGCACGTAAAGGCACGACCTCTTTTTGATCGACCCATGGTGCAACGGGCTATCTTAGATTCCTTCCGCAAACTAGATCCTCGGATACAAGTGCGTAATCCCGTCATGTTTGTGGTGCTGGTGGGGAGTGTGTTGACCACTGGGTTATTTTTTCAAGCCCTGAGCGGTCCGGGTAAAGCCCCAACGGGATTTATTCTGGCTATCGCCCTGTGGCTGTGGTTTACCGTACTCTTTGCCAATTTCGCCGAGGCAATGGCCGAGGGCCGCGGCAAAGCCCAAGCGGATACCCTACGCAAGTCACGTCAAGAAGTTACCGCAAAAATGCTCCCGCGCCCCGACCGTACCGCTGTACCAACGCTCGTTTCGGCCTCTACGCTCCGTAAAGGAGACTATGTTTTGGTGGTCGCGGGTGATCCGGTTCCAGGGGATGGGGAAGTGATCGAAGGCGCTGCCTCGGTGGATGAAAGTGCGATTACCGGGGAAAGTGCCCCTGTGATCCGCGAAAGCGGCGGGGATAGATCTTCAGTAACGGGCGGCACACGGATTCTGTCGGATTGGTTGATCATGCGTATCAGTGCCAACCCCGGAGAATCTTTTTTAGACCGCATGATCTCGATGGTCGAGGGGGCCAAACGTCAAAAGACCCCCAATGAAATTGCCCTCAGCATTTTACTTTCGGCGCTGACTTTGATCTTTTTGTTAGCCACAGTGACGTTATTGCCCTTTTCTATCTACAGTGTCCAAGTGGCAGGTCAAGGAACCCCGATCACCGTGACGGTCCTGGTCGCCCTGTTGGTTTGCCTGATCCCTACCACCATTGGGGGGTTACTATCCGCCATTGGTATAGCTGGAATGGACCGCATGATCCAGGCTAATGTGATCGCCATGTCCGGGCGGGCTGTGGAGGCGGCGGGGGATGTGGATCTGTTGCTGTTGGATAAAACCGGGACTATTACCCTAGGAAATCGGCAAGCAACGGAGTTTTTCCCGGCTGAGGGCATTGAGGCTCAGACCTTAGCGGATGCGGCCCAACTCTCGTCCCTCGCCGATGAAACCCCCGAAGGCCGCAGTATTGTGGTGCTAGCTAAAGAGAAGTTCAATATTCGGGAGCGGGATCTTCGGGAGTTAGGGGCGACCTTTATTCCTTTTACCGCCCAAACCCGCATGAGTGGCGTGAACCTAGACGGGCGCGCGATCCGTAAGGGGGCCGCTGATTCAGTTGAAAAATATGTACAGTCTTTAGGCGGACAATTCCCGTCCCAAGTGCGCACCATGGTTGATACGATCTCCCAAAAAGGCAGTACCCCCCTTGTGGTTGCCGATGGCGCTAAGATCCTAGGGGTTATACAACTCAAAGACATCGTCAAAGGCGGGATCAAAGAACGCTTTGCGGAACTACGTCGCATGGGGATCAAGACAGTAATGATCACGGGGGATAACCCGCTAACCGCCGCCGCCATTGCCGCCGAAGCGGGCGTAGATGACTTTTTGGCCCAGGCAACCCCCGAAGATAAACTCCAACTGATCCGCGAATCCCAAGCCGGAGGCCGACTGGTGGCGATGACCGGGGATGGTACCAATGATGCGCCCGCCTTAGCCCAGGCCGATGTCGCCGTGGCGATGAATTCTGGTACCCAAGCCGCTAAAGAAGCGGGCAACATGGTGGATCTAGACTCTAACCCAACCAAACTGTTGGAGATTGTCGCGATCGGCAAACAGTTGTTGATGACGCGCGGGGCACTCACAACCTTTAGTATTGCCAACGATGTGGCGAAATACTTTGCGATCATCCCGGCGGCCTTTGCGACTACTTATCCAGAGCTTAATCGTTTGAACTTGATGGGCCTTGCTACTCCCGAAAGTGCCATTCTCTCAGCGGTAATCTTCAATGCCCTGATCATTGTTTTTCTGGTTCCTCTGGCGCTCAGAGGCGTGAAATACCGTCCTGTGGGGGCGAGTACCCTGCTGCGGGACAATTTGCTGATCTATGGTCTAGGGGGCTTGATCGTTCCCTTCGTGGGGATCAAGGCCATTGATTTACTGTTGGTTGCCCTCAATCTTACCTAGGGAGAAAAAAAGATGTTCATCCAACAACTACGGGCTGCAACCGTATCGCTAGTGCTTCTGACGGTATTAACGGGCTTAGCCTATCCCCTGGTAGTCACTGGGGTGGCCCAGGTACTGTTTCCCGCTCAGGCCAATGGCAGTTTGATCCTTCAGGATGGTAAAGCGGTGGGCTCGGTACGGGTAGGCCAATCCTTCGATGACCCCAAATACTTCTGGGGGCGGCTTTCGGCAACCGGACCTGTTCCCTATACGGCCTTCAATGGTGATAAATTGACCGGATCGTCTGGATCAAACTATGGCCCGCTCAATCCAGCACTCTTGGCTATGGTCAAAGCCCGGGTAGATGCACTCAAAGCAGCGGATCCAGCCAATCAAGCGCCGATTCCCGTGGATCTGGCTACGGCTTCGGGGAGTGGACTTGATCCACACATCAGTCCGGCGGCGGCGAAATATCAAGTTGCACGCATTGCCCGCATCCGTAACCTAGATCCAACCCAGATCAGGAACTTGGTGACTGAGCACACCGAAGGCCGGAGCTTGGGGGTTTTAGGTGAGCCTAGGGTCAATGTTTTGGCATTGAATTTAGCCTTAGATAACCCGTTTACGGAATCCAGCAATGAATGGACAACGCCCTGATCCTGATGCCCTACTTGCCCGTGTCCATGCAGAAACCGCATGGGAACACCGGGGACACCTCAAGATCTTTTTGGGCGCGGCCCCTGGGGTCGGTAAGACCTATGCCATGCTCAAAGCTGCCCAAGCGAAACGAGCTGAAGGGGTAGATGTGGTGGCTGGATATATCGAAGCCCATCGCCGCCCAGAGACCGAAGCCCAACTCCTAGGGTTAGAAGTCCTGCCTCCCCTAGTGATCGAATATCGGGGGGCTACCCTCCGCGAATTGGATCTAGAGGCAGCCCTAGCCCGCGCTCCTGGCTTACTGCTGGTGGATGAACTGGCCCATACTAATGCCCCAGGTCTGCGCCATACCAAACGCTGGCAAGATATCGAAGAATTGCTCCAAGCCGGGATCAATATTTACACCACCGTTAATGTCCAGCACCTAGAGAGCTTAAATGATCTCGTCGCCCAAATCACTGGGGTTGTAGTCCGTGAAACGGTTCCTGATTCGGTCCTAGACCGGGCCGATGAAGTGGAACTGATCGATATACCCCCCGATAATCTGCTGCAACGTCTGCGGGAGGGCAAAGTATATGGCGGGCAACAGGCTGAACAGGCGGTACATAATTTCTTTCGCAAAGGTAATCTGATCGCCCTGCGAGAACTGGCCCTGCGGAGCACCGCTGAGCGGGTCGATGCGCAGATGGATGACTACCGCCGCCATAATGCCATTACCGATCCATGGCCGGTAACCGAGCGGATCTTGGTCTGTGTAAGCCCTAGCCCTACCGCCTCGCGGTTGGTTCGCGCAACGCGCCGCATGGCAAAAAGACTCCGCGCCGAGTGGGTCGTGGCCTATGTGGAAACCCCCGCCTATCTCAAGTTGCCCGAAAAAGACCGCCAGCGATTGACCCAGACCCTGCGCCTTGCCAAGCAACTGGGGGCTGAAATTGCTACTTTGACCGGAGAAAATGTCAGCGAAGCGATTGTTAACTACGCCCATAGCCGTAATGCCAGCAAGATCGTAATTGGTAAACCGCTTAAACGCTCCTGGCGCGATATTCTTTGGGGGTCCGTCGTAGATGACTTAGTGCGCCGTAGTGGGCTGATTGATATCTACGTGATCAGTGGTGATTTTGAGAGTCCAGGTGCAGCCCCGGTCCGTGCGGTCACCCCTGCCCAAAATCAAGGGGAATACCTTTGGAGTGTGGGCGTAGTCGCTCTAGTCACGGTAATTGCCCACGTGATAGGGCGACAGGTAGAACTGGCCAATCTGATCATGTTCTACTTATTAGGGATTGTGGCGGTAGCCGCTAAGGGCAATCAAGGACCCGCAATACTGGCTTCTGTTTTGAGCGTACTGGCCTTTGATTTTTTCTTTGTACCGCCTTATCTCACCTTTGCGGTCAATGATATCCAATATGTGTTGACCTTTGGGGTAATGCTGGTGGTTGCTTTAGTGATTAGCTCTCTAACCGTACGCACCCGTGAACAGGCGGTCGCTGCGCGTCAACGGGAACGGCGCACTGCGACCCTCTATGCCTTGAGTCGTGAACTTGCCCGTACACAGGATCTCACCAGTATTGTGCAGGCGGTCAGTCGCCACATCAGTGAAGTTTTTGAAAGTCAGGTAGCCGTTTTCTTGCCTGATCCTCAGGGTAAACTAGGGCTCAGTTTGGCAGCCCCTTTTGCCCAAGACCCCAAAGAACAAGGGGTCGCTCAATGGGTTTATGATCATCGCCAACTTGCCGGAGCCGGTACGGATACACTCCCTGGGGCGAAGGCGGTCTATTTTCCCCTGACTGCTGCCCAGAAAAACCTAGGGGTATTGGGCCTCTTACCCGGTCTGGGCCAGCCCGCCCTCACCAATGAGAAGTTACAACTCCTCGAAACGCTCCTCAATCAAACCGCCCTAGCAATGGAGCGGGTGATCCTTGCCGAAGAAGCCCAGCAAGCCGGTCTTCAAGTTGAGACCGAACGCCTCCGCAATGCCCTCCTCAGCTCGGTTTCCCACGATCTCAGAACACCCCTAACGGTTATCAGTGGGGCGACCAGCAGCCTCTTGACCGAAAATCTGGATCGGGCAACCCAGCAAGAACTGACGCGGACGGTGGCGCAGGAAGCCCAGCGCCTCAATCAACTGGTACGCAATCTTTTAGATATGACCCGGTTAGAGTCTGGGGCTGTAGTGGTTTACAAAGAATGGCAGCCTCTAGAAGAAGTGATCGGTTCGGCCCTGCATCGCTTAGCTGAACCCCTACAGGGGCGTCCGGTAACACTCGATTTACCCGAGAGCTTACCCCTGATCCCTCTAGATGCTGTCTTAATTGAGCAGGTTATGATCAATCTTTTAGAAAATGCCCTAAACTACACCCCCGTTGGTAGTCCACTCACTGTACGAGCTTGGGCGAAGGATCACACTGTGACCGTCGAAATCGGTGATCAGGGTCCAGGGATCCCAGCGCTAGAGCGGGAGCATATTTTTGAAAAATTCTACCGGGTCCAAACTATCCGGGGTGGGTCTGGCTTAGGCTTGACCATTTGCCGAGGCATTATCGAAGCCCACGGTGGCAAGATCTGGGTCGAAGCCAATACTCCTAAGGGCGCTAGTTTTCGATTTACCCTGCCCATTGAAGGCCCAGCCCCTGATTTTGGAGCAGTTAAATGATCCTAGTGATCGAAGACGAGCCGAAAATCCGCTATTTTTTGCGTACGACCCTAACGAGCCAGGGGTATCGCATGGAGGAAGCCAGTACGGCCCGTGAAGGACTGGCCAAAGCAGCAACCTGTGCTCCTGAACTGATCCTTTTAGATTTGGGGCTACCTGACGCAGATGGCTTAACGGTCACCCGTCAATTGCGGACTTGGACACCAGTACCCATTATCGTGATCTCGGCGCGGGGCCAAGAACAGGATAAAGTTTGTGCCCTAGATGCTGGCGCTGATGACTATGTGACCAAACCCTTTGGAGTAGAAGAGCTATTGGCCCGGATGCGGGTTGCCCTGCGCCATGCGGCCCAAAGCGCTCAAAAGATCCAAAGTCCCGTTTTTCAAACTGGGGCACTACGGGTTGATCTGGTTAATCGTCACGTCTTTGTCGCCGAACAAGCGGTCCATCTGACCCCCCACGAATACAGCTTATTGACCGTCCTAGTGCGGCAAGCCGGGAAAGTCGTTACCCAAAAACAATTACTCAAAGAAGTTTGGGGCCTGCTCTATGCCCAGGAAAATCATTATCTGAGGGTCTATATGGGTCAACTCCGACGCAAACTAGAGTCCGACTCCGCCCGTCCCCGCTATTTGATCACAGAGCCTGGGATTGGTTATCGGCTCCACGTTGAAGAATCTATCTAACAGGACTTACGCAGGCAGAGATAAGTCAGTAGGATAGTGGGGCAGTGAAACCACAATTAGTTTGCGTGGCGAAGCCATGTTATTGTCTCATCCGACAAGACGGAATATGTTGCAACAAACAACATATCTCAAAACTCATGAGCGGCGGTACAACAGAAGTGTCACTTCCGATCAAAAGTAGAGGAGTTTCACCGAGAAATCAAACAATTGACTGGTAAGGATTTGGCCTATCGCACGGGGCAAACCATTTACCAGCTTAAGCATGGATTGCTCGACCGGTGGCTCATTCAGGAACTCAAGCAGCCTGCTATCCCTATGGCTTTTGCGTAAGTCCTGAATCTAATTGAAATCGTGGGGATAAACGGCGTAGCAAGCGGAAATCTCTGACCCGGACATGAACCTCTGATAACGTTCAATAGAAAGCACGGACTAAAAATGAGATCAGGGGATCATGAGCTACTTTGCTAGGCTTAGGTGAGTTTGCCCCTAGGCTCGGTATGGCTGCCTCAACTCCCTTGATCCCTGTGCCCAGCCGTGGGCGTGAACTGTTGATTGCAATACTCTTGATGCTCTGGTTAGTGGGCGGCTTGGGCTTTTTGATCCAAAGTGATCCCCCAGTAGGCCGTTTAGTAGTGACCTTGACGGCTCAAGAAACAGGGGCTGTGATCCCGGAAGCCACGCTACAGCTCAGTCAAGGGGATCGTTTTTGGGAGTACACCGCCGATGAGAAGGGGCAGATTAAGACCAGTTTGCCCATCGGAACTTTTAAAGCCGTGGCCTATAGTCCGGCGCACCGTTTAGAAAAAGCTGCTCCCCTGACCCTCCAAGAGGGCGAAACGGCGCAATTAACCCTGGCTTTGCCCCCCGTTGCCCCCTTTTTAGAATTGATCCATCCCCAGCCTGTTTATTTACCCGGTGAGGAGATCAAAATCGGAGTGCGGGGTTTTGTTAAACCCGATCAGCTCCAGATTGATATTGACCGCGTGGTTTTACCGGTGCAGGCTAATAATTTAGGTACTGTGCTCGATACGCTAGAGTCGGTTCGCAATGGTTGGTGGGAAGGTGCCGTGGAACTCCAACAACAGTTAAGGGCGATGCAAAATGTCCTTAACCGTACCCAACAACGGGTGATCCCGGTGACCGGGCGGGACCGCGAAGGCGTATTTATGCAATACGCCACCCTACAGGGTTTGCCTGAGGGGACCTATTTAGTCCGCTTTCGGGCCGGGGGCTTAGAAAACAGCACTTTAGTGATCCGTACCCAAACGGGGTTAGTGGTAAAAAGTACCGACAGGGGCCGTCTTTTGGTATGGACGAGTGGCCTGAAGTCCGGGAAGCCCCAAGTTGGAAACCGGATCGAAGCTTGGTCCGAAAATCAAACTCAGCCTTTAGCTACCGGAACAACGGATCAAAACGGGATCAGTACGCTTACCTTACCCCCCCGCCCAGAAGACGGCTATGTGTTTGTGATCAGCTACCAAGGGCAATCTCGCCAGCCCGTAGCCTGGGTTAAACAATATTTACCCGGTACACCCCCTGTGCAGTGGGCCGGGCTGATCTCCAGTGATCGTCCCGTTTACCGTCCTAGTAATGTGGTGCAGTTTAAGGGCGTTTTACGCCGTCCTGCGAAGGTAGGCTATACCCTACCTCCTACGGGTACGGGGGTGACCGTGTTGATCCAGGATCCTGATAACACCTTGATCGCACGACGGCAAGTACAAACCAACCGTTTTGGATCTTTTGCAGGCACGGTGACCCTCACGGAAGAAGCCAAAGCCGGGAGTTATAGGATCAGCGCCCAGACTGCCACCGGGAAACTTGAGGGTAATTTCACCGTTGCCGCCTACCGTAAACCGACCTTTAAAGTTAGCTTGAAGAGCGCAAAACCCTTTTTTACTGCCAATGAAATAGCCCGTTTGGAGTTAGAAAGTCGCTATTATTTTGGACTACCCGTAGGTAATGCCCCGGTGCAATATCAGGTCTATCGCGTGCCCTTATTCTCCTGGTCAGATCAACCGGAAGATGACGAAGAAGTCAGCGATTATGGCGAAGCCTACGGTGATTATTACGGCGAGTATGTCACCTCCGGTACGACCGAAACCAACGCGGAAGGCAAGGCCCAGATCACCCTGGATCCCAAGCAGATTCCCGAAACAGAGCAGAATAATTATTTGTGGAGTACGAATAATTACCGCTATCGTGTGGCGGTGACCATTGAGGCTGCGGGCAATGAATATGCCGAAGGGACGCTTAGTTTCCCCATTACCCAAGGCAATTGGCGCATGGCCCTAGAACCAGATCCTTGGTTTGGTGCCCCCAAGACAGCTTTTCGGATCCGGGCAACAATTAACGACCGCACGGGAAATCAACCCCAAAAAGCCACGGTTCAATGGCGGGCTGGGATCTATCAATGGCAAGGAGAGCAACCCGCAATTCAATGGCAAAACGAGGCTACGGGAACAGCGACCACCGATGCCCAAGGTCAGGTTCAATGGGATTTCACCCCGCCTAAGGGGGGCGATTGGCTGCTCGAAGCGACGATCCAAGATGCTCAGGGCAACCGGATCACCGAGCAAGTCATGCTGTGGGTCACGGATAGGGCGGTGGGGAATATTAGCCAACCCCGAGGGCCAGCGCTGCAACTGTTGACCGATCAGCGCAGTTACGAAGTCGGCGACCGCGTGAAGTTGGCCCTACGCAGCTCTTTACCCGCCGCGACGGTACTGGTCACCGTAGAAGGAGAAGAGATCTTTAGCACCAAGCTGGTGACCCTCAAACAGGGGCAAGGGAGCTTAGAACTCCCCGTCGAAGCCCGTCTGGTGCCCTCGGTCTATATCAGTGCCAGTTTGATTGCCAATAAAACCTTTACAGAACAATCGATCCCGTTACGGATCGGACGGGCTGCTAAAGAATTAAAGATTCAGATCCAAAGCAATAAACCCCGCTACGAACCGGGAGAACAAGCGCAGATCTCTGTTCAAGTCCAAACCCATCAAGGTAAACCCGTCCAGACCGAGCTTTCTTTAGGCGTAGTGGATGAAGCCCTCTACGCGATCCGTGAGGATCAACCCAAGGCCCTATTTAATAGCCTCTATGCCCGTCGCCCCAATCGGGTCACTACGCAGTTTTCCTTTCCCTGGATTGCGGTACAAGGGGATAAGGGCGAGGCCGATAGTGTGCGCCGCAATTTCCCGGATACGGCCCTGTGGCGGCCCCAACTCATAACCGATGCTCAAGGCCAGGCCACCGTCCGGCTCAATGTACCGGATAACCTTACCCAGTGGCGGGTGACCGCCATAGGTCAGACCCTAGATACGCAAGTGGGATCGGCGGTCTATACTTTTACGGCGGCCAAGGAATTTGCCGTGCGTCTCGCCGCACCCACCGTGTTAACTGAGGGAGATCAGGTGACCCTTAGTGCCGTTGTCAGCAATGAGGGCACGCGTTCACGCAAAGCCACGGTAGATTTTCTCGGCGCGGGTAAGACATTGTATAGCAGCGCCCTTACCGTAGATCCTGGGCAAAGTCAGACCGTTTCTTGGCGCTACAAGGCTGATCAAATTGGGACTATGCCCCTACGCGTCCGCGCCGTGAGCCAAGATGGTAAACGGGATAGTGAAGAACGCCTGATCCAGGTCTTGCCCTATGCCAGCACGGAACGCATGGTGCGCTGGGCCAGTGTACAAAAGGGGATCACCGAACTGGATCTCCCGGCGCCCGAAGGCTTGATCCCCCAAGAGAGTCAGATTCAGGTGCGTTTGGCCCCATCGGTTTTTTCGCAACTGCTAGGCGCTTTAGATTATCTGGTGGATTATCCCTATGGCTGCACGGAGCAGACCATGAGCCGCTTTTTGCCCAGTCTTGCCGTATATCGTCTGGTCGAAGATCAAAAGCTGGATTTACCCTATCTCCAAGCCCGTACCCCAGAGATCCTGCAGCGCAGTTTAGCCCGACTGTACCGCTTTCAGAATTACGACGGCGGTTGGGGCTGGTGGGAGGAGGATCAAAATGATCTCTACATGACCGCCCATGTGCTGCGGGGGTTAGCGGTGGCCCGTCAAGCCGGGATGGCAATTAATGAAGAAAAATTTGCCCAGGGCCGTGAATCGTTGGCAACTCAGATCAAAGAACAGTGGGCGCAGGGCTTTAAAAGCAGTCAGTTTACTTACTATCGCCGTTATATCGCCGAGGACTACACCTTCGCGCTTTATGCTTTGGCCCTTAGTGGTGCACCCATCCCCACGGATGATCAAGGCCGCTTTTTAGTTCCGAAGGCAAGTGAACTTAGTCCCTATGGACGGGCACTTTTGGCCTTAGCCTGGACGGAATGGGAACGACCAGAGCAAGCCCGTCAGATTTTAGAACAATTGGATCAAGTCCAACAGCAAGATGAAACCGGGGCCTACTGGACCATGCCCAAGGCAAAAGAGGAGTACTTTTATAACTGGATCAACCCAGCGGAGACAACCGCTTGGGTGTTGTTAGCCCAGTTGCGCTATGACCAAGCCTACCAGGGCAGTCTACCCCCGGTTGAAAAAGTGGATCCCATCGTGCGCTGGCTCTTGGCCCAACGCCAAGCTGAGGGCTGGGGGTCTACTAAGGATACGGCGGTGGTGCTCGAGGCGCTACTCGCCTACAGTCAAGGCTACGAAGCCGAGGCCGTGACAACCACCCTCAAACTCCAACTCAATGATCAACCCGTGCGTGAAGTCCGCCTCACGCCCCAAGCTCGTTGGCAACCGGAGACGGTGATCACCCTGGATCAGCCCCGTCCCGGCACTAATCAACTACGCATCGAACGGGATGGCCCAGGGATCGTCTATGCGACCGTACTTTTTAATCAAAAGAACCGTCTTGAAGCTACGGTTCCACCCACGGGAGCGCTGAAGCTCGAACGGGTCTATCTCTTACAAAGTCCTGGACGGGGCCAAAAGGGAGAACCGACCATTGAAGAACGGGCCCTCAAGCCCGGTGAAGCGGTGGCCTCTGGGAGTCAGGTCCGGGTCCGGGTGCGCGTTACGGGCTGGAATAAAAACAATGATGCCAGTCACTTAATCCTAGAAGACCCGCTCCCGGCGGGGTTTCGCGCCACAGATATGGCCCTATCCCAGGATCGGTACAGTGCCGGGTCGTATTACACCACGGAGGCCCGTGATGACCGGATGATCGGCTATTTTCACTGGATCAGCGGCACTACCTTGGAGTTTGAATATCTACTAAGGGCCGAAGTTCCCGGTATTTATCGAGTTTTACCCAGCCAGCTTTGGGCTATGTACGGCAATCTCAAGGTTTCTGGGCTGCCTGCACAACTGGAGATCCAATGAATCGACGCGGGCTTTTATGGCTAATTCCTCTACCTCTGGCGGGTCTAGGCTGGGTTGTGCCCCATCAGGAAGTCGTCTTAGCTGAATTCACAACTTCTCTAGCAGGACGGTCTAGAGGCCAGCGCCACAATGCAGAATGGGCCGTTCATCGTCTGAATCAAGCGGTGATCCCCACGAGTGGAGTATTTTCCTTTAACCGCCACGTGGGGCCTTGGACCCGTGATGTTGGGGTCGTCCGCGCTCCGGTCAGCTATGGCGGGGTCTTGATCCCCGCGTGGGGCGGTGGGGTCTGTCAAGTTTCCACAACTCTTTACTGCGCTGCGCTAGCTGGGGGGTTGATAGTTCTGGAGCGTCACCCCCATACCATCGCTCCCGCCTATATTCCCGCTGGTATGGATGCCGCGGTCGCCCAGGATCTGGCGGATCTACGGCTCAAAAATCCCTATGCAGCGACCGTCACGATCCAAGCCCAGATCACCCAAGACCGCTTACACTGTCGCTTGATCAGTCAAGGCGTTAGCCCTGTTTCTTACGAACTTAAGCGCGAGCTGATCACCCGACACAGTGCGCCCCAGGTCTCCAGTCAAGGCCATACCCAGTCCGGGCGGCCGGGGTTACGAGTCCGGTTATGGCGGATCCAAGGAGATCGTTGGGAGTTTTGTCATGAAACCGAGTATGCTCCCCTTCCGCAGATGGGGTAGATCATTGGATTTCTGGCAGGAATACAGCAGCGCAAGATGCAACAGCCCCTTGGGAATTAAGACAGACCAACAGCCCTTGGGAGGTGGGAACCTAGGGTTCCCCCTCCCAAACCCGCCCCCCTCCTCGTCAGGGAGCTTGCAGCCCCCGACACCCCCTACAACGCAAAGCGCTCTAGCGGACCGCTCGCCTAGGTTGATCCGACCGCAGGCGTAGATCCTAAAGGGGCGGCAAGCGGTCG
>JANNOF010000392.1:0-1928 GCA_031398925.1 Gloeobacteraceae cyanobacterium SOY_34_metabat_371 | reverse complement strand
AGGGTAGCTCCCGCGCGGGCATCTTTGACTTGTTGATCGCGCTCGGTATTCCATTCATCGACCTAGGCATGGGGCTTAACCGCAAGCACGGTGCGCTTTCAGGCATGATGCGGGCCACGTACTACGCGCCCGAGACCGCGGCTGCCGTGAGGGCGATGGAACTCGCCGAGCTGAGCGACCGGCCAAATGAAGAGTACCGCGTGAACATCCAGATCAGCGAGCTGAACGCCTTGAACGCAGCGATGGCGGTTATCAAGTTCAAGCGCTTGAAAGGATTTTACGTCGAGAAAACCCCGGACTTTCACGTCCTGTTCGATCTCGCAGACGGCAAAATAGCAACGCGGTCAGAACTCAATGAAGCTTGAGCACATCACTCTTCAGCGCGTCGAGTTTATGCCCAAGCAGCTTGAGCCTGGGGTCCTCTACGTCTCCGAAAAATATGGCGCGGTGGCACATCTCTGCGCCTGCGGCTGCGGCGCGAAAATTCGCACGCCGCTCGGCGAGACGGAATGGAGCTTGAAGGAAACCGCCAGCGGTCCAAGCCTGTGGCCATCTGTCGGTAACTGGCAACAAGCCTGTAAGTCGCACTACGTGATAGACGGCGGAGATGTTGTTTGGTGTGGTACATGGACGCCCGAGCAAATATTGGCTGGTCGTCGTGCCGAGGAAGCACGGCGCAAGGCGCACTATGATGCCCTCTATGCCAAAGACGGATGGCTTGCGCGCTTCTGGAAATGGCTCAAGGGCTTGCTTGGCAGGTAGCTCGCCTTAGCGCAAACCCCTCGCAAACCCGATGATTGCGCCGACCACAGCGCTCTCGCGACCGGGGAAGCCATGCCAGTGCTGACCGCCACAGATGCGGCGAGAAGGCGCTGAGCCGCCATCGATCCACCGAACGCGGACCTTGGAGCCTGCCCAGCGGGCGAAGGGCTCAACATCGGCCGCATCGGTCACGCGGCATTCGTCCCTACGGTGGTGCAGGACAAGCGTCGGCTTCAGCTAGACTCGTCACACTGACGCCTGTTACCCTTTTATCGTAAAGGGCTACGACCTGAGCTCATCCATCATACGCGGGATATCGGCGAAGAGCTTGCGCGATATGGAGACCTCAGCCATCCATGGAGGGCAACGTAGCGCGCTTGAAGGGGTATGAGCCCCGATAGAACCGGTCTCGATCCGAATGCGCACCATGAGAAGTCGATAGCTCGTGTCGTGCCCAAGCGGTATCAAGGTCGAAGACGTCAGCGGATGGGAATTTCAACACTTTCAACACTTCAATAGATCTCAGTTCGTTTTTTGTAGCGAATGAAAATCAGAACAAAATCGACAATCAGAGAGAAAGTCTCATTGTCAATTTATAATATTCATTCCGTTTTTTTTCTTTCGCCCTACAAACTCGACCGCATCACGTAAAACTTCTTCATATAGATGGGTATATCTTTGTGTTGTCGATAAATCTTTATGCCCAAGAAGTTTTGAAACAGCCAATATTGGTTTGTTGTTAGAAATCAAGAACGATGCAAAACTATGCCTTAAGTCATGCAATCGGCAATCAATTTTGCTTTCAATCCCGAAGCGTTTCCAAAGTCTCTTAATTGCTGTGACACGCCCATCTAGGGATCTTGAGAAAATTGGGCCGCTATCTCGGCCTGTAATCAGCTGTAACTTGAGAAGCTGCTCTACCACCGTGGCACTGATAGGAACAGTGTGTTCGCCGGTTTTTGTATCGGGCTTTCGCCAATAGTTTGCACCGAAATCAAAATCAGCCCATTCAGCTGAAAGCACCTCGTTCCGGCGCGCTCCTGTCCACATAAGCAATCGAATTGCAATGACGCTTTCAGGGTGATTGATCTCATTTGCATCAAGAAATGTTCCCAACACCGCCATCTCCGCCTGATCCAGGTAGCGCTCTTTTCTTTTTTCTGGGA
>JANNOF010000346.1:0-11729 GCA_031398925.1 Gloeobacteraceae cyanobacterium SOY_34_metabat_371 | reverse complement strand
TGTTTTGTTCCTATTTCCAGATGCTGGGGCTGCTGCTCTGGCCTATAAGCGTCTTGGCAGCATCGATGGCGCTGATCTCAAGAGTATTACTCAGTTTAGTGTGGCCTATGCCAGCTATGTACTGCTCGAAACCAGTGCCGTTGAGATCGTCCAAGCCGAACAATTAGCCCAACAGATCCTAGGCAAACCCTTACTCTTGGTCAACTCCCAGCTTCAACCAGGTGCAGTGGGCATTGGCTTAGCCGGTAGGCAGATCAGAACCCGTTTTTTAAGTACTTTTGAACCCTGCTACATTTTAGAACCAGTAGAAAGCGGCGCTATATTTCGGGCCTATCCTGAAAACTGGCAAATCTGGAAAGAAACCGTTGGAGACTATCAAAAACTAGCCGAAAAAGGCCAACGCCCTACCCCCGAAGAACTAGAAATAGCTTTGGGGCAAAAGAGCGTTGGTTTTTTGGGTGAATTGACTAAGCTGCTAAGGGCCTTAGGGAATTAACCCTGACTAGACTTAGCTGCCTTACGCCGCGAGATAATAAAGCGGCTCGAAGGCTTGCGCTTTTTGCGCGTCCTGTAGCCCAAGGCGGGTACGCCAGTCGGTGACACAGGGGTACTGCGTCCAATAGGCGATTTACCCTCACCACCTCCATGGGGGTGATCCACGGGGTTCATGACCACACCACGGTTATGGGGACGACGACCCATCCAGCGCTTGCGCCCTGCTTTACCCACCGCAATGTTTTTATGATCAAGATTACCTACTTGACCCAGGGTGGCATAGCACTCTTTACGGACGCGGCGGGTTTCACTAGAGGGCAGTTTGAGAATGGCATAATCTCCATCCTTTGCCACCAGTTGCACCACCGACCCGGCAGCACGGGCCATTTGTCCCCCACGACCAGGGTAGAGTTCTACGTTATGAACCTGGGAGCCCAAAGGAATAAATTCCAAGGGTAGGGCATTGCCTAAACGAATATCCGCTTTAGGACCACTTTCGATGATGGCCCCAACGAGTAATCCATTGGGTTGCAGGATATAGCGCTTTTCGCCGTCCGTATATTGCACCAGGGCAATACGCGCATTGCGGTTGGGATCGTACTCAATGGCGATGACTTCGGCTTTGAAGCCGTGCTTATCGCGTTTGAAATCAATCAAACGATACAGGCGTTTATGCCCACCACCCCGAAAACGGGAGGTGATCACGCCGCGGTTGTTGCGCCCCTGCTTACGGTGATGGTATTCAGTGAGCGACTTTTCGGGCTTGGACTTGGTGATCTCAGAAAAATCAGCAACAGACCGTTGCCGAGTGCCCGGTGTCATCGGGCGTAACTTGCGGATTCCCATAGGTACTCCATTGGCTGACGATAGGGTTTCCATCAGCGCACGATCAACTATAGTAATCTAGTTTGGGGACCAACGATCCTGTAACCAAGATTCGTAGTTAGCGCGTTGTTGCGCAGTGGCTTGGGGCATACGGACCAGACGATAGACACTATCTGGAGCAGTGCCCAAGGTCAGGGTTAGTAATTCAAGGCGTTGGCCCCGAAAAATCTGGATGCTGACTTGCTGACCGGGACTAAATTGGTTAAGCAATTTTTTAAAATTACTGCTGTCTACTTTATAGCCATTAATCGCCAGGATCTCGTCATGGACCGTTAAACCAGCGGTACTTGCGGGGGTATCCCGCAGGACATTGGTGACAACTACGGCCCCGTCTTGCTCTTTGGTGGTGGCCCCGAGATACGGACGCGCTCCCAGGCGTTCATCATCCTTAGCAGGTTCGGTCTTGAGGGTAAGACCCACTACCGCCAGCGCCGTAGCATAGTCAATTTCTTTGGTTTCATAAACATAGGGCCCTAAAAAACTGTCTAGACTCCCACCGACGACAGTATCACAGGCTTTTTGAAAATCTAGATCCCGGTAGCCCGACTGCCCCGGTTGCCCAAAACGCTGATTGAGGAGGCGAAATACATCATCTAAGGACTTTGATCCTTTGGTGCGTTTACGGATCTCCAGATCAAGCACCAAACTTACTAAAGCTCCCTTGTCGTAATAGGAAATGCTGCTATTGACCGAATTTTCATCCTGACGATAAAACTTGATCCACGTATTGAAACTGGCTTGAGCCAGGCTTTGCACCTTACGTCCGGGGGTCTGCTGAACATCCTTAATCAAGTCAGCCAGGTTTTGCAAAAAAACATCGGTGGCAATTAGCCCAGAGCGCCGGAGCATCAGGTTTTCGTAATAGCTCGTAGTCCCTTCGGCGATCCAGAGATTGTTGGTATAGGTTTCGCGGGTGTAGTCAAAAGGCCCCAAACCCTCGGGACGGATCCGTTTGACGTTCCACACATGAAACAATTCATGGGAGATCAAGCTTAATACGTTGCGATAGGAACGCTCCGTAGTAAAGCGGTCATAGCCTATGGTCAGGGTTGTGGAATTGAGATGCTCTAGTCCACTTAATCCCGACGGGGTTAATAAGATCAAAACCGTATAGCTAGCGTAGGGCAAGCCCCCAAACAGTTGGGCTTGGGTTTCCACAATCTTTTGGGTATCTTGGGCCAAACGTAGTCCGTCATAGCTCCCCTGGCCTTCAATGACGATCCGATGGGGGATCCCCTGGACCATAAAAGGAAATTCGGCAAAGTTGCCCACTAAAACGGGAGCATCTACCAGGACATCGTAGTTCGGGGCCTGAAAAGTATTGCTTTGATCCTTGACAGGCGCTAAGCCGGTCGCAATCTTGCGCCAATTGGCGGGGGGCTTAATCACTAAAGTTGCTGGAATTTCCTTAAACCCATCAATATAGGGTAAAAGATTGGTCCCGTTGAAATAGCCGTGGGTACTATCTAGATGACTGGTGCGCACCGTTAGATCATTGGCATATACCCGAAACCGGGCGCTAATGCTCTTACTGGCTGTTGCGGCGATTTGCCAGGTTTGTTTATCGAGTTTACTTACCCCTAGGGGTTGGCCGTTACCATCGGTAGCCCGAAATTCTTCCACATGGCGGGCGTACTCACGGATCAAATAAGACCCAGGCGTCCAAGCGGGGATCACGAGTTTGAGCGGTTGATTAGGCAATGCTGTGATCTGGACTTCTACTTCAAAATAATGATTTTGGGGGACGGGCATAGCTACGGTGTAACGGACTTCTAAGGCCCAAGCCCCAGAACCAATGCCCCAAAGGGCTAATAAACAAAACTGCGGAATCCAAGTCCTAAGACTTTTAGGGATCAAGCGGTGTAACGGGTTTAAAATAACTGCGCCCCCCTAGGAACTCTGTTGTCTAACGTAAGAATAGGGCAAAGTGTGGCAAGTTGTTCCTCCCCAAGTGCAGTGAACAAAGGCAAAAAATGCAGGTTCTATTTGCTGGGCGGCACTGATCGATACTGGACTTGTCGTTCTAGCATCCAGCCTGGATATTCCGCAGGCAAAGTGCTGATTTCATCCAGACTTTGGAGATCCTCGCCGGTGAGTTGGACTTTGGTCGCAGCAATATTATCGCGCAACTGATCCATCGTCTTGGCACCAATGATCACTGAAGTTACCGAGGGCCGACTCAAAAGCCAAGCTAGGGCGATCTGGGCCACCGAAACCCCATGGCGCGCGGCAATGGGGCGCATAACATCAACACATTTAAAGGCCCGGTCTTTATTCACCACCGGAAAATCAAAGTTGGCGCGCCGTGAACCCTCTGGTCCTGTACCATCGGGGCTAAACTTGCCACTGAGCAATCCACCGGCTAATGGACTCCAAACCAGCAGACCTAATTTTTGATCGTGTATTAGGGGGATCACTTCACGTTCTAAATCTCGTCCCGCAATGGTGTAGTAAGCCTGTACACTTTGCATCCGTGCCCAGTAGTACTTTTCAGAAACGGCTAAGCATTTCATGATCTGCCAAGCGGCCATATTGCATAGGCCAATGTACCGCACCTTGCCGGAGTGTACGAGATCATTCAAGGTAGATAAGGATTCTTCTAGGGGCGTCAGGGGATCAAAACCATGCAGTTGATAGAGATCGATATGATCCACTTGCAGACGTTTAAGACTAGCCTCCACTTCATTTAACAAATGGTACCGTGACTGGCCCCGGTTATTGGGGGTTTGCTCATTCATTACCCCAGTGGCCTTGGTTGCAATAATAATTTGATCCCGGGGTAGTCCAAGGTCTTTGATCGCCTGACCAACGAGTTGTTCTGATTCACCTAGAGAATAAACATTGGCCGTATCAATGAAGTTGATCCCCGCCGCAAAAGCTTCTTTGACTTGAGCGGTAACGGCATCCTGTTGCAGACTCCCCATAACTGCCCAAAAGCCATTGCTGCCGAAGGTCATGGTACCGAGACACAATTCTGAGACGTACAAACCGGTTTGGCCTAGTAATCTGTAGTGCATCCTGTTTCCCTATGGACGGACCCGCTCGGGTCTCATGGATCAACTTTAGCAGTTTCCTCAATCACACCCAGAGGATGACGGGCAGGTAGTCCATCTTCACGGGGAAAGGCGCGATGGGTCGGCTGGTTTTTTGTCACAGCAATACAATGGCGCACCGCCGCCGAAAAGGGCAATTGAAAAGCATCGATTTCCCGGATTTCTCCTCCCAGCGCCATCAAGGCTCTTCCTAATTCCACTTCTTCGCGGATCTCCCAATGGCCCCGATACAGCAGGGCCGTCCCCCCAACTTTAAGCAGGGGCAGGGCATATTCGGCACATACCGTTACGGGGGCAACGGCCCGGATCAACGCCAGATCATAGCCTTCGCGGTGTTTCTTTTGATGACCCACCACCTCTGCCCGGTCAGGGATCACTTGGACATTGGTTAAGCCCAAAGACTGGGTACAACGACTCAAAAAGCTGGCTTTTTTGCGGGTCGCCTCTAGCAAAGCCACGTACCACTGGGGTTTGAGGATTGCCACCGGGATGCCTGGTAATCCGGCTCCACTGCCAATATCGATGACTAGTTGATCCTCAAGACCGCGGTAGGGCCAAAGACTCCGTAGGGAATCCCACAGGTGCTTCTCCCAAAATTCTTGGGGATCGGTGATCCGGGTCAAGTTTTGCTGTTGGTTACCCGCTAAAACCTGGGCATAAAAAGCATCCAATTGCCCTTGGATCTGGGCATCGGGTTCCCAACCTAGGGTGTCAAACCATTGATCATGGGCGAGTAGCGCCACCAGCTATTGCCCCGCCTCAGCCGGGGTTTTGGCCTTGATGATCAAGGCGTGCATATCCTGGGCTAAAAAAGGCTGGAGCGCACTGTAGACACGACGATGGCGCTCTACAAGGGAAAGACCCTGAAACTCAGGGGTAATGACTTCGACGGAAAAATGTTCGCTGCCATGGCCACAGGCGGAATCTTCAGCTACGATCTGGGCCGCAGGAAAGGCTTGATTAAGGGCGCTCAGGACTTGGGTTGGCGTAGTCATGGGTGGATTCCGATATTGACTCAGGCTAACACGGGATCTTGTGGGGTATTCGCTGAAGTCAGGCTTTAAGCTTTTTCTGTCTTGACTGTTGTTAACAGAACGGAACAAGCGTCTACGAGTAGATCAATGACTTGATTAAAGCCCTCTGGCCCCCCATAGTAGGGGTCGGGTACAGCGTTTAGGGTATGGGCACGGCAATAGCTGGTGATTAGTTCAACTTTATGGCGATAGTGCCCCTCTGGATCTAAACGCAGCACATCGCGATAATTCGCTTGATCCATGACCAAAATATAATCAAAGTCTTCAAAATCCGAGGGCTTAAACTGGCGGCCCCGACCGTGGGCGGGAAATCCCCGCTTGGTGAGGGTTGCAATCATCCGGGAGTCGGGCAAGTCGCCCACATGGTAGTCTGCTGTCCCCGCCGAATCACTGATGATCGTCCCCGTTAGCCCCGCCTGGTCTACCAAGTAATTCATGATATTCTCTGCGGCGGGAGAACGACAAATATTACCCAGACAGACAAAAAGCACTTTGGTCACGGACGTTCCTTTTTATCGTCATTTTTCCAAAACTCCCACCATTTTTTACGGCTGATCAATTGGGACATTTTTTGATCGTGGAGTTCATACTGTTGCCGTTCCTGCTCAAGGCGCTGCTTGCGTTGGGCAAGCTCTTGCGGGGTAAACAGGAGACTCTTAGGAATCGGTTTTTCACAGTAGATGCAGTTGGGTACAGCCCGGTTAGCAATGGTTTTTTTACAGGCCGGACAAACGTATTTTTTGGCGGAGTTGGCTGAGTTCATGATGCTCCTTAGACATTAAAGCGGAAATGTAATACATCCCCATCTTGTACCAAATATTCCTTTCCTTCGGCACGAATTAACCCTTTTTCGCGGGCAATTGCATAGGATCCACAGGTATGTAGATCTTGGTAAGCGATGGTTTCGGCACGAATAAAGCCCCGCTCAAAGTCCGTATGGATCACCCCAGCGGCTTGGGGAGCGCGAAATCCAGCGGGAATGGTCCAAGCCCGGACCTCTTTTTCTCCGGCAGTGAAGTAGGTATAGAGATCCAGTAACCGATAGGTAGCCCGGATCAAGCTGATCAAGCCCCCTTCTACCACCCCCAAGGAACTAAGGTAGTCCGCCCGGTCTACTTGGGGCAATTGCACCAATTCGGCTTCGACTTGGGCCGAAACTACCACTACTTGAGCTTTTTCAGCCGCCGCCAGAGTTCGGACCTGATCCACAAAGTGATTGCCCGTAGCCAAGTCTTGCTCACTGACATTGGCGGCAAAGACCACGGGCTTGGCACTGAGTAAGCACAAAGGCTCGATCAGGATCGCTTCTTCACTATCTAGCGGCACCAACCGAGCGGGCTTACCCTCGTTTAACGCCGTCATGAGCCGCTCTAGGGCGCTGTATTCCTGTTGGTAGATCTTTTCGGTACGCGCTTGACGGGCAATTTTCGCCATGCGTTTTTCCACTTGACCGATATCCGACAGGATCAGTTCTAAATTGATCACTTCAATATCAGCTACGGGATTGATCTGACCCTCGACATGAATGATATCCGGGTCTTCAAAGCAGCGCACCACATGGACAATGGCATCAACTTCGCGGATATGGGAGAGAAATTTATTACCGAGTCCGGCCCCTTGACTGGCCCCCTTGACTAAACCCGCAATATCCACAAATTCAATGCGGGTCGGAATCACAACAGTGGTTTTAACGATGTTTTGTAGGACTTGCATCCGTTCATCGGGCACTGCCACACTGCCGACATTGGGTTCAATGGTACAAAAGGGAAAATTAGCGGCCTCAGCTTTGGCATTCTCGACGAGGGCATTAAATAGCGTGGACTTGCCTACGTTGGGCAGGCCGACAATTCCGGCTCGTAACATGGTGATCGCTCAGACTCCGTTCTCTATTATGCCCTTCGATGCCCCTTAGCTTAGATCTGTATCACTCGGGAGCTTTGCTTCTTCCCCTTAAACTAAGAAGAAAACGTTAAGAAATCCATTTTGCCCCCCACAAAGGCTGGTTAGCACAGATGTTTACCCCGCAAAAGCGCTGGTTTTAGTAAAATAAAAAAGAGGACGTTGAAACACCGATAACTAAAAGGAACGCACCATGAGTGAACTCCAAAAACTCATTCAAAAAGAAGTTGAAGAAGCCCGTGAAGTTTGCGACATCAAAGGTGACGGTTCTAAAGAATGCGCCGTAGCTTGGGACAACGTCGAGGAACTGCAAGCCGAAGCCGCCCATCGTCGTGCCCAAGAGCCAGCCAAAACTTCCCTAGAGAAGTTCTGCGATAGCAATCCTGAAGCTGCCGAGTGCCGATTGTACGAAGACTAGGAATTATTTCCTATGGCTCAGTCAGTACATGTGATCGGCGCAGGTTTAGCCGGGACTGAATGCGCGTGGCAGATAGCCCGTTGGGGTATTCCCGTACATCTTTATGAGATGCGCCCCCAACGGACTAGTCCCGCGCACCATACGGATCAGGTAGCTGAACTCGTATGTTCTAATTCATTTGGGGCCTTGGGCACGGATCGAGCACCGGGTTTACTCAAAGAAGAGCTACGCCGCCTAGGGTCCTTTGTGATCCATACCGCTGATCAGTTTGCGGTACCGGCGGGAGGGGCATTAGCCGTAGACCGCCTGCTGTTTGGAGCGTACCTTACCCAAGCGGTGAGCCAACATCCTTTAATTACCCTACAGCGCACCGAAGTAACCCAGATCCCGGAAGACGGGATTGTTGTCCTAGCTACGGGTCCCTTAACCAGCCCTGATCTAGCCCAGGCGATTCAAAAGCTAAGTGGCGAGGAATATCTCAGTTTTTTTGATGCAGCCAGCCCCATTTTGGAAGGGGATTCAATAGATCGTTCGATTGTTTATTTAGCTTCGCGCTATGACCGGGGCGAGGCGGCCTATCTCAATTGTCCGATGACCAAAGAAGAGTACACTCAGTTTTGGACGGCCCTCAACCAAGCAGAACAGGCCCCCCACAAAGAGTATGAACTGGCTGAGCGCAAGTTTTTTGAAGGCTGTTTACCCGTCGAAGAGATCGCGCGGCGCGGTTTTGATGCCCTATGTTTTGGTCCTTTAAAACCCGTGGGTCTGGTGGACCCGCGTACGGGCAAACGGCCCTTTGCGGTCGTCCAACTCCGGGCTGAAGACCAGGGAGGCCGCCTGTGGAATATGGTCGGTTTTCAAACGAACCTCAAATGGGGGGAGCAAAAGCGGGTCTTTAGCCTGATCCCTGGGTTGGCTGCGGCCAGTTTTGTCCGTTTGGGCGTCATGCATCGCAATACATTTTTAGCTTCGCCCCGTGTCCTCCAGCCAACCCTGCAATTTAAAGACTATCCCCGGATTTTGGCCTGTGGACAAATTACAGGTACTGAAGGCTACACAGCAGCCGTAGCTGGGGGCTGGCTAGCGGGGACTAATGCTGCTCGTTTAGCCCTTGGTTTAGATCCGTTGACCCTCCCGGTACAGACGATGGCGGGGGCTTTAGTCGCCTACATCAACACCACCGATGTCAAACACTTTCAGCCCATGCCGCCCAATTTTGGGATCTTGCCGGAGATTGAACCCAAGATCCGCAATAAGATCCAACGTTATGGGGCCTACCGGGACCGCAGTCTGGCCCAGATCCCCTTAGTGGCGGATCAATTGCCCCCCACAACTGACCTTAAGCGTACTACTGCCTGAATTGACTGATTTCGGTGATAGCATAGGCCCATGTACCGTTCTATTCCTTACCTCACGGTCAGTTCACCCCAGGGGATCCAAGAATTTATCTTGGCGGAGGGTACCGCTTGGACGATTGGGCGGTCTAAAGAAAATAACATTATGTTGCTAGATGAATCCGCTTCTCGTAAGCACGCAATGGTGCAGATCATGGCTGCGGGGGAATTTTACCTAATTGATCTAGGTAGTCGGAATGGATCTTTTGTGGAAGGTCGTCGCGTCACGGTCCCCGTGCCCCTCCAGGATGGTGAGCGCATTGTACTGGGTAAAACAGAAATTCAATTTCATTGTGCTCCCCATACCCCAGAAGAATTGGCAGACCCTAGTGAAGACCTTTCCAATACGGTGATCCTGCAATCCAATCGGCGTCTGATCACGGTGCTGGTTATGGATATTCGCGACTTTACCAAACTTACCCGCCAACTGGATGAACGCGTCCTTTCAGAAGTGATCGGGACTTGGTTTCGACGGGCTGGGGAGATCATTCGTCAGTATGATAGTCGGGTAGATAAATATATTGGCGATGCGCTTATGGCTGTTTGGATCCACGGAGTTCCTGACAGTAATGGTGTACCCGTTGGAGAAATGACTAAGGTTTTAAAAGCGCTCCATGAGCTTTATCAAATGAGTAATGAACTGAATAAGCATTATGCTTTACCCTTCCCCCTCAAAGTTGGGGTCGGGATCAATACGGGACATGCCATGGTCGGTCACATGGGCGACCGGGACCGAGCCGACTACACCGCCTTAGGGGATACGGTTAATGCGGCCTTTCGACTGGAGTCAGCCACCAAGGAATTGGGAATGGATCTGGTCTTGGGAGAATCAACTTTTCACTGTTTACCCCCCTCACGGCATACCCCTTTTCGCTCCTATAAAGTTCACCTCAAGGGGTATGAACATCCCGTTACGTGCTACGGCGGGATGGTCAAAGATGTAACCCAGTTTATTAAAGGGATTTGAGTGCTTTACCCTAGCATCGCAAACGAGGATTAAATTTTTTCATCCATTTACCCCCCTACTCCGTATATCTGGAGAGGAGCCATCGCTGCCCTGCCCATTGCGATGTTTAGCGATGCGTTACATTAGTCCACAGGAGATGCTGAGGTCCTATGACTGCTAAAGCTACTGCACGCAAACCACCCATTCCCAAACAAGATCTAGCCGCTAAATTTTTTCACTGGATCAATATCATTAGCCTATTTGCCCTTATGGGGAGTGGGCTACGGATCTACAATGCCAATCCGGTTTTTGGGGGCAGACAAGGTTTTCATTTTCCGACTGAGATCACCTTGGGCGTGGGACTTGCGGGAGCCCGTCACTGGCATTTTTTCTTTATGTGGTTTTTTGGACTAAATTTACTCTGGTATGGGATCTATGTTTTTTATACTAGGCGCTGGAAAAATCGCTATGTAGGCAGTGCAGATATCAAAGTGATCCGTGAAGGGACTAATCCAAAACGCAAAAATTATGCCTTTCACCGCTTGATCTATACAGGATTTATTCCCGTTTTATTACTGGCTTTACTCACGGGTCTAGGCATGTGGAAACCCGTACAATTCGGCTGGATCCCAGCACTTTTTGGGAGTTGGCAAGCCCTTAGGACAGTACACTTTATGACGATCCCCCTCGTCTTATTGCTGATGATTATTCATTCACTGATGGCCCTTAAGGTCGGTGAATGGCGTTTAGTCCGGTCCATTTTTACCTAGAGGCTTTATGAGTTTGTTGAAACGTCGCAACTTTATTAAACTCAGTTCTCTAGGCATGATGCTTTCTGCCTGTGGGAGCGGTCCGGTTCAAAATCAGATCGATGAGACTTTGCATAACCTTTCGGATCCGCTCAATCGTAGTTTTGAACAATTACTATTTAGCACCCAGCGTCTCGCCCCGGAATTTAAAGTAGAAGAGATCGACTTTAATACAAATCTAGGCAACACCTATGAAGAGGTACTACCTAATCCTAATTTAAATGACTTTCGGCTAACTGTCAGTGGTTTAGTAAATAATCCATTGGCCTTAAGCATGTCAGAGATCAAAGCCTTGCCCTACCGTTCCCAAGTGATCCGACAGATCTGCGTTGAAGGCTGGTCTAAGATCGTGCACTGGGGTGGTCTACCGCTCGTAGCCTTACTCAAACTAGCAGAACCTACGTCGAGCGCCCGCTATGTCTTTTTTCGTTCTTTAGAGGGATTACGAGACGATCAAGGAGAACTCTATAGCTATTACGAAACCTGGGATCTAGCGTCCTGTGTTCATCCCCAAACCCTCTTAGTTTATGAGCATAATCAAGCCCCCATTACCGCACAAAATGGTGCCCCGCTACGCTTAGGATCACCCATCAAACTGGGGTACAAAAACATCAAATATGTCCAAGAGATCATGGTGTTGGCTAACATACCCGAACAAGTCGGGTACTGGGAAGATCAAGGTTATGAGTGGCATGGGGGCCTTTGAAGCTTTGTGGACCCATTAGTACCCCCTTGCCCTCATTTCATGCTTGTCATTACCAAGATCTTCAAAGTTCAGAGTAAGGTCGGTAGAGTG
>JANNOF010000274.1:0-2335 GCA_031398925.1 Gloeobacteraceae cyanobacterium SOY_34_metabat_371 | reverse complement strand
CGAGAGAAAATCAGGTCGCCCTCTAGCCGCACTTCAAAAATGCCGCCCGTACCGGGAATTAGAGCCACCTCGCCCAACTCTGTTTCAAAGGTGGTTAAAAGTTCTTGGGCCATCCATGCCGCTCGCAGCAGCCAGCGACATTGAGTGCAGTAGGTAATTTCTAATCGAGGTGACATGCGATTTGCTAAGCAATTTAGGGTGTTGCGGACTAGGTGTATTGCTCAGTTGTAGCGATTTATTTAACTCATATTTCAGCCAAACGTCTATAATAAATTTAATCAAATGTAAATTTATGTAAACTTGGGGCGGCTATGAGTCAGTTGAGTTTGGAACAAATTGCGAATCAGCTAGACAGCCAAAATTCTCGCGATCGTATGTTGGCACTAGCTTCTTTGCGAGATGTTCCGGCGACGGATGCGGTTCCTTTAATTAAGAAGGTGTTAGATGATGAAAACCTGCAAATCCGCTCAATGGCTGTATTTGCACTGGGTCTAAAGCCTACCGAAGACTGTTATCCAATTTTAGTCAAGCTGTTAGAAACTGACCCAGACTATGGCATCCGGGCTGACGCTGCGGGGGCTTTGGGCTACTTGGAAGATCAGAGAGCTTTTGAGCCGCTGGTTCGTGCTTTTTATGAAGATACAGACTGGTTGGTGCGGTTTAGCGCGGCAGTTTCACTCGGCAACTTGAAAGACCCACGCGCCCGCGACGTGTTGGTGCAAGCGCTAAATAGTGATGAGGTGGTGCTGCATCAGGCGGCGATCGCGGCTTTGGGGGAAATTAAAGACGTTTCCTCGGTTGACCAAATTTTGCGCTTTGCTCAAGCAGAAGATTGGCTGGTGCGCCAGCGCCTTGCTGAAGCGCTAGGAAATATGCCCACGCCCAAGAGCATTTCGGCCCTGCAATATCTAGAAAAAGATAACCATCCGAACGTTTCTGCGTCGGCTACGATCTCGCTCAAGCGCATTGCTGAGGCGAGTTAAGTTTTAATACAGCAGTTTTCACTTGAATATTTCACTTGAACAGCCTACAAACTATTTTTAAAAAGCCGCGCTCCGCGCGGCTTTTTAAAAATAGTTTGATTTTATTTCAGCGCAAAGCGCTGTAAATGCTTAATGTGCCGCGATCGCCATCCAATTTGGCTGTGATGCCGACGGGGAGGGCTGCATTTACGCCGTCGTGTCCAAAAGGCAGATCGGAGACGATGGGGATGTTGAGGTCAGCCAGGCGATCGCGCAGCACCTCCTCGACGGTAAAGCTGGGAACTTGAGCCGGAGGCTGACACTGGCTAAATCGTCCCAGCGCAATTCCTTGAACTTGGGATAATGCGCCGCTGATGCGCCACTGGGTAAGCATTCGGTCGATTCGATAGGGCGCTTCCGATACGTCTTCTAGCGCCAAAATTACGCCGTTCAAATCGGGCTGAACAGGCGTGTTGAGCAGATGAGTGGCGACGGTAAGGTTGGCAGGCAACAGCGCTCCAGTCACTTGTCCTCCGCCCCAGCCTTTACCCTGCACTGGCTCTAGCGGTTTTCCTGCAACCCAGTCAAACAGCCGTTGGGCTGACCAGTCGGGTTCTGCGGCGAGGGTAGTCAGCAGCGGCCCATGCACTCCAGAAATTCCCTGTAGGCTGAGGCTCCAGAGTAGGCTGGTAATGTCAGAAAAGCCGATCAGCCATTTGGATTCAGAGTTAGATTTGGAGGCTGGCCACGTCCAGTTTTCTAGCAGCCTGGCTGCTCCATAGCCGCCTCTGGCGCAGAGAATTCCCTGACACTCGGCAGTAAGGGCTGTCTCTAGCTGCGATCGCCGCTCTAAATCGGTGCCTGCTAAATAGCCCCAGCGACCGTCATAGCCGGGGCTAAATTCAACTTGGTAGCCCTGCGATCGCCACCGTTCAACACCCCGCTGAAATGCCTCTCGCTCTCTTAAAGTACCGCTGGGTGCAATTACGCACAGGCGATCGCCCGGTTGAAGCGGAGCATGAGGTTTACAAAGGCGCATTGGCGATATTGGAAGTTGAAGTTAGTTAAGCGATTCTTAGAATATCGTTAAACCAGGCTTCGACGCGATCGCCCATTGCAGTCATGGAGTAGTCGGCTTCGGCTTGCTGGCGGCAGGCGTGGCGATCGATCTGGTCGAGACGGGCGATCGCCTGCACCAGTTCGTCTACAGAGTCAGGTTCTACCAGCCAGCCTGTTTTGCCATCCTGGACGATTTCAGCCGGGCCGCCGCGACGGTAAGCGATCACAGGCACACCGCAGGCCAGCGCTTCGATCGCCACATTGCCAAACGCCTCAACCCAGCGAGGAGTCATCAGCAAGCCGCGACACTTCCC
>JANNOF010000300.1:0-10739 GCA_031398925.1 Gloeobacteraceae cyanobacterium SOY_34_metabat_371 | reverse complement strand
CCCCAGCGCATCTCTTCGGTAAGGAACCATAGATCATGGCTTTTAAAGGGATAGGAAGCGTTATCTTTCCAAAATTTCATGACGTGGGGGCTGTTGCGCTCAACGGGCCTGCCATCCCCAAAATCAAAGATCCCTTTATAGCGGGCCACAATATCCGAGACTGGAGCATTGATCCATTGGCGTTTGGAGATGATTTTAGCCAGTTCGTCTTTGTTCTCCATTTTGTCGCACCAGATCTGGGCTTCCTGTACCGCCATCAGCAGCGCTTTGGCGGCTTTAGGGTTTTTATCCACCCAACTGGCCCGTAGGACCAGGGCTTTTTCAGGATGGTTGTTCCACAATTGCCCCGTAGTCACTGCGGTATAGCCAATTTGTTGATTGATCAACTGCTGGTTCCAGGGTTCACCGACACAAAAGGCATCCATCGTATCGGTCTTCATATTGGCAACCATCTGCGGCGGCGGGATGGTGATCACCTTGACATCGGTTTCAGGGTTAATGCCCCCAGCCGCTAACCAATAACGGATCCAAGCCCAGTGGGTACCTCCGGGAAAGGTTTGGGCCACTGTGATCGGGTCTCCTTTGGCCTTAGCGGCGGCGGCTGTGGCTTTCATGGGGGATGCATCCAGCCCTAATTTAAGCGCTTTATATTTTTGCGAAACCGAGATCGCCTGACCATTGAGGTTCAAGCGCGCCACTAGGTACATGGGGATCTTTTGATTGCCCTTAGTAATGTTGCCATTGCTGATCAAGTAGGCCATGGGGGTCAATAAATGGGCACCATCCACCCCGCCCCCTTCTGATCCGAGTTCCAAATTATCGCGGGATGCTCCCCAGGAAGCCTGCTTGAGGACTTCAACATCCTTCATACCGTACTTTTCAAAGTAGCCTTTTTCTTTGGCGATCACCAATGGGGCACAATCACTCAAGGAAATAAAGCCCAACCGCGCTTTAGTGGTCTCAGGGCTATCAGCGGCGTTTACGTAACCAGGCATCAGTAGCGAACCGACGGCGCCTGCTCCCGCAAGAAGTAGCGTACGGCGCGTTGCGGAGCTAGAACGTGAATCAGCGGTAATTAGGGAATTGGAAACATCAGACATGAGGTAAAACCAAATGCGATTGGGCAATAAGTATAGGAAACACTGCACGCTCGCAATGAATCGTATCAGTCGTTACACAAAAAATTTGATATCGCATTTTAGGTTATGAACTTGATACTTAAACCGCATAATGACGCGAATATTACACAATTTAAAGTATGAAGCAGTTTATTGCAGTTATATTCCGAGGCAATGGGGGATGGGGCACGGATAATTAAGGATTTAACTGTTTACGGTACGCACTGGGAGGAAGGGGATCCGGTAAACTCCAAAGCCCTTGTTTTTGATCTTGGGCTTCTTTTTGCGCGCTTTCAAAGGCTTTAGCCTCTGGACAGGAATCTAGATATGCAGCCCAGGCCATACCCTTTTTCACTAAGGCTAAATTTAAATTTACCAGACCGCTAATGGGGTCTTCGTAGTAGGCCATGCCCAAGATCTGTCCGTCACTCCCACGTTCGGCAGGACCTGTGATCACCAGTAACGTCTGTTTGGGTTTGCGCATTTGACGTAAAAATGACCGCGCCTCCCGCGCCCAAGCTTGGGGTTCGCGCCCCATCTCTGGGGCATCAATACACAAAAGTCGCAAAACTTCTATTTGCCCTTGGTGAAGCACCTGCAGCGTATCTCCATCAAGGATCTTGCGGACCTCGACGGGGAATTCATGCTGGAGTTCACGGCCTTGGACCCCAGAAAAACTTCCTAGGAGTAAGGTCATCAGCCAAATAGCAGGGCGCAGCATCGTAGACCCCAGAATTATTAATAGTGTATCGTTCTCAGCCGGATCAAGACTGGGCCAAAGTACCCATCAGGGCAATCTGGGGTACCTCCCCCCGCAAAAGCAGACAGTCCCCTTCTTCTAAGGTCATGTCACCCCCAGGCGCATTGTAAAGCTTGCCCTGGCGCCGGATGGCTTGGACTACCACATCATACCGACGGCGGAGATCTAATTGCATCAAATTCTGACCGACCCAGGGAGAGGAAGGGCCCAAAGTCACCCAATCATTCATTCCTTGTTGGACTGCGGCTTGGCTAGTGGTCAGATCCCGGAAGGCTTTTAATTCTTCGGGTGAACCAACTACCAAGATGCGGTCTAGGGCCGCTAGGCGCGTTTGACCCGTGGGATAGCGGAGGGTTTGTCCGCCACGGGCTACCGCCATGACAGTAGCTCCCGTTAGGTTACGAATATCTGCTTCAGCGAGGGTTAGTCCCACCAAGGGACACCGGGCCGTTAGATCCACCCAGACGCCATTGAGTTCCTGCTGGGCTACGGTAACTAAATTTTCGAGGTCAACATTTTGTAGGGGTTCGGGCAAGAGGCTGCGGTAGCGCCCTGCGCGTACGGTTTGTAGGGCTTCGTTGATTGCTTTTTGGTCTTCCCCCAAATTGCCCAATAAATGAGCACCCATTTCCAGCGCCGCTTCGATCTCTGGTTGGACGGCTTCCTGGGCACCCAACTGAACCAAGATCTCTAGCTCATCGCTACTATGGGCGCGGGCTACAATACTTAGTTCTGGGGCAAACTCCAGGGCTTTTTTAAGCACTAAGCGGGTACTCGCTGGATCGGGGAGGGCTATGGCGAGGGCTTTGGCACGTTCTAGGTGTACCCGCTCTAACACCAGTTCGCTCTCCGCATCGCCTAAAACATAGGGGATCTTTTCGGTGCGTAGCAGTTGGATCTGTGCCTCACTATTATCGATCACTAAAACTTTCTGACCCCGACTTTGCAGCAGTTTGACTAAGGTTTGTCCCACCCGTCCATAGCCAGCGATCACCACGTGATCTTGGATGCGTTCGGGCAAACTCAGTTCTCTAGCTCCTTTGAGCGAAGCCTGATAGGGCGCTAATAGGGGTAAGGCCAAAAGCCAAGTGCCCAAACGTGGGGCAAAGCGCAAAGATAGGGGCGTAAACACGAGACTAACGGCGGTAGTGCCCAAAACTAACACATACTTTTCGGGGGTCAAAAAGCCCAAGCCCACGCCTACCTGGGCCAAGATAAACGAAAATTCCCCAATCTGATTAAGGCCTAAAGCTGCTGTCAGAGCGGTTTTAAAAGAATAGCGGAAGCTCAAAACAATGGGCAGAATGATCAGTGCTTTACCCACCATTACCATCAAAACCAAGCCCAGGATCACGCCCAAATTGGCCCAAAGGAGCACCGGGTCGATCAGCATCCCAATGGAAACAAAAAATAAAGTCGCAAAGGTATCTCTAAGGGGCAGGACTTTAGAAAGCGCCTGATCCGCATATTCAATTTCAGCCAGCATCAAACCCGCCGCAAACGCGCCCATTTCTATGGAAAGACCAAAGGCGGCGGTGATTAAGGCTACGCCAAGACAAAGCACGATCACCGTCAACAAAAACAGCTCGCTACTCCCGGTGCGGGCGACCCCTTTGATCAAGGGCGGTACCCCCCAGATGCCTAGGACCACAGCCCCAATAATAAATATCAGCCCCTTGCCCAAAGCGATGAGTAGCGCCGTGCCCAGCGCTTCGGGGGGTTGATTGAGGGCGGGCAGAATGGCGAGCATCAGCCCCAAGGCTAAATCCTGCACGATTAAAATAGCCAACATGACCTGACCGTGCAGGGTTTGGACCTCCCCCCGTTCGGTCAGGGTCTTGAGGATCACAGCGGTTGAAGATAAAGAAAGCAACGCCCCCAAAAAGATCCCTTGGTTGATCCCAGCGACCCAGCCTGTGGTAACTGCGACGATCCCCACTAAGACCGTCGTGATCCCCAGTTGTAAAAAACCGCCCCCCAACGCGATCCCGCGCACGCGATTGAGTTCTTTCAGCGAAAACTCAACCCCCAAGGCAAACAATAAAAAAGCAACCCCAACTTCGGCCAGGGATTTGATCAAGGCTGTATCTTGTAAAAGTTTTAAACCAAAAGGACCGATCACCAGACCACTGACCAAATAGCCCAACAAGACAGGCTGCTTAAGACGATTAGCCGCAAGCCCTCCCACGGCTGCTGCGCCTAGGACAGTCACCAGATCAAGCATAAAACCGTGCCCGGCTGCCATGTTAAAGCTCCGCTAACTCCTCTTCCGAACTCAGGGACGATTCGCCCAGAGTATGTTCCTGCCAACTATCTTGAAGATAACGATGGCGGGGGGCACGGCCCCAAAAAGCTTCGAGGCTATAAAAGCGCCGCTCTTCCGCTAAGAACACATGGACAATTACATCAGCGTAGTCCAACAAAATCCAACTAGCATCCCCTAGACCCTCAATGCGCAAGGGTTTGCGGTCATAAAGTTCTAATTCATCCAAGATCCCAGCGGCAATCGCCCGGACTTGGGTCCGCGATAACCCGGTGATCAAAACAAAATAATCTGCTAGAACTGTGAACTCACCAACGGTAATACGCACAATATCTAAACCTTTTTTTTCGCTCGAAGCAAGCGCAATGCAGTCCACCATTTGGTGTTCGTCGAGATTACTCAAGGGCTAGGGCACTCCTGTTGCGTAGGGATCCGTTCCAAAATCCAGTTGCGGGTCAGCACGGTCCTTAAATGGATCGGCTGTTGTCTGGCCAAAAGTTCTTGGATCGTCATGTCACATCCTAACAAAACTGCCTGCTGTAAATCCGTAAAAGCGACCCCGCGAATCCGGTCTACTTCGTCGCCCCGGCGGGTTGGCTCGATCCAATCAGCAACATAAAGAATACTGCTCAGATCATCCATACCAGGGCTACCCAGGGTGTGATTGGCAATGGCTGCCAAGACCTGGGGGTCGGTTTCACCAAAAAGTTCTTGGGCTAAGCCTGCACTGACTGGGGCGTGGAGTAAATGGGGATTATGCTCGGTTACGGGATCTAGGGCGATACCTAGACGATTAGCTTCTGTTAATAAATATTCAGCAGCAAAGCATTTAGCCAGATCATGCAAGATCCCCGCCCTAGCAGCTTTAGCCGGATCTAAACCGTGGTGATAAGCCAATTGGGCGGCTGTTTTTTCGACTCCTAAAATGTGTTGGAGTCGCTTACGGGGTACCTGATCGTTTAGCCAAGCCAATACTTCATCACGCATGGACAAATCATCACCCTGATCGTTCTTTTATTTTGAATGAAGTCTTGCCTTGAGGATCAGGGCGGAGCTTGCAAGCGTAGGGCTTTTAAGCAATCTGCCCGGTGATCTGATTGATCACAAAAGCGTACTCAAAGGCATATTCTTCCAGTCGGGCATACCTCCCGGAAGGCCCACCATGACCTGCGCCCATATTGATCTTGAGCAACAAAGGATTATGGTCGGTCTTGGTGGCCCGCAGTTGGGCTGCCCATTTAGCTGGTTCCCAATAGCCAACGCGGGGATCATTAAGCCCGGCGGTAATGAATAACGCAGGATAGGCCTGGGCCGTGACATTGTCGTAGGGCGAGTAGGACTTGATGTAAGCGTAGTATTCCGGGTCTTGGGGATTACCCCATTCGTCGTACTCGATCACCGTTAAGGGCAAACTAGGATCCAGCATGGTATTGACCACGTCCACAAAGGGTACATGGGCTACGACACAATTAAACAGATCGGGGCGGAGGTTGGTTACGGCCCCCATCAACAAGCCTCCGGCGCTGCCCCCACAAATGGCTAATTGTTCCGGCTGGGTATAACCCAATTGGATCAAGTGCTCGGCACAGGCAATAAAGTCGCTGAAGGTATTTTTTTTGTGCAACAGTTTGCCCGCTTCGTACCAACCCCGACCCATTTCTTGTCCCCCCCGGATATGGGCAATGGCGTAGATAAAGCCCCGGTCCATCAGCGACAAAAACACGGAGGAAAAACTAGGACTCATGCTGACCCCGTAGGCCCCGTAACCATACAGATACGCTGGGCGGGGCGTTGCAAAGCCTAAATCCCGACGATAGGCCACGGAAATGGGGATTTGGGTACCATCGGGGGCAGTGGCCCACAGCCGCTCTGTAGTGTAGAGCGTTGGATCAAAACCCCGGACTTCGGTTTGCTTTTTGAGCAGGCGTTGACGGGTCCCTAGGTGATAGTCATAGATAGCGGGAGATGCGATCAAAGACGTGTAAGAAAAGCGGTAATACTGACTGGTAAATTCGGGATTGGCCTCTCCCCGGACCGTATAAACCGCATCAGGAAAGGTAATGCAGTGTTCTTCTAGGGTCTGGAGGTCCTGTACCCGAATCTGGATCAAAGCCGCAGTACGCTCGGTGATCACCAGGTATTCTTGAAAACAGTCCACATCTTCTAAAAGCACCCCCGGTCGGTGCGCTAGATGCTCTGTAACCTGGTTGAAATCCCCGATAGGTGCGGTGATCAGCTTAAAATCACGGGCATTTTCATTGGTACATATGTAGAATAAATCACCGCGATGATCAACGCTGTATTCATGCCCTTTGGTACGGGGATAGATTACGTGAAAAGTTCCGGTTGGCCTATTGGCATCTAAGTACCAGAGTTCACTGGTATCCATGCTATTGAGACTCAAGATCAAATAACCCCGGCTCCGGGTTTTGGTCAGGGTCAAGAAAAAAGCTTCATCCGGTTCTTCATAAACCAAAATGTCCTGACTCACGGGGGTGCCTAGGGTGTGCCGCCACAGTTGGTAAGGACGCTGCGCCTGATCGAGGACGCTATAAAACAAGGTCTGATTATCATTACCCCAAACTACCGAGTAATAGGTATTGGCGATCTCATCGGCTAAACATTCCCCGGTGATCAGGTTTTTGACATAAAGGGTATAGACTTCTGAGCCATCACTATCAACGGAGTAGGCCAGTAGATCATGGGCTGGACTGACCTGTTGGACCCCAAGACGAAAATAAGCCAAGCCCCGTGCCAATTCATTTTGATCGAGTAAAACCTGCTCAGGAGCGTCAAGACTCCCGGTTTTGCGGCACAAATACGGGTAACTTAGGCCCTCTTGGGTCCGCGTATAGTAAAAATAGTCATCGATCTTAACCGGGACCGAAAGATCTGTTTCTTGGATCCGGGCCAGCATTTCTTTGTATAAAGTATCCCGAAAATCTTCTAAAGGCTCACTGATGGCTTGGGTATAGGCATTCTCAGCCTGTAGGTAAGCAATGACCTCAGGGTTCTCTTTTTCGCGTAGCCAGTGGTAATGGTCTTTCAGGGTGTCCTTGTGGATAGTGGTCACTCTGGGGCGGACCGGGGCCATTGGGATCTGCATAAAAGAAATCCAATAATTCTGGTAGCGTAACACGCTTGCTTCCCCCAAATCTCTAGCAGAAGAGAGGGATCTAGGCCCTTAGTACAAAAATTGCTCTATTCAAATCAGAGGAGTGGGAAAGCCTAAAGCGGTAAACCCACTTGATAAAGCAGTTCTTTAGGTCCAATTTCTAAGCCCGTTTGGCTAGGAGTTCTGACCAACCACCAACCCATCAGCGTCAAGGTAGAAGGCTTATTCTCCAGGCTCAGACCTTCGGGAGCTTGGGCTTGGATTACAAGGATTACTTGGTCTGGAATATCTGTGGCATCAAACTGGCCCATAGTTATCGGCAAGGCCACCTTTGCTTTTTCCTTGGCCACGGTCACCAAACGCGCCAAAAGTCCCTTGAGCCTAGTTTGCGTGGCATTGTAATCTCTAGAACGGGCGCGTTGGTCTTGGGTTTTGACCGTCAAAGCCACTTGGCGCGAAAGATTGATCCAAAAACTGACCCGGTCGCTTAACCGATTGATCGCCTGCCAATTTTCGGGGGTGTCCGGGATGATATACACGGTGCCACTGGTGGCCAGAACCGGGCCTTGATTGTTGGTCAGGGCTACGCTGCCCCCTAGGGTTGAGCTGTGAACGGGCAGGGCTATTACTAAGGCAGCCAAGATCCCCAGGGTTTTCATGGACGTGGCTCCAGGGCAGCGTTAACTTCTTGAAGTAGGGTCGTGCTTTTTTGCACCGCTTCGGTGAGCCGGATCTGCTCCGTGGAGGAAAGCCCCCCTGACACCAAGAGTTGAAAGATCAAATCCAAGGCTTCATTTTGTAAATGATAGGCTTCCACCAGCTTAGCTTGCCAAGGCTGCATTGTTTCTGGGGTTGGAATGGCCCGGATCTCTAGTTCAGCCCGCTCAATCAGGCGTTGTTGGCGCACCAAATTGATGACCGTCTCTTGGGGAATACGCTTCTTTTCGGTGACTTGCTCCAAGATCCCTAGGGCATTTTGCCAGGCCTGTTGGCTTTGGGCACGGGGGAGCTGGGCTAATTGAATAAAAACCTGGAGGTCTTCTTGGGTAGGTGTAGCCGCCCCAACGGGCAAAATAGTTAAGATCCCGGCAAGTCCAACGGTGTATAACCACTGCATCATTTTTTACGGGCGACCCGGCGACGTTGTTGCCGATTGAGGGGTACCTTGGGGGCAGAAGCCTCTGCGGTTAAGGGCTTGGCAACTTTTTGACCTTTTTTAGCAGCCTGGATCTTTTGCCAAGCAATCACCACCGCTGTCCAATAGGTAAGGCTCCAAGCAACCAAAAACCAACCGAGGTAATCTAACCAACCATCATAAAAATATTGAATATTGGCCCCTAGCCATACAAACGCAGCACCGGAGGCGATCCCGTCCTTGAAAATAGCCCACCAGTCGTCGAGGAGATTTTTTTCGGTAATCTTAAACCATAAATACAGCCCAATGGCTAAGGCTACATTCGCTACAAAGTACCAATTCACCGCTCCTCCGCAACTGCCCGTATCCTTTATCCTAGCGGTTGTGGATCCCAAAGGGGTATAACGGATTTGAAGCCCTGATCATTGGTGTGTATTGCCCTTGTTAGACCCAATTTATGGCGTTCTTTTATTGAGTACTGGGGTTGCTGTAGGTCTTTTAGGGGGCATTTTGGGCATCGGGGGCGGGACGTTAATGGTCCCGCTTTTGGTTGCTACGGGCGCGACACCGCTCCAAGCCGTGGGTACCAGCCTACTGGGGATCTTGGTTTCATCTTTGTCGGGCAGTTGGCAAAACTGGCGAACTGGGCTTTTGGACCCTAAGCTTTTGCTGTTTTTAGCAGTCCCAGCCAGTTTGACCAGTTATCTAGGGGTCCAACTGGCTAACTTATTTTCCTCTGCGCAACTGGCTTGGGGCTTTGCGCTTTATTTGCTAGTCGTACCACAACTTTTACGGCTTAAAAATCAACAAATTACCGGGATCACCCAGATCCCCTTTACTCCCTATACCCAAGCGGGAATCGTATTCACCGGAGGGGTTTCGGGGGTCTTGGCAGGGCTTTTTGGCATTGGCGGGGGGGCAGTTATGGTGCCCTTACAAGTTTTGATCCTCAATCTAGCGGTCAAACTAGCGGTGGTAACCAGTCTGGCGGCGATTGTACCCACTGCACTCGTGGCGCTTGTGGCCCACGCCCTAAATGGCAATGTCCTGTGGATGGAGGGCTTGATCCTGTCAGTAGGTGGTCTGGTAGGCGCCCAAGGGGGAACCAGATTATTGCCTAAGCTCTCCGATCAGTTGATTCAAAATTTATTCATGGGGCTGTTGACCCTACTTTCTGGATATATGTTTTATAAAGGATACCTTTTGAGCCTAGATCCGTCTTGATGCGGGTACACTAGCTTTCAACTGAACCTATTACCATGATCCGTTCTGTACTCATTGCTTTGACCCTTTGGCTGATCACCCTAGCACCCCCGGCCCAAGCTTTTATTATCAGAGTACTGGTGGAGGGGCCCAGTCCAGCGCTGGATATTGCGGTTTCTGCCCCAGCGACATTGGTGCAAGACGACGGTAAGGTAGTGACTTTAGCTCCCCTGCAATTTACGCGGGTTACTGCCCAAATGCGCGGGACGGTCAATCTTAAGGGAGAGGGATTTATTTTAGTGGGCAACCGCTGGTATCCCCAAGCCATGCGCTTTGAAGTGATCCGCGGCGGGATCGGGGCGGTGAACTGGGTAGAAAGTGAAACCTATTTGCGGGGTGTTGTTCCCCTTGAAGTCCCCGCCAGTTGGCCTAGTCAAGCGTTAATGGCCCAGGCCATTGCGGCGCGGACCTATGCCTATACCAGCCGCTTTGAGCGCAAATGGGGACCCCACTATGATCTGGTGGATGATGAACGGGATCAAATGTACGGGGGCTTAGGCCGTTTTGATGGACGTTCGGGCAAAAGTGCCTACTTGATCCATCCCCGTGCCGATCAAGCCATTGCCGAAACCACGGGGATCATTTTGGGTACGGGTAATGTGCGGGGCTTTTATCGCGCCCGCGCCGTCACGGGCTGGATCGATGCGGGTAATGGCTATTTTTTACCCCAGACTAAGGGCCAAGTCATGGATCAAAATGCTACGCGGTCCTTGGCAGATCAAGGCTGGAACTACAACCAGATCCTTTGGCATTGGTATCAAACACCGCTTTATCGCCTCCAAGAAGAGATCAAGGGCGCTTCTTAGCCTGGGAGTATAAGACGCCACAATACATAGCAGTTCAGCTATAAAAGTCTAGTCCCTTAAACGCGGGGCTAGATCCGTCCGACCGCTTGCCTCCACTTTAGGATTACCCCTTGCCGCAGGATCAAACCCGGCAAGCAGTCGCTAAAGCGCTTTGCGGGGTAGAATCTTTGAGCGTAGCCTAAGGAAGCTGTCCCATGATCCCCCAAGCCCGGTCCTTTGCGATCAACGCCCATGGAGATCAACGCTACGGCGAAAGGCCCTACGTATTTCATTTAGAGG
>JANNOF010000276.1:0-22786 GCA_031398925.1 Gloeobacteraceae cyanobacterium SOY_34_metabat_371 | reverse complement strand
ATAAAGCTCTTCGGGGACAAATTCTGGCTCAATGGCATCAATTTTGAGGGCATAACGGGCGCGGGCTAACCCACTATCCAATTGGGCTAAAACGCTGACCAAATGCTCAAGGGCCAAGGCTTCGGTGGCTACTTGGGCACTCAGATCGCGCAGGACCCGCTCGACTTCGTCAGATTCTGTCCGCTCCCATTGCCTCAGCCCATTGTGATCTTCGATCACGCCTAGAGGTTCGATATAGAGGGTCTGCCCACTGGCGGACGTGTCATGGACAATCCCCGGTACCCGGTCTTTGTAATTAATCTTGACCAAGACCACAAATCGCCCCCCGCGTTCGGTGAGGATTTGCTCTTGAAACCAGGTGGGATTTTTTTGGACAAGCTTCTGTAAACTTCGCTGGACCCGGTCCTTGAGGATCTTTTGTTGACTCCGCGCTTGGGCCAATAGGGGACTCGCCCGGTCTAAAACCGCTCCGGTCTCATCCAGAATTTGAGTGATCGCATGTTCAAGTTCAGGGCAAGTCCGTATCGTACTAATTAAATCTTGGACTTGGGGGAGCTGATCCCCTTCATGATCTTCAATGGTGCGCCGGATTCGGCGGGCGGCCTGTAAGGTAGAGGCAATTTCTAGTAATTCTATCCCGCGTAAGACCACGCCCGTCTGGGTTTGACGGATCCATTCGTAAATATCGCGCACGCCTCCCATACTGATCCCAGTGGCTAACTGGGTTTCTAGGTAGAGGGCTTCGCGGGTTTCAGTCAGTAAATATTGGGCCTCGTACACCGAGTCCATCGGGGCTAATTGGCCACAGGTACGCATACCCGCCTGGGTTTCACAGCCTTGGGCGACTTCAATTAGCAAACGATCCCATTGCAAAAGGCGTAATGTATCCTGTTGAAGCACAGCTCGTACTACAAGACGTAACCTCCATGATCCCCTTCTAGGGCTTTTGCGTCAAGAGGTACCTGCTAGTTAAGCGGTGTCTTTCGCTCAGCCAATAGACTTAAAACTTCACGCGCAACGTCATGATCTGCCAAGGCGTAAACATCACTAAGATCAAGTTATCTCTGACCGTTTGTTGCTAGATCAAGGGGATAATTTCGAGGAATGCTAAAATGAACACTATGATCGACTGGTCTTTATGTCCTGTAGTTGAGCAAGATCCTGAGCGCGTAAGCGGAACTTGGGTATTTCATGGTACCCGTGTTCCAGTTGCAGCTTTATTTGAAAATCTTAAAGACGGAGTTCTTATTACAGAGTTTGTAGCGTACTTTCCCGGTGTTACTCTGGATAATGTCCGTGTTTTTTTGGAATATGTGGCTCAAAGTACTTTAGTCCATGCTTAAATGCGTGTCCTTTTCGATCAAGGAACCCCAGTTCCTCTCCGTAGAGCACTGACTAACCATCTTGTTTCTACTGCTTATGAACTTGGATGGTTAACACTCAAGAATGGTGAGCTACTTAAAGAAGCAGAAGAAGCAGGATTTGAAGTGTTTGTAACAACAGATTTAAATCTAAAATATCAACAAAATTTTAATTCTCGTTCCATTGCAATTATTGCCCTCAATACTACTAGTTGGCCTCGTATTCGATAAGCTATTGGAGCTATTATTCTTAGTATTGATGGCTCCTCTAAAGGATCATATGCAGAAGTTTAAATTCCCCCACTCAAATAGTTTTGCTATAAAAATTGTGCTTATTTGGAGTGATGTTAGAGCTTCAAAAATTTACGCGCAACGTCATGATCTCCCAAGGGGTAAGCCTTACGGAGATCCGGTTATTTATAACAGCAAGTTGCTGTACGGATCGCTCCAAAAGATCTGTTGCTGCGGCTGATATTAAGGGGCGAACAAAAATAAGATCGGTACTGACTGCTTGACCCTGAGACTCATAAAAGCGCAAGATCCAACCGTCTTGATCCTCAGCGGGTTTAGCGGTAATTAAGATCAAGGATTCAGCTTGCCAAGAACAATAGCTCACATTAATTGTCGGGGCCTTGTATTCAATAGTAGAAGTATGATTTTTGATAGCCATAGGTATCAAAGGCTGATTTAATTCGTACCCCCTACGGATCACGTGGGCCGACTGCCAGGTGCCGTTATAAATGTAAAGCCCATAGGTAAATTCATGATCCCCTTGATCGCTTTGGGGATCGGGCCAAATCGGACTTTTGATCAAGGTAAGCCGCAGTAAACTCCCCGCACAGTCGTAGCCATACTTGCAGTCATTAAGTAAGGCTAGACCACGACCCTGGGCTTCATAGGCCACCCAACGCAAGGCGGGGACCTCAAATTGCGCTTTTTGCGCAGGAGTTTCACGCTGGGTAGAACGGTTGATCACCGCCAGGGGAATTTCACACACGAGATCGTCACTGACTAAAGTAAGGGGAAAGGCAACTTTGAGTAAAACTTGTCGCTCTTGCCAATAAATATGGGTTTTGAATCTAATCAGCGGTTCATGGGCATCTAGGGAAATTTCTTGCGTAATTACGGAATCTGCGATCTGATGTACGACCCGTATGGTCTGCCGTAAAGCACCAGCAGTGATCCACTTTATTTCTATTAATTCACAGGGCTGATAAGGCTTGGAAGCATAGTCAGGATCAATATTCCAAGCATCCCAATATTGGCCTTGATCATGAAAAGCTTGGAGTTGATTACCGGGAGCATTAAGCAGTTCATAGCTAAGTATTTTATCCCAAATAGAAATAATTTCACCTGTCGTAGGATCAAAGTGAACTTTTAGATAGTTATTTTCAAGTATATATTCTTGATTGTTTAAATAATTGAGTGCGTCTAAAGTTACATCACGCGTCAGTCGATACAGGCTAAATCCTAGGCCTGGAACTTCTGCGGAAACTAAGTAAAAATGATCATCGAGTCGTTGACCTTCAACGGATTCCCCGGTTAGATCCTGTAGTTGATAGCCTTGTGGAATTAGAAATTTGATCAACTCTGTACGAGTCCAGTTTAAACTATTAAAAATGAGATAGTAATTACCAGCCCGATTGGAATAGGGGATCAAATAATCAGCAATTTGATTTAAGACCTGGGCTAATTGTTCGTTTCCTTGGTTAAAAATTTGATCCCAAGCTTGATTGGCATCGGTAAATACCTCGGGGATCGCTGTCCCCGGAAGAATATCGTGGAACTGATTGAACAGGACTTTTTTCCATAGATCGGTAGTATTAAATAAATCAGTTTGCTCAGGATCTAATAGACTAAGGATCCAATTTAATTTTTCTAGGGTAGTTAACAAAATCTCACTTTGACGATTGGCCTTTTTTTGATCGGCATGGGTTGTATAGCACCCCCGATGAAACTCTAAGTAAAGTTCACTGTTCCAAATGGGGAGGGGTGGAATGTGGGCTTCTAGGGCTTTAAAAAAGGCTTCACTACTATGGTGGGTGATCTTTGGGAAAAACTCCGACCGCTGCCAACGGCGTTGGGTATCGAGCATGGTGGCGGTTGGACCACCCCCGTGATCTCCGACGCCATACAGCCAAAGGATCTTGGGATAATTCGTCTGGTTAAAGTTTTTTTGAAATTCCTGAGCTATTTTAACCACTGGGATCTCTTCCCCTAAAGGAGGAGCAAAGTAGGTCAAGATCCGACTGCCATTGGGTGCTTCCCACCAAAAAACAGCATGGGGAAATGGGGTAGTATCATTCCACAAAAGTTTCTGAGTTAGAAAATAGTTGATCCCGGCTTTTTTATAAATCTGGGGTAATTGCCACGTATAGCCAAAACTATCAGGATTCCAGCCCACTTCTATAACGCGATCAAATTTTTTAAGGCAATAGTGCTGCCCATACAGTAGATGGCGGATCAACGATTCGCCATCGGGTAGGTTTAGATCCGGTTCGATCCACATCCCACCGACTACTTCCCATTGTCCCGCTTGAATTTTAGCCTGAATTTTTTCAAACAATTGGGGGCGTGCTAGCGCTAACCAGTCATAAAGATAGATCGTACTTTGGCTAAAAAGTAATTCTGGATAACGTTCTTGAAGACTGAGGACCGATTCAAATGTCCGTTCACTCACCTCCAATGTCTCTTGATGGGACCACAACCACGCCATATCAATATGGGAATGACCTAGGAGATTCACTTCAAGCTCTTTGATTGCCTCTTTTAAAGGGGCTAAGATCTGGCGGACGTGTTTAAAGGCTAGGGATAAATTTAAAGGATCTATAGTATTTAAGAAGGCAATGGATTCAGCTAAAAGATCCTTAGATTTTCCTAGATTTAACGTCTTGATCACCTGTAATTCGTCTGCCATAAACCCTGGATCTTGTTGTTCATCAGGGTGCTCTAAAATTAAAACTATATTATAAAGTGCACCCGTATCATGACCAGGGCTTTCAAGATACGCATCAATGTGAAATTCCAAGCCCGGAGCCGCACAATCACTTAATAATACCCGCGCCCGTTGATCAAAAAGATCCCCTTGGATCACGCAAGATTGATTGACAAAAAATTCCGCTTTACACGCCCACCAATATACCTGTAAATAGAGGCGCATTCCCTCGATTGGATAGCCCTCCCAAGGCTCCGCAAGGGTAAAAGACCGCTGAAAATGAACGGCTTGCCCCCCGCGCTCCCAAGCTAAATGACTTTTTTGATTGACTACCGCAGGTATAAATCCCCCGTCTTTATGGATCTGCCATTGATCCATCAAAGGTCGCTCAACATAACTTTTTAAACGGCTACAAAGCTGCTCAAGATCCATTAAAACTGCTGTAGATAGCCCTTGCCCGTTGCCGGATCAAGAGTTAGACGAAAATTTCTCAAAAAGTTATATCCTAAAAGCCCATCATTGCCCCGTTCACCAATCGCCTGATCGATCACAATAGCTGAACTGTTATTGACCGCTAACGTCCCAACCCCTAAGCTTGCGATCTGTACCTCACGACCTATAACCATCTTGCCATCAGCAACGCGGGTGTTCTGAGTTTTACCGGTACTGGTTAAATTCAAAGCCCCGGCAATGCGTTGTGAAAGTACTGTAGATGTTGCTCCGGTATCTAAGAGCAGGTTAACGGGGGTGCCATTGATCTGTACCCGTATCGGGATTGAAAAATTGCGGGGATTGTAGGGAAAACTCGCCGAAGCCCCAAAAATTTTCAGATTATCTTTAGTGGCCTCTTCTAACGTCAGTTCATTGCTGGGCGCATCTAAGATTACGCGATAGCGGCCCAATACATCCATGCCCAACAGATTAAAACCACTGACGGTGGCAATCATAAAAGGGATCTTGAGGGTGCCGAGTTCGACATTTTGAAAGCGAGTTACCTGAGTTGCTACGGTCCGACCATCCGCTAATTTGGCCAACGTAGTTTGTAAGGATTGGGGATTTAAGCCCAAAGCGGCTACGGTTTCATTATTAATGGCACTCCTAGAGGCCCCCGTATCGACAATAAAGCGATAAAGTCCTCCGTTGATCCGTACCTCAGCTAGGGCCTGAAAACTACCGGGCCTAAGGGGGATCTTCAGGTCTGCTGCGTAGGCAGGGAAAGCAAGTAGGGGGGCCAAGAGCCAAGCACGTCGTTTCACCGCATCAACTCCGGTCGAATAACATTGGTTATCTTAACCCGGACCCACGCGGTACGATAGATCCGCACTAGAGGGCAAAAGATGGGCAAAATCCATGTGGGCATACTTTTTGGGGGACGTTCTGCCGAGCATGAAGTATCCCTGCGTTCAGCCCAGAGTATTTTGGCTGCCCTTGACCGCAACCGCTATACGGTTACGTTGATCGGTATTGATAAACAAGGGCAATGGCACCGTCAGCCCCTGTTAGCGGAAAGCAATTTGGCCCTTTTGGTGGACGGTACCCGTCCGGTTGAACCCTTAGCGCTACCCCAAGCGGGGGATCTGGATGTGATCTTTCCGGTCCTCCACGGACCCTACGGGGAAGATGGCACGGTCCAAGGCTTACTTAAGCTCGCCGGGATCCCCTTTGTGGGATCAGGGGTACTGGGTTCCGCGGTGGGCATGGATAAGGACGTGATGAAGCGTCTTTTACGCGATAGCGGCATTCCCATTGGGGCCTTTGTAACCGTGCTGCGCTCCCAAAGAAACCGAGTGCATTTCCCCACTATTGTTGAACAATTGGGCTTACCCGTTTTTATCAAACCCGCCAACCTAGGGTCTTCAGTGGGCGTGAGTAAGGCCACTACCGAAGCTGAATTTAAACAGGCCCTAGACTTAGCCTTTCAGTTTGATCATAAAGTTTTGATCGAAGCCTTTATTCCAGGCCGTGAGATCGAGTGTGCTGTTCTAGGCAACGATGATCCCCAAGCTTCTGTGCCCGGTGAAATTATTCCCCAGCATGACTTTTATTCCTATGAGGCGAAATACCTCGATCAAAAAGGGGCGCTACTCCAGATCCCAGCAGATCTACCCCCTGAAGTGACCGCACAGGTCCAACGGTTAGCGATCCAAACTTTTCAAGTGCTGTGTTGTAGTGGCTTGGCGCGGGTGGATTTCTTTGTGCGGGGCACGCAAATTTTAGTCAATGAGATCAATACCCTACCTGGATTTACAACCATCAGTATGTATCCCAAGCTCTGGGAAGCATCCGGCCTTGGTTATAGTGCCTTGATCGACCGTTTGATTGAATTAGCCCTGCAAAACCATCAACAGGATCAAGTGCTACGTACGGCCTTATCCCCTTTAAGTCGTGATCTTGGCAAATAACGGATTTTGCTGGAGCCACTGCCAGATCGTCAGACCTGCAACGTAGCCGTAGCCGAACAGGTACAGCAATAAAAAGGGCAAGATCCCGTAGGCTCCGGTCCAGATTACCCACTGAATGCCCTGCAAACTGTACCAACAGAGGGCGAGTTCACCCAATACCAGCGGCTCAAGACCCAAACGGTAGCGTTTATTTTGCCAACGGTCTTGGCGGACCTGCACCGCGAATTTAGGGGTCCGCAAAAACTGGACTTTTTTACCCCATAGGGCTGATCCCACGGCCAGGGTATTAGACAGCGAAATTCCGGTGCCCAAAATCGCCAAGAGTACCACCGTTCCTAGTCCGCGTAGCCACGTATGGGGATACAGATCCCTTTGGGCTGCAACATAGAGCAGCGGTGGACCTAAGGTGGCTGGGGCAATCAATGTCCCCCAGATCATGCTAATCGGGTGTTTGGGCACCCAGTCAACGGTGAGCAGGGGCCACGACAAAAGTAGGATCAGCACCATCAGGGGATGCGCACTGTAGGCAGTGAGGTGCAAATAGGCTTGGATCTTGCGCCCCCAGGGGGAAGAGTCTTTGCCAATGCGGGGTAAGAGTTTACGTGCACATTGGATCGATCCTTTTGCCCAGCGATACTGTTGGAGCTTATAGGCCCCGACGGTCACGGGTAATTCGGCTGGTGTAACAATATGTTGGGCATACACTAATCGCCAGCCCCTAAGCTGGGCACGATAGCTGAGATCCATATCTTCGGCCAGGGTATCGGCCTGCCAGCCCCCCCCATCTACAATTGCCTGTACCCGCCATACCCCGGCGGTGCCGTTGAAATTAAGCCAGTACCCACGCTGGCTGCGACATTGCTGCTCGACGGTAAAATGTCCATCAATGCCTAGGGCCTGGAGTCGCGTCAATAGAGAATAATCGCGATTGATATGCCCCCAACGGGTTTGGACCACTCCCACCGTTGGATCCGCCATGTAGGGGAGGGTCTGCTTTAACCAAGCGTGAGGAGGCACAAAATCCGCATCAAAAATGGCCACCAAGTCACCCTTAATACTTTCTTGGGCCGCCGCCAAAGCCCCAGCTTTATACCCCGTCCGGTCAGTACGATGACGATACTCAATTGAAAATCCCTGAGCCGTGTAATAGCTGATTTGATCCTTTAAGATCCGCTGTGTCTCATCGGTCGAGTCATCCAGGACCTGAATATGTAAACGGTCTTGGGGGTAATCTAAGGCACACACCGCCTGGATCAGGCGCTGGGCTACATAGAGTTCATTAAAAATGGGCAGTTGCACCGTCACGAGGGGCCAGGGATCTAAAGGGGGTGGGATCTGCTCCGGTCCTCGGCGATGGGCGGTCAACCAATAGGCATTCATGCCATAGCAAAAAAGCCATCCAGCAGCCAGACTATTGAGCCCCAAAAGGACCCAAACCAGCCACAGCGGGATCAAGAATCGCGGTCCAAAAATGTCCTAAGACGGTCGATCATACGAGCTTGGGCCTGGGGCGGGCCAAATTCTTTTTGAGCATGGGGATGCTTAACTTTAGAAAGCCATTGCCATACGGGTTTTCCACCGATCACGTGCTGTTGCACGATCAAGGGGACTTCTGTGGTTTTAACCTGGTCATACCAGAAGGGTTCTTGGTCAGATTCTTGCACCAAGACATTAGGACCACTTCCACATAAGCCTAAACAGCCTGAGGCCACCAGTTCTACCGGGCTTCCCGATAGTGCTTGCTCAAAAGCCATACGTACCTGGGGACTACCATCGCGCGTACAGGTCCGGTTATGACAGATTAAAACCCGCAATTTTTTTGCCTAACGAGTAAACAGAGTCTAGCCCAGATCCTTTGATCCTGATCCCCCTAAAAAGATCTCCCTAACTATTAGAGATTAATTAGCTTTGTAGGCAAGCCTATATTTCTAGCCCATGCAAATGATTTTTTGCGTGGGGTTAAGCCCTAGATCTTTTCTAAGCGCCCCCTAGCCACTATTTCATGGGGGTACAGGAGTTTTAGACACCCCCACAAGCTGGGGGCTGATCACCCGATTTTGATCGACCTTAGGCAGGTAGTAGTAATGGCACCCTTGACAGTGGTCCTGTCACGCTAGATGCAGTGTGGTTTTACCGCAGCCAGACTAGATCTACAGTCGATAGTTATCTCCATGCTGTGCCTACAATAAGTACTTAGGCGGGTAGGTGCTTGCACAGCGCCAGACAAGGGGCTATTTTGACTACACATCTCTAAGTTCTGATCATGATCTCCACTGCACCACTACCTAACCCACTTACCCTACGCGACCAACCGCTGATCGTGATCTTGGACTTCGGCTCCCAGTACTCAGAATTGATTGCGCGTCGGGTACGGGAGCTACAGGTTTACTCGGAGGTGCTGAGTTACCGCACGAGTGCCGCCGAACTGCACGAACGCAATGTCAAAGGGATCATTCTATCCGGCGGTCCCAACTCGGTCTATGACGCTTTTGCGCCCCAGTGTGACCCCGCCATCTGGGATCTAGGCATCCCGATTTTGGGGGTTTGCTACGGGATGCACCTCATGGCCCAACAACTAGCCGGATCCGTTGAATCAGCGACCGCTGGAGAATATGGCAAAGCCAGTTTATTTATCGATCAGCCCTCAGACCTCCTCGCTGGGGTGAATCAGGGTACAACCATGTGGATGAGCCACGGCGACTCTGTGGTCGGCTTACCCCAAGGCTTTTTGATCTTGGCCCATACGGACAATACGCCCTGTGCGGCCATAGCGGATCTAGAGCGCAAACTCTATGGAGTTCAATTTCACCCCGAAGTCGTACACTCCTTGGGGGGAACGGCGCTATTGCGTAATTTCGTGATCGAAATTTGCCAATGTGAACCCACCTGGACCACAGAGTCATTTATTGATCAAGCCATCCGTGAGATCCGTGAACAAGTCGGGGATAAGCGCGTCCTCTTGGCCCTGTCGGGGGGCGTAGATTCTTCGACCTTGGCTTTTTTATTGCATCGGGCCATTGGTGACCGCTTGACCTGTTTATTTATCGATCAAGGCTTCATGCGTAAAAACGAACCGGAGCGCTTGGTCAAGATCTTTCAAGAGCAGTTTCATATTCCCGTGGCCTACTGCGAGGCCCAAGAGCGCTTTTTAAGCCAGATCCAGGGGATCAGTGACCCAGAGGAAAAGCGTAAGCGCATTGGCTACGAGTTTATTCAGGTTTTTGAGCAACAATCCACCGCCCTTGGTCCCTTTGACTATTTAGCGCAGGGGACGCTCTACCCAGATATTATCGAGTCCTCTGGGGAAAGTATTGATCCTAAAACCGGGGAGCGCATTGCCGTCAAGATCAAGTCCCACCACAATGTCGGCGGCTTGCCTAAAAATCTGCGCTTTAAGCTCGTTGAACCGCTCAAAAAATTATTTAAAGATGAAGTCCGCCGCGTGGGACAAACCCTGGGCTTACCCCTAGAGATCGTCCACCGTCATCCTTTTCCTGGACCCGGTCTCGCCATTCGGATCTTGGGGGAAGTGGATCAGGAGAAACTTGATATCCTGCGGGAAGCGGATTTTATTGTCCGCCAAGAGATCAATCAATCGGGACTATACCCCCAACTTTGGCAAGCCTTTGCGGTGCTCCTGCCCGTGCGCACCGTCGGGGTTCAAGGGGATAAGCGTACCTATGCCTATCCGGTTGTGATCCGTATCGTCACCTCTGAGGATGGGATGACCGCCGATTGGGCCAAAGTCCCCTATGAACTGTTAGAGCGCATGGCGACCCGCATTGCCAATGAGGTCAAAGGGGTAAACCGGGTAGCCTATGACATTACCTCCAAGCCCCCCGGTACCATTGAGTGGGAATAATGAGCAATATACGCCCCAGTGCCTAAGTGCTGCGCTAAGGTAAACCTATCCATCGAGATCAGGCGATGCGGCTCTGGGTAATTTTGATCGTCGGTTTGCTCCAAGGGCCTCTGCTGGCGCAGCCCCAGACGGCGGTAGCCCTCTATGACATTGGGCTTCAACAGGCCACGGATGGTTCCTATCGCTCGGCCCTCAAGAGTTTTGATCAGGCTCTTGGTCTTGATCGGCAGTATGCGGCGGTTTATCTGGCGCGGAGTGCCGTGTATGTGGCGCTGGGTCAAAAGGCCCAAGGCTTAGCAGATCTTAATCACGTGATCCGTTTAGAACCCACCAATCCCGCTGCGTTCCTCGGTCGGGGAGCGATTAAAGTGGCGTTGGGCGATACTAAGGGCGGGATCACGGACCTCAATCGAGCCCTTGAGATCCAGCCTGATTATGCTGAGGCTTATTTAAGCCGGGGAGCTGTGCGTCTACAACGGGACGATACCAAGGGTGCCCAACGGGACCTTGACCGGGCTTTGGATCTATTTACCCAATCAGGGGATCTAGGGGGCTACCAAGAGGCCCAAAATCTTCTGCGGCAACTCCAGGCCCCCAAAGTAATTAAGGCAAAGGTCCAACCCCGCCTAGATGAGTCAGCGGAGCGGGTAGCACACCTTTTGGATACCTATATCCTCCAACTCAAAAGCCCCAATTTGGTGCCTAAGGAAGTCCAAGCCCTGGCAGAAAAGGCCAGTCCCTATTTACTCCAGATCCCGGCGCAACATCCTAAGGTCCAAGCCTATAAGCAAGCGTTATCCCTAGCGCTCAATCAAGCCCAGTCCAATGAACGTACGCAACTTGAATTTACGGCGCTCCAAAAACAAGAAGACAACCGCATTGCCCTTGAACTAGAGCGGGAACGGGCCAAGCGGGAAGCCGAAAACCGCCTGATCACGATTGTAAATGGGCCGATTCTTTATCCCCAGCAGACGATCCGGGTCTGCTCTGGAGGGCTATGCGCCTATTATCCCCTGCGTTCTCGCGTGAAAGCGACAAACGTGAATCTCTGTACCCCCGGTAAATGTTAATGGGTGGACGGATCGTTCTGACCCATTCCACCCATATTGAAGGCTTAATTTCAGTATTAGAACGTCTGGCGAAACAACCTGGTATTCAAACCATTACCCCGGCGGTCATTGCTCCGGTTAAAGGCCATAGTCCGCATTTGCAACTGAAAGTTTCGGTCCCCATTCGCGGTGGATTTAAACTCAATGCGCGGCGCGGACGCACGGTGCAAGAAGTTTTTTTGATCACTACTTTAGATAAAGATCAGTTAGAACAACTGATCACTAAAATGCTCGATTCCTAAGGCTAAGCAATGAGCTTTTAGCAATAGTTGCGCTAGCAGTAACAGGCTACCGGCTAAAATCTATCTTCCGATCCCCTAAGGACGCTAAGCTAGACTAGCCAAGGGCATACGTCTAACGTGTCAATAAGGACCCCATGGAAAGTTTTTTTAAGGTAATCGCCAAGTGGCCCATTTTTTTACTGGGATCATTTTTAAGCAATTTCCTCTCAGCCTTCGGATGGTTGCGCCCTTTATTGCGCAATCCGGCCTACGCGACGCTCCTGGGCATTGCGTTGGTAGGAGCTTTTGTGGGCTTAGTCTTAGTCTTGCGCGCCATGTTGGGCCTCAGTTAGGGCCAATTGATAGATATGTTTACGCCCCACCCCGGTTTGCTGGGCTAAAAGCCGGACTGCCGCAGAGGGAACCAAGCCCTGGGCCACGAGCATTTGCAGTTGTTGGATCAAAAAATTATCGTCAATCACTTCATTAGCGGGTAGACACCCCCTGATCACCAGGGTAAATTCACCCCTTGGTTGCTGAAAGTGCTCAATCGCCCCTTGGATCGTGCCGCGCCAGACTTGGCTATGGATCTTGGTTAATTCACGGCAGACCGCAAGCTCTCGGTCTAACCCTAGCCAGTGGCCCAGATCCTGCAGGGTTTGTTGGATGCGATGGGGGGCTTCGTAAAAGATCAAGACCCGTTCTTCGCGGATCAATTGGGCTAAACGTTCTTGACGGCTAGCTCCCTGAACGGGTAAAAAGCCTTCAAAGGTAAACCGTTGATCGGCAAAACCCGCACTGACTAAAGCCGTAAGACAGGCATTAGCTCCCGGCAAAACTTCTAAAGGAATACGTGCTTCCCAACAGGCTTGGATGATCCCCGTTCCTGGATCGGAAATTCCGGGCATGCCCGCATCGCTGACCAAGCCTAAGGTCTTACCCGATTGTAAAAGGGTGATCAATTCTGCCAAACGAGCTGGAGGGCTATGTTCGTGATAGCTCAAGAGGGGCTTATGAATTTGATAATGACTGAGGAGCTTACTGGTATGGCGCGTATCCTCCGCCACGATCACATCGACACTTTGCAGGATCCTAAGCGCCCTAAGGGTGAGGTCTTCTAAATTACCAATGGGCGTGGGGATCACATAGAGCATTACAGATTCCAAAAAAAAGGAGGGGTTGCCCCCTCCCGATGGTACGCAAAACAGGTCTTACTCTACAGGGGCCAAGAGTTTCTGCTCGGCGGGTAGGTAGGTAGTGGTACCGTTTTCGTTGATGTCTACAAACACCGTCTGTCCATCGATCACCCGCCCAGAGAGCATCTCTTCGGCGAGGGAGTCTTCGAGGAGCCGTTGGATCGCACGACGTAGCGGACGTGCCCCGTAGCTGGGGTTAAACCCTTCAGCAATGAGTTTTTCCTTGAACTTCTCGCTGATCTCCAGCTTGATGTTTTGGGCATTGAGGCGCTTGAGCACTTCCTTGAGCATCAGCTCAGAAATGTACTTGACTTCGTCACGGGTAAGCTGACGGAAGACAATGATCTCATCAAGTCGGTTGAGGAACTCAGGACGGAAGAATTGTTTAAGTTCTTCACCCACCAGGGATTTGATGTTCTGGTAGACCTGTTCTTCGGCACGACCCGAATCAAAGAAGCCGATCCGACCGCCGCCTTTTTCAATGACCTTAGATCCAATGTTGGAGGTCATGATCAAGAGGGTGTTTTTGAAGTCCACAACGCGGCCCTTAGCATCGGTCAACCGCCCATCTTCGAGGATCTGCAAGAGGGTGTTGAAGACATCGGGGTGTGCTTTTTCGATTTCGTCAAAGAGCACAACTGAGTAAGGACGACGACGTACTGCTTCGGTAAGCTGACCGCCTTCGTTGTAGCCCACATACCCAGGAGGGGAACCGATCAGTTTAGAGACCGTATGCCGCTCCATATACTCGGACATATCCAAGCGGATCATGGCTTCTTCCGAACCAAAGAAGTAGGAGGACAGGGCCTTGGCAAGCTCGGTCTTACCTACCCCGGTGGGGCCAGAGAAGATAAAGGACGCAATGGGCCGTTTGGGGTCTTTGAGTCCCACACGGGCGCGACGAATGGCCCGGGCAATGGACTTGACCGCTTCATCTTGACCGACGATCCGTTGGTGCAGGACATCTTCGAGGTGCAGTAGTTTCTCAGACTCGGACTCGGTGAGTTTTTGCACCGGAACCCCAGTCCACGTAGAAACAATGTAAGCAATATCCTCTTCGTTGACCTGGGGCGACTCTTCGTTAGTGGTCTCCAGACGGTGCACCTGGGCGAGATTTTTGATCTCGGTTTTGATGCTCATCTCTTGATCCCGTAGGGAGCCTGCCCGTTCGTAATCTTGATTACGCACCGCATCGTCTTTCTCACGCATGATCCGCTTCAGCTCTTTGTCAAGCTCGCGGGCTTGGGGCGGGAGTTGAGAAGTGCGTAAACGGACCCGGGAACCCGCTTCATCCACCAAGTCGATGGCCTTATCGGGCAAAAACCGGTCGGAGATGTAGCGGTCCGAAAGCCGTGCGGCGGCTTCTAGCGCCTCATCGGTGATCTTGAGCTTGTGGTGCTTTTCATAGCGCTCACGCAGCCCACGGAGGATCTCGATGGTTTCATCAACCGTCGGTTCCCCCACCTTGACCATCATGAAGCGGCGTTCTAGGGCCGCATCCCGCTCAATGTGCTTGCGGTACTCGTCAATGGTTGTGGCCCCAATACATTGGAGTTCACCACGCGCTAGAGCAGGCTTGAGGATGTTGGCGGCATCAATGGCCCCTTCCGCAGCTCCGGCCCCGATCAGGGTATGGACTTCGTCGATCACCAAGATCACGTTACCCGCAGCGCGGATCTCATCCATGATCTTTTTAAGGCGTTCTTCAAATTCGCCCCGGTACTTGGTTCCGGCAACCAGAAGACCAATATCTAGGGTAACCACGCGCTTGTTTTGTAAGATCTCAGACACATCCCCGGCGGCAATGCGTTGGGCTAACCCCTCGGCAATGGCGGTTTTACCAACTCCAGGCTCTCCCACCAAGACCGGGTTATTTTTGGTCCGGCGGCCTAGGATCTGCATTACCCGCTCAATTTCCCGCTCGCGACCCACTACAGGATCCAGCTTGCTGTCGATGGCCATTTGGGTCAGGTTAACGCCAAATTCATCTAAGGTAGGAGTCTTGGTACGGCCCCCAGAAGCAGTGGCAGCCCCGACTTCGGCGGTTTCCCCCAACATACGGATCACTTGAGTCCGTACTTTAGTTAGGTCTACACCCAAGTTTTCGAGGACCCGGGCAGCTACCCCCTCGCCTTCGCGGATCAAGCCCAACAATAAATGCTCAGTACCGATGTAGTTATGACCCAGTTGCCGGGCTTCCTCTAGAGAAAGCTCTAACACGCGCTTGGCGCGAGGGGTGAAGGGAATCTCCACGGCAACAAAGCCTGACCCCCGCCCAATGATCTTCTCTACTTCAACACGGGCATCCTTGAGGTTGACCCCCATGGATTTGAGAACTTTGGCAGCTACGCCTGTGCCTTCTCCGATCAATCCAAGGAGAATCTGCTCCGTTCCCACAAAATTATGACCAAGGCGTCTTGCTTCCTCTTGGGCTAGCATTATTACCTTAATGGCCTTCTCAGTAAATCGTTCAAACATGCAACATTCCCCTCGGCGAACTGGAGATAAATTCACCTTAACATATCTTCTAACATAGCTCCTATTCTTACCTGGAGTGTTTTTTAGAATATAAATATTCGTATTGTCGCGCACACTTTCTTATTATAGCTGGTTTTGCACGCTAGATCCAGACAGGCAAGGAACTTAGCACAATTGTTCTGTGTAGGATAGTGCTTGTTTAGGATCAATACTTAGTAGTCGTAACATAGCCCTTGATCTAAACCCCTAGTAAAATGCTGCGCGTAGGTATAAAGACTCTAACTTGATCGCAAATTTTGGATCAAACTATCTTTTTTACCTCACCAAAGACACTTTTTTATGCTAGTCACGGATACGACGGAAATCCGTTGCCGCCGCCGGGGCAACTTCTAAAAAAGGCTCCTTAGTTTGAAACCGCAACAAATAGGTTTGCCACGAACTATTGGCCCAGGTCAAGGTCAACAAAATATGGATGTAGGTATAGGGGCTGACTACTTCGGGTTTACTGAGATTAAAGGCCCTGATCCGGTCGGCAATCAAAGAAGTACTTTGTTGATCACTTAGCTTGAGATCAAACGTGCCGCTAGTACTTGGGGTGGTAACGGGAGCGAGGTCCGTCGCACCTGCGGTCGGTGTCGTTGGGATAGGAGTAGGTTCTGCCACCACAGGCAATGGTCCAGCAGCATCACGCTGATAATTTTCGTAGGTGGTGCGAATGGTTAAAGGTCCGTTGAACACCTTGCGTCCTAAGCCCTGGGGGATCCAAAAATTGAGATTTATCTCGGTAAGGGCTTGGGTCGGCAACCACAAATCCTCAAAAGGGGCAAAATCCATAAAAATATCGGCGCGACCATAGACCCCACTATCTACCCAATGAATGCGTAAGGGCAGCCAACGCACAGGATCCAGCCACAGTTCACGGACTGGGACGCCGTTGTCAAAGGCAACGTAAAGCGCGGGTTGACCCTGCCAGGTGATCTGTTGGATGGTTTTAACTTTTTCAGTTGCGGGAAAAAGCGGAAACCGCGCCTCTGGAGCCAACCGCTCGGGTCGGGTGACATAGGCGGTATAGATGGCAGAACGATCCTTGTGGGGCACCGGATCAAGGAGGCTACGGTCTACAACACGACTACGGTCCCCTTCTGTGATCTGGGCTTGCCAGGTTTGATCTTGGGCCTGTATGAGTGCCCGATAATCCCCCATTTGCCAGCCACTGATCTGGGCAGTTTGGGTAAATTGAAGCTTTGAAGGAGGCTTGAGGGCCAAAAGCGCCGCTTGGTAGCGTAAACGCCAGTCCTCTTGCCCCCATACGGGTAAACAAACGGTCCCTGCCAGCCAAAGCAGGTGCCTACGGGTCCATATGTGATTAGTCAATGATGATCCGTTGGGGACCGCTCTCGGTGTTCGCGGGGGTATCGGGGGAACCTGGATGTGATCCCTTAGCCATGTGGTTGACCAACCAATCTTTGACCGGGTCTTCATTGGCACTAAGGCGAAATAAGCCCGAAAAGAACCCCCCTAGAAAAGGAATAGGGTGGTCTGAGACGGCACGCAGGATAGGGCCGAGTTCGTCCATAGCAGATCTCCGTAGCATTCTTCCAGCTTATCTGAGAGTGCGGACTTATATGGCACGTTCTCGATCAGGGTCCGCTTACCAGCCCTAAGATAGAAAGGCATCGCGTCTATGGGATCTATGTACTTTCCCCGCCGTTTTTTAATGGGAATCGGCCTGCTTATCGCTCTAACTGCTTGTGGGGCGGTCACTCCGGCTCCGCCGGAACCTGTAGAATTTATCGATCCTAAGGGCCTTTTTAGCGTCACCTATCCGGGGGCTTTTCGGCGGAGTGATCCCAAGGACTCTAGTTTATATGCCGAACAACGGGCTATTCCCACCACTGTCTATGATGCGGGTCGTTTGGCCCCGACTGTGGCCTACTCAACGATCTTGGTTACCCCTTTAGATGACACTTTAATGGATCGTTTTGATCCAGCAGGGATCGTAGCTTTATTTAGTAATGAACTCAAAAAACGTACTAAAGTTCTCAAAGAAGTACCTCTCACTGATCCGGCCCAGCCTGGCCTATCCATGACCGTTGAGGCCCTCCAAAAAGGGGAAACATCTTTTACCCGTATTGACTATAGGGCTACGGCTAACTATCTTTTTCAGGTGACCCTTACCACTAAGTCTCTAGAGCAGTTAGAAAGCCCTGAGAACCAAGCCTTTTTCACTTCATTTAAGCTCTTGCCTGTCAGCCAATAGCACCTTAATGCGTTGTTCTTGGGCGGTGACTTCAAGGCGGAACTGGAGCGGTTCACGGGAAGGTAAATCACCTAATTTTGCTAGGTCCAATGTTTGGAGCGCCTCAAGCGTCGCCCGGTCTAAAGCGCCCCCTCCAGATTGCAAAATCTTGATCGATTCCAATCGTCCCTGCGGGGTAAGGGTAAACCCGATCACCGTCTCTGTTCCTTCACTGGGAAAGTTGATCTGTATCGCGCGTCTCAGCGCCCGTAGATAGGGATGGGTAACGGTCACCATCTCATTTAGGAGATCTAAAGATTCTGCCTCAGCCTCTGGGACGGTTGGGGAAGGAGGTGCTAACGTTCCTGAAAGCGTGCCCACGGCGGGACTCACTGGCCCTTGATCCATGGAATCTTTGAAGGGTTGAGACGGTACTAATTGCAATGCATCCGAGACGGATCTAGCGTGTTGATCCTTAGTTAGCGCCGCTTCCTCTTTTTTGAGAGGTTCTGATTTCCATATTGGCCTAGAGGGTTGTAACGCTTTATCCGGTTTGGGAAGTGCTGGGTTAGCATCAGTGCTCAAAACGATACCAGAATCCTTACCAGATCCGAATCCTTGATCCCCATCCCTCCGTTGGGGTAAGACTTTGTTTTCTTGTTTGGTCGTGCGCGCGGGGCTGCTTAAGTTCTTTGGGGGAATCGGCTCAGGGGCACTAGGGGCCAGAGCCGCAGGGGGCGGAGGAGGCGCATTTTCCTTGGGTGCGGTCGGTGCAGGTTCTAAGGTTTTAGCTTTAGAGGGAACTTCCGTGATCTGGGGGACTGGCGTCTTGGGGGTCAGCCACAGGATCCCTGGTCCCAAAAGGGCGACCAAAAATACCGCAGCAATCCAAGCAGGGGGCCAGACCGAACGGGGAACAGGCTGATCTAGTAAGGTCTGCCATTCCCCTTGTAGTTGTGGGTCTACCCCAGCATCCCCTTCAACCGTTGGACCTTGCCAACCGGACCGTTGGATTAATTGGGGTAGGGCTTTTTCCAAACGGTCGGGATCGATCATGGCTGGTCTCCCAAAAGAGGCTGACAAAAATTAGTGCCACTACAGTCTTCGACAAAGCTCTCTCCCAACAGATCCGCTAAACGGCGGCAGGCTTTTTTTAGCCGTACAGATACCGTGGCCGGGCTGATCCCCAAGCTTTGGGCGAGGTCAATTTGGGCTTCTTGAAAGACGTAGACCCGCTGGAGTAAGACCTGATCGGCAAGGCTAAGTTCAGCTAGGGCCGCTTGAAAATATTCGGCACACTGGGCTTCCAAAAGTATGATCTCAGGAGCATTGCGGTCCACCGCCAGATCCGGAGATTCTAAAGGTAGGGCTTGGACCAGATTGAGCACCGTTTGGCGCGCGTGTTGTCCCGTTAAAGTCTTGGGCTGAGGCCGTCCCCAACTGGGATTTTTACTCCGTTGTAGCCCGCTATAGACCCTGGGCAAGACCTGATTGCTAAACCACGTATTAAAGCTGGCCCTTTGGGGATCAAAGGTTCCCAGGCTTGTCAAAGTCAAGATCTGGACTTCTGTTATAAATTCTTCGATCTCAATACGTGATCCTCGGCGTTGACAATAGGTACGGCACAGTTGGGCTAGCAGTCGATTAAATTCATCTAAACGGACTGTCCGCAAATTACGATTTCTTTCTGGGCTTGGTTTCTGAGCCAAAACAGGTTGGATCTTGATCGCCAAAAGATGGAGTTCATCCCCAATAGTACGGGGACGCGATAAAGAAAAAAGCTGCCTTAACGTACCATCCACTGATTGATCCTTTAATTGATCCTTTAATTGATCCTTAAGCACGTCGGATTGTTTTATAAGCAAGATCTAAGGGGTTGTTTATTTATCCTGATGGAGATAATCCTAACATCTACCTTCGGCAAAGCTGGATTACTTAATCCGCATTGGGAGGCAAGAAATCCGGCTGGCCCCAGATCACTTGAAACTGGCTGTAGGTCACTAGTCCTGGTAATTGCCCTTTGAGTTTGCGGACCCGTGAACGGGGCGTATAGAGCACAGGCACCTGACCACTCTGACGGGCACGGCTAAAGTGGGCGGCGACATTAGCGGTAGCTTGGAGATCACTGGGATCGGGAGTAGTACCCGCTGGGACCTGAAGGAGGACGTGGGAACCGGGGATCTCTTGGGCATGAAACCAGAGGTCTCGGTCTTGGGCCACCCGAAAGGTGATCTCTTCGTTTTGGCGGTTGTTGCGCCCACACAGAATCGTCAAACCATTGGGGGAAACAAAGCGGTGATAGGGGCTAGGCACTGCGGGCCGGGACTCCTTGCGCCGACTTAGATAGCCTGTGCTGTGCAGCTCTTCATTGATTTCTGCCAGTACAGCCAGATCCCCCTGGTCTAATTGACTCGCTACGAGGTCTAAATAGGCTAATTCTTCGGTACTTTGCGCGATCAGGGGTTCAAGGGCTTTTTGGGCACGCTTAGCTTTGCGGTGACGGCGGTAATAATGCTGGGCATTGGCGGTCCAATCCTTAGCTGGATCTAGGGGAATGACGATTTCAGTAGTCTCTTCAAAATTGGGCAGGGTAATACTTTTTTGACCGGGTTGGAGGTCTTGCCCGTAGGCCATGATCAGGTCGGCTTTTTGTTTTAAAAGCGGCGCATCTTCGGCCTGGGCTTGGCGGCTAACAAAATCTTTAAGTTTAGTTTGGGCCTTTTTTCGGGCGTTGGTCAGTACTTGGCTTAGGCGTTGCCGCTCCTGTTGGAGTTGTTGACTCTGGAGTTGATGGGGGTAATAGTCATCTAAAAGTTTGTTAATCGTGGGGGCTACCTCCCCCGTCCCCCACCCTAAAACCGTATAGCCCCGTTGCGTAGCTTGGGGGTGATAATCCTGTTTATTTAAAACTTCTAACCAACGGATCCAGCTTTGATGAATTTTGCCCCATTGATCGGCACTCAGCCCTGCTGTCGCGCTGCCACTAGCAACCCCAGATTGGGTCAAGATCTCGTAGACCACGGGCTTACTCACCCCCCGATAGGTTTGGAGTAGGGCTTTTTCGATGGGCATGGGCACCAAGGCAACCCGGCGTTGCCACGCGCCATAGGACTCCAGGGGATCGGGGACCGGTAGGGTCAAAGGCGGCGGCGGGCTATAGACATCACCGGGGATCAACGGTCGGACCCTAGATTGTTCAGCACTAACCGTATGGGCAAGACATACAATTACCCCACTATCATTGGCGAGGAGTAGGTTGCTATATTTGCCCATGATCTCAACGTAGAGTCGATATTCGGTAGGATCCCCAGGCCTGGGCGCAAAGTGTAAAATTGCCACCCGTTCCCAAAGGGGCTGGCTGATCTGCGTCAACACCTGTCCGCCTAGATGCTGAAAAAGTTGTTGGGCGAAGGGATAACGTTGGGTAGCTTTGCCTTTAGTCCGCGCCCAACTGCGATGGATCCGGGCCGCCACCGGATGACAGGAGGCCTCAATCGTCCCTAACCCCTCAGCAGTACGCAGTAGCACCTGGATCGTATGGGGGGTGTCCTGGCGGAAGCCCTCAACCCGACCAGGGATCATGGTTTGATTTAATTCTTGTAGTACCCCTTGGAGGGTCGTGACATCAAAACCTTGCATGATCCGATCCTACCTCCTCTGCGTAAGGACTTATTCCCCAGTGATGACCCCACTTTGTAATAATCTGTAATAAACTGAGGCTATGATGACCCAGGGAACCCGTATGGAGTCTTTCATGTTCGGTGGCTTTACCCCACCTGCCTCCCAGAACGGTGATCAGTTGGTAGGGGCTGTGGCAACCTCAGCGATTAAGGCTCTGTTCCAAAAGGTGGAACGTCTTGAAGCCCAGGTCAAAGCATTTCCCGTAACCAAGCTCCTGATGGGCAGTTTGGATGGTTTCGATCTTCTTGGTGAAGGACTCTTGATGCGTAATGGCCTCAGGATCCAGCGAATGCAGATGCAAGTCCAGCCCATTAGTTTAGATTTTGGGGCCATTTTTTCTGGAAAAATTCGCCTACGTCAGCCCACCAGTGCTGCGCTTAAGGTAGTTTTGACCGAAAAAGACCTTACGGATTCGTTTAATACGCCTTTTATTACGAGCAAACTGCAACTAGTAAAGATCGATGACCAAGCCTTGCAATTTAAAGAAACCTGTACCCGTCTACTGGAGGGAGGGCTATGGCAACTGACAAGTCAGATTGCGATGGGCAACCAGCCCTTTGAAGCGGTATCCATCACCTGTCGCATCCAGTGCGAGGGGGGACGACGGCTTTTGCTGATAGACCCTGTTTTTGAAGGCACACCCCAAGCCCAACATATCGGACAGCAGGTGATCGAACATATAAATGGACTGATGGACCTGGATAAATTTAGCCTTGATGGGGTGAGTTTGCGGATCTATCGCTGCGAGATCCGTCCTGGACAATTGATGTTTCATGGGGCTACAGAGATCAAGCACTTTCCGGGGGCTCGTTAGGAGATCAGCGGGACAGTTTTAAAAAACATGGGGTATATCTGACTGGCCAAGCCGCGCCTGAGGAACCCATCATGGATCTCGTCCTGCTCCTAATAGAGACTGTTGCCCTACTGTTGATGATGCTCTGGGAACTTTTAGTCTGGCTGGGTACGGGGATTGCCTTTGTACTGGCTGTATCTCTGCTGGCAGGTTTAGGGCCACGTACCCGTAGGCGTTGTGTGGCGCGGCGTAGAATCGGCCCGCGTCCGACGACCACCCTACCCTCTAAAATGGAAACCATATCGCGCTCCGCCTAGTCCTGTGGATTCTGTCACATCGGCCCGTCGTTTTTTAAAAGCGGAACTTGCCCTTCCCACTGATCAGATTGATCTGGCTCGGTGCGCACTTTATTTTGCCTTAGAGGAATACCCCGATCTTGACCCAGAAGAATACCTTAATTCCCTAGACACCATGGCGCAAGAAGTAGGGAGCTATATTCCCCCTAATCC
>JANNOF010000265.1:0-12101 GCA_031398925.1 Gloeobacteraceae cyanobacterium SOY_34_metabat_371 | reverse complement strand
GGGGTCATCAACGACCGCAGTTACTTGATCTTAGAATGGCTAGATTTGGGGGGAAGCGCACATTGGAATACTTTGGGTCAACAATTAGCGGCCCTCCATCGGGTTTCTGGTCCTGCCTACGGCTGGGAGCGCAACAATACCATCGGATCAACCCCCCAACTAAATCCCTGGAACAAGAATTGGCTGATCTTTTGGCAAGCATATCGTCTGGGCTATCAATTGGATCTGGCCTATGGGCAAGGGCTTAACTCCAGTCTGGGTCAGCGGTTACTCGATCTACTGCCCCAATTCTTGGAAGGACATAGCCCCCCGCCAGCATTGGTGCATGGCGACCTCTGGAGCGGGAATGTGGCCTTTACCCCTAGTGGCGCACCCGTAGTGTTTGACCCCGCCCTCTACTATGCAGACCGGGAGGTGGATCTAGCGATGACTGAGCTATTTGGCGGTTTTCCCCCAGAATTCTACCGGGCCTATGACCACGCCTACCCCCTCGATCCTGGCTATAGCCAGCGTAAAACCCTCTACAATCTCTACCATGTGCTCAATCACTTCAATCTCTTCGGCGGCGGTTACGGTGCTCAGGCAGAGCGCATGATGCTCAGTCTACTGCGGGAATATAAACACCCTTAGCCCTTGGGCGCCTCACGGGGCAAAGAGCGACGGCTAGCTAAACGGGCTTTACCCGAATTGGCCCACTCTTGGAGCTTTTGAATCTGTTCTTGGGCCGTTTGGGCCAAGGGGATCAGTTGACTCACTGCTTCGATAATATCTGCGGTATTAAAATCGCGACTTTCACTAAAAGCGGTGTGCATCGCCTCGACAATAGCCTGTTCAATCTCGGCCCCCGAAAAATCCGGGGTTTCATAGGCTAGACGCTCTAGATCAAAATCACGGGTCTGTTGGGGTCGAAGCTTACTAAGATGTACGTGAAAGATCTCGCGGCGTTCAGCACGGGTCGGTAAACCCACAAAGAAGATCTCATCAAAGCGGCCCTTACGCAAAAGCTCCGGGGGGAGTCGGTCAATGTCATTGGCCGTGGCTACCACAAATACCGGGGCGGTTTTTTCCCCTAACCAGGTTAAAAAAGTCCCAAACACGCGGCTGGCGGTGCCCCCATCCCCAGAGCGGTCCAGCCCCCCAAAGGCCTTATCCATTTCATCTAGCCACAGCACACACGGACTGATCGCTTCGGCTAATTGGATCATTTGGCGCGTCCGGGATTCCGATTCCCCCACTAGACCAGCAAAAAGACGGCCCACATCAAGACGCAAGAGGGGCAGATGCCAATGGTGGGCAATGGCTTTAGCGCTTAAGGATTTACCCGTGCCCTGGATGCCCACAAGCAATAACCCTCTGGGTGCGGGTAGCCCATAGCGGCGGGCTTGCTCAGAAAAAGACCCGCCCCGGCGGACGAGCCAGTCTTTTAAATTATCAAGTCCGCCAATGTCGGTGATCTCAGCGGTGGTGGGATAAAAATCGAGAATCTGGGTTTGACGGATCTTTTGACGCTTTTCTTCGAGGATCAACTCAAGATCCTCTGGATCTAGCAGACCACTGCGGGCTAGAGCCTTCGCGAGGGCTTGACGGACGCGATTGAGGGTCAGCCCTTGACAGGCTTTAACCAGTTCCTCTAGGGTTACTCCACCTAACGCTGCCGGGGGCAACAGACGGCGCATTTCTTGACTTAGTTCTTGAAAGTCTGGTAACGCATACTCAATCACCGTGATCTCCTCGGCGAGATCCAGGGGAATTTGGATCCGAGGGGCTAAAAGAATAATGGTTTTGGGAGTAGCCCGTAAGCTGCGGCAGAGATTACGAAGTTTACGTCCGACGGAAATATCTTCTAAAAAACGATGAAAGTCTCTAAGGATAAACAAAGCTGGTTGATCGGGGGCACGCTCAATAAACTCTAGGGCTTGGAGGGGATTATTGCGGGCTACCTGGCGCTCATTACCCACTTGGGTGTAGCCTTCTACAAAATCCCAGGTGTAGACCCGCCGTTCTGGCGCTAATTGGGTCAGGGCTTGTTCCGCCCGTTCCTCTTCGCAGGTCACGATATAAATCAGCGGATAACAGGCACGGATCAGTAAGTCTAATTCTTCAGCAAATTTCATTAGGGCGTAGGACTAGGGGGGATTGAATAGGTAGCCCTAACCTGCTTACCGGAGCTGGGAACCGCCAAAAATCGGCTCTCATCAATGGCATAGGTGATGGATTCGGCTTGGAGGGTATTGGAACCTTGCTGCAGGATCGAGACATTGCCCTGCATCAAAATCGTACGGTCTTTGTTGCTATAGGTTGCTTTTTGGGCCGTGGCAATGATCTGCCGGGTGGGATATTCAAGACGGATATTACCCGTGGCGGTGATTTCGCCGGTGAGGGTATTGGCCTCTTGGAGGTCTGAGCGAATAGAAGCCTTACCACTCCCTTCGGATTGGATCACATAGGAACCCACTACCTGTTGCCCTTCGGCGGGTTCGGCCCTAAGACGATTTTCTTTGACATAGTAGGTAATTTTTTCAGCCTTGAGTTGATCCCGCCCTTGGCGTTCGATCACCACATCGCCCGTAAGCGTAATGCTTCCTTGACGCTCGGCGTAAATCGCTTGATTGGCCTTAGCAGTCATTTTGTAGGCTGGATACTCTAGGCGGACATTCCCCTTGGCAACCACGATCCCTGTATTAGCGTTGGCTTCTTGGAGATCCGCTTGGAGCGTTAAACTGGCGCGTTGGGCTACCACAGGCTCCAAAAGCACCATGAGGACCAAACTCCATCCAAAGAGTAGCAAAGGGATTCGGGACATGGCACAACATGGGTAAAGTCTTCTTTGACTGTAGCAAATCTCCGGGCTGATCCCCTTAGATCCCCTGCTTCCAAGTTACTGGGCTTGATCCAAGGGATTTTTTGCACGAATACGGCAGAGTAACAGCCTCTTGGGAGGTGGAACCCTAGGGTTCCGGCCCCCGAACTCTTCCTCGTGTTCTCGTAAACTTATGAATGCTCAAAATCAAACCCAAGGGATGTTCGGGGGGAAACACACCTTGGGCAAGAGGACCGGGCTGAACTGTAACTATCATTCCCCGTTCTGGATCAGTCTCATAAAGCTTCTGTGAAGAGCCTCAAGAGATGTTTAGATCCTAGGGCTTGAGCAGCACTTGGTTGAGCACACTAAACAGCACTTGGTTTAACAAGGCACTCCCCACATCTTGCTGTTGATTACCGTAGGGAGATCCATAGGGCGATCCGTAGGGAACCGGTGCAGCATAGCCGCCGTAGTTCGGGGCGTAATTGGTACTGGGGTAATAGGGCGTAGTGCCGTAGCGGGAATCGTAACTCGTATAGGGGACTTGAGACTGATAGGCGTAGGCGTTGTAATTTCCATTGTCTTGATTGTAGGTGCCATTGTACGTCCGCCCTGAATCATAGGAAGGACTGTACCCACTGCGGTAAGAAGACTCTGAGCCATAGCTGGTAGTGCAGCGGTTGCGGTTGCTCATGCGGTCCTCAAGTTTATTGGTAACTTGCTTCGCTTCCCGCCGTTGTTGGGGGGTCAAGACCTGATTGATCGAGCGATGCATGGATTTCACTTGGGGCTTGAGGGCGCTGAGTTCGCGCTGAACTTGATCCTGGCGGTAGGTATCTCCAGATTCACAGGCCTGTTGCAGTTCTTTACCCAGTTGGACTACTTGGCGCAAAAGGCCCTGATTTTGTGAGCGGATCTGGCGGATCTCTTCGCTTTGGTAGGAAGTCAAATTAAATTGGTTATTGTCATAATTCTGAGCGTAGGCAGGGACCGCCAACAGAAGGGCAAGTGCAGAAGCCAAGAGCGTGGGTTTGAACATGACCGAGATCCTCTAGGTAACTGTAGGCATCTTAACCAACGGTGCTCGGCGGATCAGAGTGGGCGGAGCGTAGGTCTAGCTGCGCTTGAACGCAACAGAGTACATCAGCCATAATCTGCGGGTCAGCATTGCCGCCACACAGTAACGTGCCCACGTTTTTGCCTTGGAGTCCGGGGATCTTTTGAAAAAATAAAGCAGCGGCAGCTACGGCAGCGGTGGGTTCGATCCAGACCTTCAGGCGCGTCACCAGAAAGAGTAAGGTTTCTATTAGTTCTGCTTCACTGACTAGGGCCATACCTTCTATATGGGTACGGATCACCTGCCAAGGGCGTTCGCCCAAGGTTTGACTGCGGATCCCGTCGGCTAGGGTAATGGGCGGGTCAATCGTAAGGCGTTCTTGGGCATAAAAAGACCGATAGGCATCCTGGGCGGCGGCGGTTTCTACCCCCCAGATCTGGATCTTGGGGTTGATCTGTTTGGCGGCTAAGGCCATGCCACTAATCAGTCCCCCACCGCCTACCGGGATCACCAACGCATCGAGGGTAGGAACTTGGGCTAAAAATTCTAAACCTAGGGTGCCTTGGCCCCGGATCACCTGCCAATCATCGTAGGGCGGCACTATCGTTAATCCCTGTTCCTCCGCCAGAGCCAAGGCTAGCTGCTCACGCGCTGTGGTCGTATTCGCACAAAAAAGTACCTCAGCACCATACTGCTGAACGGCTTGGATCTTAATCGGGGTTGATCCTCGGGGCATAACCACCACTGCCGGGATCCCTAGGGTACGGGCAACATAGGCTAAAGCCTGTCCATGATTGCCGGAGGAATGGGTAATTACCCCCCGTGTCTGCGTCAGGTCTAAACCCAATACTTTGGTAAAGGCCCCTCGGACTTTAAAGCTACCGGTTTTTTGTTCATGTTCTGCCTTAAAGTAAACGCTGCATCCTGCCTGTGCATCAAAGCTTTGGCTGGTTACGACCCGTGTGTAATGGATCAGGGTTTTGAGTCGGTCCTGTGCGCTTTGAATCTGTTCTAGGGTTAGGGGCAGCATCGTTTATGAGAAAGTATAGAGGGCAATCCTGCAATGCACCACCACCGGCACCAATAATCTATGCGCTCCTTGATTAAGACAGACTGGCGGACTGGTTTCATGGCCCTAATTCTACTCTTCAGTGCATGGAGTGTTGTACAAGCCCAAGGTCCAAACATGTCCGATAGCTTTGAGCGCGAACGTGCCGCCATTCGCACGGTTATCCAACGGCAGATCCAGGCTTTTCGTGAAGATGATGCGGACTTAGCCTTTAGTTTTGCTAGCCCTGGCATCCAAGACCAGTTTGGTACCGCCCAAAATTTTTTACAGATGGTCAAGGCTACTTATCCCGTGGTCTATCGCCCACGTTCGGTGATCCTAGACCGGATCAGCTTTGATCAGAGTAACCCCCTACAAGAAGTCCTATTTATGGATCAAAAGGATCAACTGTACAGAGCTGTATACATTTTAGAGCAACAACCTAATAATAGTTGGCGGATCGCTGGCTGTTATTTAGTTCAACAGGATGGGAATACTATCTGACTAACAGAAGTCACTTGGATTCTGTCCTGTTCTCGGTAGCTAAAAATTGGCTTCCGAAGATTGTCTTTGGATCAGTTATCTACAAAGAATTCTTATTAAGTAATGCTTTCTCTTTTGGGCCTAGTTTGACGTTTAAGCGCAATACAAAGTTCATCGATTCTTAAAATTTGTGCGATGATGAATTGAAATCATGCGCGGAGTGTTTGAATAAGATGCGAGGTTTACATTTCCCCTTTGCTTTAAGGTCTCTTGCTTTATCCGTTTTGGTTATGGCCTGTACCCAGTCCGTAAGTGCTAGCCCGGTTATTGCAGAAATTGGTTTTGATCTTACCTTTGCTGATGCCCAAAACGTAGATGGCGTAGTAGATTTCAGCAGTAATGAGTTCATTGAAATCACCAATTTAGATACCGAATTTGATGCTTCACAACTAGGTATTGTGATCATTGAGGGTGATAGAGATAATTCTGGGGGTCTAAGTAATACGCCAAACCCAGGTCGTGTAGATTTTTCTTTAGCTTTGGGGCCGCTTCTAACTCCTACAACCCTTGCTGCAGGCGAATTTTTGCTCGTGATCGAAGGGGCTTCTTACACTTCTGATGTCATACGTGTACTTGATCTATGCGTGTTTTTCCCCTCTGATCCCTGCCCTGCGGATTTGGCTACACCCTTGAACCTAGAACTAGGTTCCCAAACTTTTTTCCTAGTGGATTTGGCCGGCAGTGCCCTTCCAGCAGTGGGTACTGATTTCGACGTAGATAACGATGGCGTTATTGAAACTCCCTTTGAATTTACAGTCTTGGATGAAGTAGCTGTTGACGACGGGGGAGGCCAGCCTGACTGTGTCGGTGGGGTTGATGTGTTCTACCTGACCCTACCTACTTCGCAGACCCTATGCCAGTTCAATGCCTTTACCGGGGTATTTGAAGAAGATCTGGCCAACGGAGCGGTGATATTTCGGGATACCACAGGGGAGTTCCACACTGCTGAACTAGAGGGTCCGGTGGGGATTTCAGCGGAGTTACTGACCCTAACCAATTCGACGAACCCCCTTTACAATGGCTCGGCAGCTACCCCTGGAAGCCCTAACGAAGTTGTTGCTCCCCCGGCGATCTCGCTAACGGTTGTTCCAGCAGTTGCCACGGTCCCTCTGGGTGGCTCTGCGGTATTTAACCTGGACATTAGCCGGACCAACTTTATTGATCCAGCGGATCTATTTATCACAGGTCTGCCTAAGGGCGCCATCGCGACCTTTACCGCTGATCCCGATCCAGGTCCTGATAATTCCTTTAATCCTTTGACGATCACGGTGCCGAACAATACTGTGGCCCCAGCAGGGTCTTCAACCGTAACGTTCTCTAGCTCAACGAGTGATGCGTTGGTCAACATTGGGACGCTAAGTCTTACGATTGCTCCTCCTGTTGCCCCCTTAACCGATGTGTCAAGCCAATTCACCCTTGGGTTGAGCGGTGCGGTTAACTTCAGCTTCAGCCGTCAACCGTTAGAAATCGAGAACAATTCTACCCAGGACATTGCTGGTCCCGTCTATGTCGCATTGTCTAACCTCCCCGTTGGTGCCTCGGTCACGGGCGTCAGTGTCAATGGTCTGACCACGGCGGCGGTAGTGGGAACGGGGTTAGATGGTTCTCCCTTGGTGCAGGTGTTGGATGTGGGCGAAACCTTGGGCATCGGGGCTTCTACGACCTTGATCTTAGATGTCCAAAATGATTCTCCCTTCCAATTGGATTTTGATCCTGTGTTGTTAACAGCTTCGCTCCAAGACATCACGAGCTTCACCAACATTACGAAGCAAGGGATTGTCTTAACCAACCGCGTTCGTCAACAAGCGACGATCACATACAACGGAGAAGCTCCCCTCACTGGCTTGTTCTACCTGACCACCGGTGGTTTACCCAATGGGGCGACCCAAACCACGGCTACTACCAGTGTGAATGGTATCCCCGCCCTAGGCTTGACCGAGCTTTCTTTAACTCCTGGGCTTTCCATCATCAAGACGTTGGAATTTGATAACCCAACGCCTTTTGCCCTTAACCCTCAGATTGCTGTGTTCCAAGCTTCCCCTGGTTCTACGGTACCCAAAGTACTGAAGAAGCGGGTGATCAAGAACAAAGCGCTGCAAGGACCGACCAAGCGTTAAGTTGCCTACCTAGGTGAATCGAGAAAGCGGGCCACAAGCCCGTTTTCTTATTTTGAGAGGCTAAAGGATCTATGGTGGACGAAGAACGCTTAGCACTGTTACGGGAACAGTTTGATAAAGCTCCTTATCCCAATACTCCTTTAGAGAAATCTCCTAGGGATTTGCCCAATGAACTTTTTTTGCATAGTTTGACTACGGCCTATTACCTGCGTTATCAACAGGTACCGGATCTAACCCAAACGGTGATTTTGGATGCGGGTTGTGGCAGTGGCTATAAATCCTTGATGCTGGCCTTAGCCAATCCGGGGGCTAAGATCATTGGGGTTGATCTGTCTTCAGAATCCATTGCCTTAGCGCAAAAGCGTTTACCCTTTCATGGGGTTCACAATGCTGATTTTTTTGTGCACTCCATCTATGAACTCAAGGACCTAGGGCTAACGTTTGACTATATTAATTGCGATGAAGTACTTTATTTACTCCCGGACCCTGACCAGGGACTACGGGCGATGCGGGAGGTACTCAAGCCCCAGGGTATCCTGCGGGTTAATTTGCATAGCGCGCTCCAACGGGCCCCTTTTTACCGGGCCCAGAGTTTTTGCCGTCTTTTGGGCTTAATGGAAAGCTCCCCTGGCGAAATGGAAGTGGCGCTTTTGAAAGAGATCATGACGCCGATGAAGGATCAAACGGATCTTAAGCGCAGGGCTTGGACGGAGCAGGCCAAGACCTACAAGACCAATGAATGGATCTTGGTCAATTATCTTTTGCAAGGGGACAAGGGCTACACCGTACCGGATCTATTTCGGATGCTAGAACGGTGCGATTTAGAATTTATGCGGATGCTCGTTTGGCCCCGTTGGGAGATAACGTCCCTTTTTAATGAACTGCCTGAGTATTTAGCCACCGGGCTACCCGAGACCTCCATCGAAGATCAATTACATCTTTTTGAATTGCTCCAGCCCATCCATCGCCTTTTAGATTTTTGGTGTGCCTTACCAGGGACGGCCCCGGTTCTTCCCCTGGGGCAATGGACCATAGAAGACTGGGCTGGGGCTACGATCCGGCTCCATCCACAACTTGCCACCGAGCAACTCCGCCGCGATTTAGTCTATGCCGTAGCCCGTCAGGAACCTTTTCAGATCAACAGGTATTTGATGATCCCTTCGGATGCTCCCACCCAGGTCAACAGTCAATTTTGCTGTGGTTTGTTGCCCCTTTGGGCTGGCCCGCAACCCCTAGGCGTGCTGGTCGATCACGCCCTTAAGGTCCGCCCGGTGCGTCCCCAGAGTCTCCAGCCCTATTCTTTTGAAGATGTGGCCCAGGAGATCCGTCAGATCTTGGGTTATCTAGAACAATTTTGTTATGTGATGATTACGCTTTAAGGCCGCAGGTCAGTTTATTCAAGCGGCTCTAGCTGCGCTATCCTAAAAGGCACATTCTAATTTGGTGTTGTGATGTTTCCTGCGCACCGTCCCCGCCGTTTGCGGGCCAGTACTGCCCTACGTCGTTTGGTGCGCGAGACAGTCCTGGCACCGCAACATATGATCTATCCTTTATTTTTGGTCCCCGGAACGGGCATTGCCAAAGAAGTCTCCTCGATGCCAGGGGTTTATCAGCTTTCGGTGGATAAGGCTATTGAAGAGTGTCGCCACGTCCTGACGTTGGGCTTGGGTGGGGTACTGCTCTTTGGGATTCCTGCGGAAAAAGATCTGGTGGCAACGGGGGCTTGGCATGACCACGGCATCGTTCAAGAGGGGATCCGTCAAATTAAAGCGGCCCTGCCGGATCTGTTGGTGATAGCAGATACCTGTTTGTGTGAATACACCAGTCATGGGCACTGCGGCTTGCTCAAAACCGGCGATCAGTTGGGCCAAGTACTCAATGATCCGACCCTGGCCCTTTTACAAAAGACCGCCGTGGCTCAGGCTGAGGCTGGGGCGGATGTCATTGCTCCGTCGGGCATGATGGATGGCATGATCCAGGCGATCCGCTCGGGGTTAGATGGGGCGGGTTTTACCGAGTTACCGATTCTCTCCTATGCGGCGAAATATTCCTCGGCCTACTACGGGCCTTTTAGAGATGCCGCTGAATCTGCGCCCCAGTTTGGCGACCGCCGTACTTATCAAATGGACCCGGCCAACGGCCGTGAAGCCCTCAAGGAAATTGGCCTCGATATTCAAGAAGGTGCAGATATGCTCATGGTCAAGCCTGCCTTGGCTTACATGGATATTATTTGGCGCGTCAAAGAAGCAACCCAACTACCCGTTGCGGCCTACAACGTCTCCGGGGAATACAGCATGATCAAAGCAGCCAGCCGTAATGGTTGGATTGATGAGCAACGCATAGTGCTGGAAACCCTAACCGGAATGCGTCGGGCGGGCGCGGATTTTATCTTCACCTACCATGCTAAAGATGCCGCCCAATGGTTAGAAGCATGAAGCAATTATCCCTAACGCAACGCTGGATCATTTTTGGTGTCCTCACTTTTTTGACCGTAGGGTTAGGAATTTTTGCTGGGGTCTGGATTGTTTTTGCCATTCAAAGTCAAGCGCAATTTTTATTTTTTGGACAAACCCTGCCCCTATGGTTGATCCCGGCGGCACTTTTATATTTAGTCGGACGCAATGGGGTACGTTTAGTCAATTTGCGGTCTACCCTACTGGAGGGTGATGGAGCCTTTGATCTTAGACAAGTTTGGCCCAGTACTTGGTTTAAAAAATCCCCGGTGCAGGTTCCGCTCAGCCGTCAACAACGGCGTCAGATCAAACGCAGTGGCGGCTAGATCCTGGCCTTGGCTTTTGAGCGCACTACTGGCCCTGCCGCTCCATGCCGCCCCTAGCGCCCAGGAATACTTCCAAAAAGGATCGCAAGCCTTAGCCCAAAGGCAGACCCCCCAGGCAGTCCAGTATTTTAAGCAGGCTTTGGCGATCAATCCCGATCTAGCCCTGGCGTGGCGTGGCTTGGGGGTGGCCTTGGGCCAGCAAGGTCTTTGGTCGGAGAGTGTCCAAGCGCACCGTCGTGCCACCCGCTTATTACCCCAACAGGCGCAAGGCTGGCTGAATTTAGGCTGGGCGGAACACCGCAATGGCAAGGATAAGGTCGCGGTCAAAGTTTTAAATCACGCCCTAACCCTTGATCCGCAAAATCCGCAAGTGCTCAATGCGTTAGGCATTGTGTATTTATTTCTCAACCAACCCGCCCAGGCCGTCCAAGCAACCCGGCAAGTGATCCAAATAGATCCTAAAAACGGTACGGCTTACTATAACTTAGGGTTAGCCCTCCACCGCTTGGGGGAATTTACCCCCAGCCGCCAAGCCTTAGAACAGGCCCAACGCTACGAACCCCGTAATCCACACCCTCAAGTGGCTTTAGCCATGGTCTGGGATTCCGCAGGTGACGCTGAAAAAGCCGTTGCTATCTATAAAAAAACGGTCCAAATGGACCCCCGTTATCGTAATAGTGCCTATCTTGATCAACTGATTGAAGCGGATTTTAGTAAAGAGCAAGTAGCGCAATTAAAAAAGATTTATAAGCGTTGGCAGGCCGGATCAATATAGTTTCATACTAGCTTTAGCAATGGCCCAATCTTCTTGGGTTTGAATGACCAAGATACGGACCTGTGCGGTTGCTGTAGCAATATCCAGATCCTTGGGATGGTCTTGATTTTTTAAAAGATCTAATTCAATGCCCAGAAAACCTAGTTTGCTACAAACAGCTTCGCGCACTGGGGGTGCATTTTCGCCAATGCCCGCCGTAAAGATCAAGGCATCAAGTTTTCCTAAACTGGGTACTAAAGCGGCAATTGCGGCACTAAGCCGATGGATGAACAGATCAAAAGCTAACTGTGCTTGGGTATTGCCTTCTTGACAAGCAGCTAGCACCTGACGCATATCAGAAAAGCCCGCAATGCCCAAGAGGCCCGACTGACGATTGAGTACCGTATCTAAGGTGTGCAGATCCATGCCTTGACGCAATAAATGCACTAAAATTCCTGGATCTATGGAACCGCAACGGGTACCCATCATCAAGCCCTCTAGGGGAGTGAAACCCATGGTAGTATCAATACTTTCTCCATTTTTAATTGCAGCTAAAGAGCAACCATTACCCAAATGACAGGTAATCATATGTAGGTCTTTAGGCTCTCGTTGCAGCAACTGAGCTGCACGTTGACTACAGTATTGATGACTAATGCCATGAAAACCATAGCGTCGGATACCCTGATCTAACCAAGCTAAAGGCCCAGGATAGGTAAAGGCTTTAGGGGGTAGGGTCTGGTGAAAGGCCGTATCAAAAACAGCAACTTGAGGAATGGATCCATAGCATTGTTCAATGACTGTAATACCCTCCAGATTAATGGGATTATGTAGCGGAGCAAAGGCACTAAGCTGATCAATATGGGCTTTTACTTGGGGGGTAATCCGTACCGGATCGCGATAAATAGTCCCCCCGTGTACAATACGATGACCTACCCCATCAATGGGTACATCATTGGTTTGTAGGAGTTTTTGTAATACTACAGAACGGGTATCGTGATCT
>JANNOF010000252.1:0-4199 GCA_031398925.1 Gloeobacteraceae cyanobacterium SOY_34_metabat_371 | reverse complement strand
CGACCGGGCTGGGGTCGTTGGTGAAGATGGCCCTACCCACCATGGCGTCTTTGACTATAGCTACCTGCGGATGATCCCCAACATGGTTGTTATGGCCCCCAAGGACGAAGCGGAGTTTCAACGCATGATCGCCACCGGAGTAGACTATACGGCTGGACCCATTGCGGTGCGTTACCCACGGGGTGCCGGAATCGGTGCGCCCCTACTCGAAGAAGGCATTGAAGCTTTGCCCATTGGCGAAGGGGAACTGTTGCGGCGGGGGGATGATTGGTTGATCGTGACCATTGGCACCATGGTCTATCCCGCCCTACAGGCTGCGCAACTTTTACAAGATGAGCACGGGGTCAGCTGTGCGGTGGTCAATGCCCGCTTTGTCAAACCCTTAGATTTAGGGCTGATCTTGCCTTTGGCCCGTCGCAGCCTACGCGGTGTGATCACCATTGAAGAAGGCTGTTTGATGGGGGGCTTTGGTTCAGCGGTGCTTGAAGCCCTTATGGATGCGGGAATTGTTATCCCTGTTCATCGTTTAGGCATCCCCGATGAATTTGTACACCATGCCAAGCGCGCCGAGCTTTTGACGGAGTTAGGGTTGACGAGTTCCCAGATCCGGCAGCGGATTTTGGACCTGACCCCTAGTGCTGCGGTGAACTTACCCCTAAGACAGGAATAATCATGACCATCTATGAAGGTCGTCTTGATCAGACCCAAGGTATGCGCCTAGGGATCGTGATTGCCCGGTTTAATGACCTGATCACGGGCAAACTTTTGGCAGGCTGTGAAGATGCCCTACGCCGCCACGGCATCAACCTCAGTGATCAGGTGGATTATGTGTGGGTGCCCGGTTGCTTTGAGCTACCCCTTGCCGCCCAAGCCCTAGCCCGTAAGGGCGGCTATGACGCGGTGATCTGTCTAGGGGCGGTGATCCGGGGTCAAACCCCGCACTTTGACTATGTAGCCAAAAAAGTTGCCGATGGCATTGCTTCTGTGATGCTTGAAACCGGGACACCCGTGATCTTTGGGGTCCTGACCACGGAAAATATGCAACAGGCCCTAGAGCGGGCTGGGATCAAGGACAACAAGGGCTGGGCCTACGGTCAAGATGCCTTGGAAATGGCCTCGTTGATGACTTCCCTACGGGGCAACAGTGCCCGTTTAGGCTACCGGGAAGAACATCTTTTAGCCGAAGGTACGACTTAGCCTTTTCATCCGCCTTATACTTAAAGAAGTGTAAAGTCGCACGCTGAGGGACTCATGGTGTTATTTGGCTGGGGTAAAAAAGTGTCTATGCCTACGCTGGAAGAATCCCTACCGGGTCGGGCGGTCGCCGTAGCGGTACCGGAACGTCACTTTGTTAACGGCAATCCCCTCCAGGGTCCTTTTCCCGCAGGGCTGGAACTAGCAATATTTGGCCTAGGCTGTTTTTGGGGTGCAGAGCGCAAATTTTGGCAACAAAAGGGCGTTTATTCAACCGCCGTGGGTTATGCGGCAGGGTATACCCCCAACCCCACCTACAAGGAAGTTTGCTCGGGGCGTACGGGACATAACGAAGTGGTGCTGGTGGTTTTTGATCCCCAAGTGATCCCCTACTCAGAACTACTCAAGATATTTTGGGAAAGCCACGACCCAACCCAGGGTATGCGCCAAGGCAATGACTCGGGTACCCAGTATCGTTCGGGGATCTACACGTACTCAGAGACCCAACTCCAGGAAGCTGAGGCCTCTAAAGCGGTTTATGAAAAGGCCCTCATGTCCTCGGGCCATGCCCAGATCACCACCGAGATTTTGCCCGCACCCACGTTTTACTACGCTGAAGACTACCATCAGCAGTACCTCGCCAAGAATCCTGGCGGCTATTGTGGTCTGGGTGGAACTAACGTCTGTTACCCGGTAGCGCAGGCCTAGGGCCTGATCAACTCTGATATAGTACGGCTATGCAAACCCGCCGTGCGTTGATCCAGGCCCTGATGGGATTGGGCCTAGTGCCCTCCGTTTTGGCCCAAAGTGAAGAAGTGATCCTCCCGGTCAAGCCGATCCAAGACCGGGACTATACGCTTTATGCGGTGGAAACCACCATTGGATCGGCCCCGGCTAAATTGATCCTGGATACGGGTAGTTTTCAAAGCTGGGTAGACTCCCGGCAATTATTGAGTGCTGCCGGGGCGGGCCTAGCCCTCAAACGGGTGGTCTATGCTGACGGTGGTGAAGTGCGCGGCCCGGTGATCCAACAGAACGTGGGCTTAGGGCTTTGGCAACAAGTCCTGCCCCTCTTGGTTGCTAAAACCATCCAGGGTCCAACGGTCAGTGTCGTGCAGACGATCCAGCGCCAACTGGCCCAAGGGCTTTTAGGCTTAGGCCCAGGAGCCATACCGGGGGTCCGCCGCGTCTCCTTGAGTTTATCGAGCAAACGACCGGTGCTCGTGCTCAATCCCAGTTTTTATAATGCATCCCTAACTTTGCCCTACATAGGCCAGCAGTTGCGGGTTAACCTGGGGCAAAACCCGCCCTTAGCTACCTTGATCGATAGTGGCTCAGCTTTTGTCTTGGTACGCGGGAGTAGTGCTAGCCGTTTGGGGATCACACCCAATGACTTAGCTCCAGTGCAGCTTTCGGTACGCAAGGACGTAAAACTGGCCCTTGTGACCAAGTCGGTCAAGGCGCAACTGAGTAATCTCTATCTACGCTTTGATCCCCCCCAAGTCCTGGTGGTCCAAGAAGCCCCCCCGGATCTGTTGGGTGGTCTGGATCTGGTGCTAGGGGTACCTTTTTTTGAACAGGCCGTAGTGACTTGGGATACGCAAAATCCCCAGGTCTCTATTGGTGAAGGGCCTTGAGTTCAAACTGAAAATCTTCGATCACCGGGTTGCTCAAAACCTCAACCCCCATCCGTTGGATCAAATCTTGGGCCTGGGATTCATCAGGGGCATCGAGTTCAAGGCGGATTAATTTACCAATTCTCACCCCTGCTACAGGGTAGCCCATTTGGCTTAAACCTTGAGCTACAGCCACCCCTGCCGGATCAAGAACTGAGGGGCGGAGGGTGACTTCGACGGTTGCTTGATACTTCATAACAAAGAGAATACCTTACCTACGTGAAACTTACGTATTTCTGGGCAGCCAGAATCTAGGAGGAATCAGATATAGTAGTCATGTCTTGGCACCAACGAGGGATCTGGTGAGTTCTATACTCGTACCCATGCCGAGGACTGCTCCCCCCGAAATCGACCACAGTGAGCGTCTGCGGGTTTTTTCAGGGTCCGCCAATACTGATCTAGCCAACCAGGTAGCCCGCTATCTAGGTATTCCCTTGGGGAACATGATCCGTAAGCATTTTTCCGATGGTGAGATCTATGTCCAGATCCAAGAGTCCGTCCGGGGGTGTGATGTCTACTTAGTGCAACCTACCTGTCATCCGGTCAATGATCATCTAATGGAACTGCTGATCATGATCGATGCCTGTCGGAGGGCTTCTGCACGGCAAATCACGGCGGTTTTGCCCTACTACGGCTATGCCCGTGCCGACCGCAAGACCTCTGGGCGCGAATCCATTACCGCCAAGTTGACAGCCAACTTGATCACCGAGGCGGGGGTACATCGGGTCTTGGCTATGGACCTCCACTCGGCGCAAATCCAAGCTTATTTCGATATTCCAGTCGATCATTTAGCGGCTAGCCCTATTTTGGTCAAATACCTCCTCAGTCGAGACCTGGTCGATCCGGTAGTGGTTTCGCCGGATGTGGGGGGGGTAGCCCGGGCTACGGCCATTGCCAAAAAGCTGGATGATGCGCCCATTGCCATCATTGACAAGCGCCGTCACACCCACAATGAAGCCAAAGCCATGAATGTAGTAGGCGATGTGGCAGGGCGCACGACGATTCTAATAGATGACATGATCGATACGGCGGGAACGATCACCGAAGCGGCGCGGGCCCTATTGGATTCTGGAGCGAAGGAAGTTTATGCCTGCGCGACCCACGCGGTATTTTCAGGACCAGCGGTGTCTCGGCTAGCCAGTGGCGTTTTTAAAGAAGTGATCATTATATAATGTTATTTTTTTAATTCTAGAAGCTTGTATTTCAAATTCTTCTTTAAAGATGTTTTTATTGGAAGAAAAACTGAATACACATTCAATATTCCAGAATTTTATCCAATCATTAAATTCATTTGATAATAAACTAATATCCCCATTTAAAGATTCTATC